>CAYJJK010000046.1:0-19674 GCA_964370445.1 uncultured Oscillospiraceae bacterium | reverse complement strand
AAATATGATCGATGAGGGGGCTGTGCTCGCGCAGCCCTTCGAGGGTTTCAGCGTCTGTAGAGTAGCCACTTTTTGTTTTTTGCCATGCGGCAGGCCCAGTTTTGTGTAAAGGGCTTCGGCCAGTTGTTTTGGGCTGTTGAGGTTGAACTCATAACCGGTGGCCTCAAAAACAGCGCTTAACTGTTTTTGCAACTCTGCTTGCAGTTCGTCTCCAAAACGACGAACACCCTCCACGTCCAATTCTATGCCAATCAGCTCCATGGAAGCTAGCACCTCGGCCAGTGGTTGCTCAATTTCAGAAAGCAATTTTTTCATGCCGGCGCGGTCGCATTCGGCAGAGAGTTTTCGGTATAAGGGTTCTAAAAGGGGGGCAAGAGGATACTTTTCACAGCTAAAGGCTGGTAAAATGTGGTATTCGGCGGCAAGATGCTCGATGTTGTAAGTGCTGGCAGCAGGGTTTAAAAGATACGCTGCCAACTTTGCATCAAATTGCAAAGAGGCAATTTGCGTTTGGCCGGGCTCTGAAAGAACAAGCTTGTGCAGGGGTTTGCTATCAAAAACACGCTTGTATGCCTTGGGGTTTTGCAAAAGAGCCAAGAGGGCAGGCGAGGTGTTTTCGGCAAAATAAACAGCTTGAGTATCGGCAGTGGTGATGATCCATCCTTCTTCCATAGGGGCCATAAATACCATGCCGGATACAGTGTTTGGTAAGGCTTCTGCCTCTTTTTGGGGCAAACTTTGAATTGTGGCACTTTCTTCCTCGAAAGAGGGCTCAAGCTGTAATCGCTCTAAAACAGAAAACATTTCAAGTTTGCTTAAAAGCGAGGCGGCTTTGTCCTTTTGGGGTGGCTCTTTTTGATAAAAACCTGCGTTCGTTTCAATGGGCACATCACAGTTGATGACAGCCAACTTGTGGCTGAGGTAGGCACTATCTTTGTCGGCTTCCAGTTTTTTACGGACGCCTGGTTTGATAGAAGCATCGTTAAGATTTTCATAAACGCTATCCAAACTACCAAACTGTGAGATAAGGGCAAACGCAGTTTTCTCGCCAACGCCTGCAACACCCGGTATATTGTCGGAAGCATCGCCCATAAGGGCTTTGGTTTCAATCAGTTGCAAAGGTGTAACACCGTATTTTTCTGTAACGGCTTTTTCATCCATGCACACGGTTTCGCCACGCCCCATGCGTGTGGTGGTAAGAAGCACACGCACATGTTCTTGCACCAGTTGCAGGCTGTCTCTGTCTCCTGTGGCAAGCACACAGTCATCGCCACGCTGTGCGGCGGCTGTTGCTAAGGTGCCTAAGATATCGTCGGCCTCATAGCCTTCAAGGCTTACTTGTTTATAGCCAAGAGCACAGAGAAGCTCTTTTAAATAAGGCAGCTGCGCGGCAAGCTCTTCAGGCATGCCCTTGCGCTGTGCTTTGTATCCGTCGTACATTTTATGACGAAAAGTAGGTGCGCGCAAATCAAAAGCCACAGCAATTTCGTCTGGTTTTTGGTCTTGCTCCAGTTTTAGCAGAATATTCATAAAGCCATAAATGGCGTTTGTAAAAAGCCCATCTTTGGTTGTAAGCAATTTTATACCATAAAAGGCGCGGTTTAAAATGCTGTTTCCGTCCAGTACAAGCAGTTTCATAGAAACCCCCTTTTTCACAAGTTACTTTTGCTATTTATTACTATACCATACATTGCTTTTATGTTATACTTATATCTTGGAATTGTTTTGTTTAAGAAAGGATTTTTCGATTGCAATTTGGAAATATTCAAATCGAACCAGGTGCGGCGCTAGCGCCGCTAGCCGGCGTAAGCGATGCCCCTATGCGCGCTTTGTGTGTGCGCGAAGGCGCAATTTACACCGTGAGTGAAATGGTGAGTGCCAAAGCACTTTGTATGGGAGATGCAAAAAGCTTGCGTCTTTTGCGTGGCGCCACGAAAGGTGCACCGTATGCGGTGCAACTGTTTGGAAATGATGCCGATGTTTTGGCACAAGCCATTCAGCGTATCGAGGAAGAGCAGTTTGATTTTTTGGATTTAAACCTTGGTTGCCCAGCACCAAAGATTGTATCAAATGGCAGCGGCAGTGCTCTTTTAAAAGAACCTAAAAAAGCAGCCGCCTTTGTAAAGGCGGGAGTGAAAGCCAGTTGCCGTCCTGTGAGCGTGAAATTGCGCATTGGCTGGGATGAAACTTGCATGACAGGCCTTGAGGTGGCAAAAGCCTGTGAAGAGGCGGGTGCCGCTTTTTTGGCGGTGCACGCACGCACGCGCAAAGAGCAGTATACGCCGGGGGTGCACCACGATGCTGTGGCAAAAATTAAAGCAGCAGTGTCAATTCCTGTTTTGTATAATGGGGATGTGGTGGATGGTGAAAGCGCAAAAGATGCCTTAAAAAACACCGGCTGTGATGCAGTGATGATAGGCCGCGGCGCAATGGGAAACCCTTTTGTGTTTCGCGAAGTGGCTGCAGCACTTCGCTTTGAGGATGCGCCACCGCCGCCAAGCCTAGCGCAGCGCATGGCCGCCTTAGAATGGCAGGTGCGTGAAATGTGTGAAGAAAAAGGCGAGGCGGTTGCCATGCGCACAGCACGCGGTGTGGCGGGCGCCTACATGCATGGCCTGCGCGGTGCAGCGTCCTTACGCAGGCAGGCGTTTTCCCTTACTTATTTTAATGATTTACAATCACTGATAGACGAAGTGTATCGTTTGCAAGAATAGGCTTAACCAAATTGCACCAGTTCGTCTAAATCCTTTTCATACCCGGGTAAAAAGTCGTGTATAAAGCGGTTGGCGGCAGGGCACTGCATCTCTTTTAACTGACGCAACTGTTGACATTTTGCAGAGGAAAACTCATGGTTGCCTGCGCGCTCTTCCTCAATGCACTTTACAAGCGCAGATAGCCTATCGGCGGCCTTGAGTAAGATTTTTTCCTCTTCGTGAAGGCAGTCTCCTGTTAAATAAGGGGACAAAATAGCCTGTAAATCTTGTGGTAACATACCGGCCAAGGTGGCTGCGCTCTCACGTTCCACTTCCTTATAGGCCTTTCTCAGTTCCTCGTTTTTATATTTAACGGGTGTTGGTAAATCTCCGGTTAATATTTCGCTGGCATCGTGATACAAGGCGGCCACGGCCACAACGTCCGGACGAACATGATGCGCCTCAAATTCGTCTTTGGCTATTAGGGATAAAATATGTGCGAAAATGGCTGTTTCCACGGTGTGCTCGCTTACGGTTTCACTGCGGCTTTGGCGCATAAGACCCCAGCGGCCAATATACTTCATGCGAGAAAGCAGGGCGCAAAAGGCATAGTTTTTTTCTTCCATGGAAGGGTGTCCTTTCTAGGGGGGATTTTATAGAAATCAAAAAGTAGTTTTATATTTGCCAAAATAATAGAGTATATGATTGTGATGTTCAAAGGCAAATTGTTTTTATAGTATACCATAAATTGAGCGGGAGGGCTCTATGCTGAATAGTTTACAAAAACCGGATACAAAGAAGACGGTTTTGCTTAGCGCTATTTTTGCGGCAGCTGTTGCTTTGTTCATCTTTTTGCCGTTTCTAATTGTGGACAAAGGTTTTTTTCTTTATTGTGGAGACTATAATTCCCAGCAGTTGCCCTTTTATGTGCATGTGCAACAATTTATTAAAGACGGTGGTGGCACTTGGGACTGGAGCGCCGATCTTGGTACGTCGGTTGTCAATGCGTATTCATTTTATAATTTAGGCTCTCCTTTTTTGTGGTTGACGATGCCGTTTCCAAGCACCTGGCTTCCCTACTTAATGGTGCCGTTGTTTATGCTAAAATTTGGCGCGATAGCAGCGGCAGCCTGCCTTTATTTGCAGCGCTATGCAAAAACATCGGCCATGCCCATAGTGGTGAGTGTGGTGTATGCTTTTTGCGGATTTAACATATACAACATTTTTTTCAACCATATGTTAGATCCGGTGGTGTTCTTTCCGCTGATGCTTTGGGCAATGGATAACCTTGTTTTAGAAAAAAAGACCGGCTGGTTTGCCTTGTTTGTGGGCCTTGCATTGCTAAATAGTTATTTTTTCTTTATTGGCAATGTGGTGTTTTTGCTTATTTATTTTACCATACAATGCCTGTTTGGCAGCTATCGTTTTAGCCTGCGTGGTTTTTTGCAAGTGGGTGCAGAGGCGATACTTGGTGTGGGTATTGGCATGGCGCTGGCTTTGCCATCTGTTCTTAGTTTGATGGATAACCCAAGAACAGACAGTTTTTTGAGTGGGATGAATGTGGTGCTGTATTGGCATGTGCAACAAATCCCGGCCATTCTTTCTTCTTTGATTGTGCCGCCCGACCCACCATATTTGCCAAATGTATTTACAGAAGGCGCCATTAAATGGACCAGCATGAGTGCATACTTGCCCATTTTTTCTATTGCAGGCGTAGCTGCCTATTTTCGCAGTAAGCGCGGTGGGTGGCTCAAAATTCTTTTGATCACCAGCCTTGTTATGGCGCTTATTCCCATCTTGAATTCCAGCTTCTTTGCGTTTAACTCTAGCTACTATGCGCGCTGGTTTTACATGCCTATCCTTATGATGTGCCTTGCAAGCTTGCATGCACTGGAGGACAAAGAGATTGACCTTGCCTTTGGCCTGAAGTTTGCTGTGGTGATAACGGCCCTTTGGGGACTTTTAGGCCTTATCCCCACCGAGGTGGAGGAAATTACACGCATTGGTTTAGGTCAATACACATCTAAATTTTGGCTCACCTGGGGCACGGCTATGCTGGGCATTTTAGCATTTGTGTTTGTTTGGCATTTTGCCCGCCAAAAAAAACAGTTTGCAGCTATTTTGCTGGGAACGGTGATGGCGTTTTCCGTCATCTACTCAGTGATACATATTTCACTTGGCAAGTTTCCACAGTGGGACGGCGACCAGTATTATGTACAGCAGCAATATGAGGGAAGCGCCCAGCTAGAATTGCCGGATGACATAGGGTTTTACCGTATAGATACGTATGAAACTTATGACAATCTTGGTATTTGGTTAAACAAAAGCTCATTGCAAACCTTTCATTCTGTTGTAACACCATCTATTTTAGAGTTTTACCCACGCCTTGGGGTGAAGAGGGATGTGTCTAGCAAGCCGGAGCCGGAGTATTATGCCTTGCGCGGCCTATTGAGTGCCCGCTATACCATTGTGCCATTGGCCGACCGAGAGATTTTCGAGGCAGAAGACCCAGGGGCACTGGGCTGGACATACCTTGGTGCTCAGGGGCCTTTTGCCCTATATGAAAACGATAACTTCCTGCCGCTGGGCTTCACCTATGATGCGTTTATCCCTATGACCACCCTTGAAAGTGTGGCAGAAGAAGACAGAGCAGCGCTTCTTTTGCGTGGCATTGGCCTATCACCTGGGCAAATTGCCGCGTATAGCGGTTTGTTTAGTGAAGAAATTGGCTTTAGTTACGATGCAGTAAATTACGACCAATATGTACAGGATGTTGCAGCCCTTCGGCAAACAGCCTCCCCAAGCACGGAGGCAGATTCATCCGGATTTAGGGTGAACATCACACTTGATCAAGAAAATCTTGTGTGTTTTTCTGTTCCGTACGATTCTGGATTTACCGCTACCGTAGACGGCCAAGAAGTAGAGGTGCTGCAAGTTTCGGGCGGGATGATGGCTGTGTATGCATCGGCGGGCTCGCACGAAATAGTGTTCCGTTATCAAACACCGGGTTTCGTTTTGGGGCTCTTCATCAGCGGAGGCTGTGTATTGCTGCTTGTTGTATACTGGGTGATAAGTCGTCGATATTTAAGAAAAAGAAAAGAAATTAGCGGCGGAAAACAAAAGCCGCTTGCAATAATGGAACATGAAAAAGAAAATGAAGAAGAAAAAGAGGCTACACTTCAAAGTGAGAATATAGAGAGTGCACAGGATACAAATCGCTTCAAACCAGAAAAAACTTTAGAATACGAGGCATAATAACTATGGATGTAATACAAACACTTTCGAAGGAATTGACATTGAATCAAGCTGCGGTGCAAGTGGCAGTAAAATTAATAGATGAGGGCAACACCATACCTTTTATTGCGCGTTATCGAAAAGAAGCCACAGGGTCTATGGACGACCAGGTATTGCGTGAGCTGGAGGAGAGGCTTCACTATTTACGCAATTTAGCCTCGCGGAAAGAGGATGTTGCAGCATCTATTGAAGAACAGGGTAAAATGAGTGATGATATTGCGAAAGCGCTGGATAAAGCATTGACGCTAGCAGAAGTGGAAGATATTTATCGCCCATATAAGCCAAAAAGAAAAACCAGGGCCAGTGTGGCAAGAGCACGAGGGTTAGAGCCCTTGGCCTTGCGCATTTTAGAGCAGAATACAGGCGACGACCCCCTTGTGTTGGCTCAAGAATATGTGAATGAGGAGCAAGAGGTACCTGATGCAGAGGCCGCTTTAGCCGGGGCACGCGATATTTTGGCGGAAAATTTTTCTGACGATGCAGCTTTGCGCAGTGTTTTGCGTCAGTTTTATCAGCAAAACGCGCAGCTTGAAAGCGTGGGGGTAAAAGAGGAAGATAGTGTTTACAATGCGTATTACGAGTATACAGAGCCGGTGAAAAAAGTGGCCGGTCATCGTGTGTTGGCATTAAATCGTGGTGAAAAAGAAGGCTATTTAAAGGTTTCGGTGCAAGTGCCCAGTGAAGAAGCAGCAGCTATTGTGGTGCGAACCTTTGTGAAAAAGAACCATAGCCTTGCAGCAAAAGAGGTGGCTGTAGCCGCAGAGGATGGCTATACACGCCTTATCCATCCATCCTTAGAGCGTGAAGTGCGCAGCGAATTAACAGAAACTGCGGCAGAAGGTGCTATCAAAGTGTTTGGCCAAAATTTGCGTCAGTTGCTGTTGCAGCCGCCTATTCGTGGAAAAGTGGCCATGGGGTTAGACCCCGGCTATCGTATGGGATGTAAGGTGGCTGTGGTGGACGATACAGGCCTTGTGTTAGACACAACCGTTATTTATCCTTTAGAACAATTTGGTAAAGTTGCAGCAGCTGAAAAAACAGTAAAAACGCTTGTGAAAAAACACAAAGTACAGATATTGGCTGTGGGCAATGGAACAGCAGGGCGTGAAACAGAGCTTTTTGTAGCCGAAATATTGCGTCAACTTGCAAAAGAGGATTTGCACCCGGAATATATGGTTGTAAACGAAGCTGGTGCCAGCGTATATTCAGCTTCTAAATTGGCAGCGGAAGAATTTCCGCAATATGATGTGAATTTGCGCAGTGCTGTGTCTATTGCACGTCGTTTGCAAGATCCTTTGGCAGAACTTGTGAAAATTGACCCTAAGGCTGTTGGCGTGGGGCAATATCAGCATGATATGCCACCACAGCGCCTTGCGGCAGAGCTGGACGGTGTGGTGGAAGACTGTGTAAACACCGTAGGTGTGGAGCTGAACACGGCATCGGCACCCCTTTTAGAGCGCGTGGCTGGCCTTGGTAGCGCTACTGCAAAAAATATAGTGAAACGCCGTGAGGAGGAAGGTCCGTTTGGCAGCCGAAAAGAACTTTTAAAAGTGCCAAAATTAGGGCCAAAAGCCTTTTTACAATGTGCCGGTTTTTTGCGGTTAACCGATGGAAAAAACCCTTTGGATAAAACTGCAGTTCACCCGGAAAGCTATAAGGCGGCCGAGGGCTTACTTTCTTTGTGTGGATATAAAAAAGAGGATATTGGCACGCCGGCTATAGCACAATTACCAGAAAAGGCGCGAGAAATGGGGTTGGATGCAGTTGCTGAGAAGCTTTCGGTAGGTAAACCCACATTACTGGACATTCTAGAGGAACTTTTGCGCCCGGCACGTGATATTCGAGATAGTTTGCCGCCGCCTTTGCTTCGTAGTGATGTGCTTGGCATGGAAGATTTGCTAGCGGGCATGGAATTGCAAGGTACAGTGCGCAATGTTGTAGATTTTGGTGCGTTTGTTGACATTGGCGTGCACCAGGATGGGCTTGTGCATATTAGCCAAATTTGCCAAAAATTCATTAAACATCCGGCAGAAATGCTGGCTGTGGGTGATGTGGTTACGGTGTGGGTGCAAAGTGTAGACACGGCAAAGGGGCGTATATCGCTTACAATGAAACCACCACAAAAGCCGGCGGGGAACCCTGTGAGTTAGCGGGTTGAAACTCATGTAATCCGCCGCTAATTAAAATACTGTTGTATATTCTTTGTGTTAAAACAAATGGCTTAAAAGTTATTTATGTGCATAATTACGCGGTTTACAATGCGAACAAGTGTAAAAATACTAGCGCAGAATCATGTGGGTTTTCTTAAGAGTAAAGAAAAGTCCCGAGCAAATTGTATTATTAGTAGGAGGGGTTAGCTTGCTACAACTTATCCTTGGTATTGCCGGAACAGGGAAAACTACATATATTTTGAAGCAGATGCAAGAGCGGGCAAGCTTGCAAAAAACCTCGGTTTTTTTGGTGCCAGAGCAATTTTCTTCATCGGCGGAAACACTGGTGTTAGAAACTTTAGGAGATGAAGGCAGTGCCTTTGTAGAGGTAGTGAGTTTTCGCACTTTAGCCAACCGGATGTTACAAGGGGCAGACGAAAACTTAAACATCCTCAGTGATGCAGGGCGTGCTGTTTTTGTAAAAAAAGCGTTAAAAATGGTGCAAGACAAATTGCAAAGGTTTGGGCGCAACAAAAAAGATACGGCATTTTGTAACCTATGTGCCCAAACAATGGCAGAGCTTAAAACCGCTGGTGCAACATCAAAAAAGCTGGAACATGTGGCGCGAAAAACACAAGACAGCAAGTTTTCGGATCTTGCTATTTTATTCTCTGCATATGAGGCTGTATTGGCAGGCAGCGCGATGGACCCAGAGGATAGGTTGCATTTGGCCTGCCAAAAAGCAGACTTAACTTTGTTTTCTCAAAAAATATGTTATATTGATAATTTTGATGGGTTTACTGCGCCGGAATACGATTTGCTTTGCTGCTTGATGCAAGCTTGTGAGGGCGTTTGTGTTGGTTTATGCTGCGACCATTTGCAAGAGACAGAGGATGGTCTGGGGCTTTTTTCGCCTCCACGCAATACGGCTCAGCGTTTGTTGCGGTATGCGAAACAGTTTGGTATTGTAACGCTATCTCCGCTGACTCTAACGATACCAAAGCGTAGTGGCACACAAGAGTTGCTTTGTGCTAACTTGTTGTTAGCCGGTTGCAACTATGATGTACAGCAGCCGGAAGGCAGCATCACTGTAACAGAGGCAGAGAGCCGTTATGCAGAGGTGAAAATGGTGGCGGCTGAAATGCATCGTTTGGCTGTGCAGGGTATGTCTTATAGCAAAATGGCCTTAATTTGCCGTGATGTTTCGGTGTATGAAAGCATTGTGCGGCGTGAGATGGCTTTGTTTGATATTCCCTGGCATAGCGATACGCCGGATACAATTGAGTTTTCGGCGCCAATAGCTTTTTTTAGGGCGGCACTTCGTTTGATATGGCAAGGTATCAATTCGGCTTCTATTTTAGAGTTGGTTAAAACTGGCTTGTGCGGTTTTTCTCAGGAGAACATCTCGGCTTTGGAAAATTATGTATTTACGTGGAAACCAAATGCGGCACAGTGGCGAGAGCCTTTTTTGCAAAACCCAAAAGGTTTGATGCAGGAGATGGATGAGATGGCGCTGCAAAGCCAACAAGAAGCAGAAGCGGTGCGCAGCACAATGCTACCAAAGCTGGAAACTTTTTTGCAAAAGGCAAAGGGAAAAAATGCACACAATTTTTCTTTACAGCTTTATCGGTTGATGGAAAGTGTAAACGCAGTGCAACACCACGAGGAAAAAGCAGAGCGGATGGAGAGCGAAGGTGATTTTACCTGGGCCGAGCGCAGCCGCCGTGCATGGGATTTGAGCATGGGCGCATTAGATCAAATGGCCTTGCTTTTGGAAGGTGAAGCCATCAGTGCTGCTGAATATGATGAGATGTTGATGTTGCTTGTGCGCTCTACCGATTTTGGCCAAACGCCGAAAACGCTGGAAAGCGTTTTGTTTGCAAGTGCTGACCATGTGCGTTTAGCAGAGGCTGATTATTGCTTTGTATTGGGTCTTTTGGAGGGTGAGTTTCCGGCCAATGTGGGCTATAGTGGTTTGCTTACACACGGAGATCGTGACGTGCTGGTTGAAAACGAGATCGAAATGCCGGGGTCTTTTCAAAATCGTATTTTGCTTGAACAAATGTTTTTTTATCGCACAGTGACGGCAGCACGAAAAAAATTGCACTTATCCTACCCGCTGCACCATACCGGCGTTATGGGTGTTCCATGCACTGAAGTGACTTTTTTGCAAAGTAAACTGGCTTTACCATCCTTAGAAATAAAAATGAGTGAACTTTCGACCACGAAAGAAGCAGCATTTGATCGGTTGGCATCGATTTATCGTGAAAATACGCAGGAAAAAGAGAATTTGTTGGCTGCTCTTTCTCAGCCGAAAACAAGGTTTGACACACAACGTTTGCAGCTTTTACAGCAGGTGGATGTTCCTCAATTTTTTCGCGTGGAAAACAGCGATACATTGCGAGCACTTATGGGTAAAAACCTAAAACTTTCGCCTACTAAAGTAGAGCGCTACTTCCAGTGTCGTTTCGCATATTTGATGGAACATGTGCTTCACATCCGTCAACGCAGAAAAGCCGAATTTTCATCACTGGAAAGTGGAAGTTTGGTGCACTATGTGCTAGAGCAGGTGCTTAAAGAGACGGGAAGCTCGTTTACGTTGTGTGATGATGATGGTTTGCGCCTGCTAACGGAAAAGTATGTGGAGGAGTTTATAGATGCTAACTTTTTAGAAACCACACTGAGGCTTCAAAATATTTTGACCCGTGTAAAAGAAACCACGGTTTCGCTTTTGCAGTATTTGCGAAATTTTGCAAAACAAAGTTCTTTTGAAACACAGGCTCTTGAGCTTGCCATTGGAGATAGAGAGGTGCCGGCGCTTTCTTTGCAAAGTGAAAATGGGGCAAACGTGCAAGTGGTGGGCAAAGTGGATCGTGTGGATTTGTTTAAAAAAGACGGAAAAACATATATTTGTATCCTTGATTATAAAACGGGCAACCAATTGTTTAATTTAGACGAGGTGCTTTATGGCATCAACTTGCAGATGCTTGTGTATATGAGCGTGCTTTGCAGGCAAAAAAAGGGGCCATATCATGGGGCGATACCGGCAGGCGTTTTGTATCTCAGTGCTGACCCCAGCCCCAAAAGTGGAGCGCGTTATGAGACGGATAAAAGTCGATTTCATTTAGACGGATTATTGCTGGACGATCCAGATGTTTTGCAGGCGTTAGACAGCGATAAAAGTGGGATTTTTTTGCCTATTCGTTACAAGAAGGATGGCACACCCAGTGGAAAGCAGCTTGCCTCTTTACAGCGTCTTGGCGGGCTAACTTTGCATGTGGAGGCCTTGATTAAGGAGATGGCAGCAGGCCTTTCTGAAGGCGATTTTTCGGCACAGCCCCTTGTGAAAAGCGGAGGTGTTCGGCCTTGTCAATATTGCCCTTATCTTGCGTCTTGCAGGCATGTGAACGGACGAAATGAAGTGCCTGTGGTGCACCGGGAAGGATTGCTAAACGAAATTGACGAAAGAGGACAGCAAGAGGGGGCAAAGCGTGAGCGATCGTAAATGGACGGTGGCACAACAGAGTGCCATTGAAGACGAAGGCGGAAGTTTGTTGTTGGATGCGGCTGCGGGTAGTGGAAAAACAGCTGTGTTGATAGAGCGCGCCGTTCGCCTGATGACCAAAGAGGTGAACCCTGTTGCGGCAGACAGACTGCTCATTCTTACCTTTACCAATGCGGCCGCGCAGGAACTGAGGGCACGCCTTGCGAAAAGGCTTGAAAAAGAAAGGGAAGAAAAAGGGAATACTCCTTTTTTGAGGCGTCAAAAAAACTTATTACAGCGCGCGTTTATTGGCACGGTGGATTCGTTTTGCCTGCAACTTGTGCGCGAAAATTTTGCGCAACTTGGCACAACACCGGATGTGGCAGTGGGGCAGGGGGCTGTTTTAGATGAATTATCTGAACAGGCCCTGCAGCAAACTTTAGAAGAGGCCTATAAAGACGAAGACTTTGTTAAATTCTCTGCACTGTATGGACGCTCTCGCAGTGATAAAGAGGCGGCAGATGCCATTGTGAAATTGCATGAGTATGTTGACGCCCTTCCTTGGCCCCAGTTGCGTTTAAATGAATTTGCCACAGGGTATGATACATTTGTGCCTCTTTACGAGACCCCTTGGGGAAAAGAATTGTTGGCATACGCAACGGATGCAATACAAAGTGCAAAGGCACTTTCGGAAGCTGCGTTACAAACGGCTGAAGACGACGGTGGGCTGGATGCTTGGTTGCCAATGTTGAAAGAAGATGTTGATTTTCTAAGTCGTTTTGAAAAAGTGTGTAAGGCATGCAATTGGAATGAGGCAGAGCGTTTTTTGCGCGGCGCGGCCCTTGCACGCTTGGCCACAGTGCGCCAGTATGAAGGGGATGGAAAAGAACAGGTGAAATTCCTTCGGGATGGCGTAAAAAACATCTTTGCCGAACTAAAAAAATATTGCCTTGTGTGCAGTGAAGAAGAATATAGAGAAGACCTTGCCATGGCAGCACCATTGGTAAAGGCGCTTTGTGCAACAACCCAGAAATATAGAAAATTGTATTTTGAAAAAAAACTGGAAAACAGAACACTGGATTTTTCGGATTTTGAGCATTTGACGCTGCAACTTTTGATGAGCCCAAGTGGCGAGCGCTTGCCTGCTGCGGAAGAAATTAGCTCGCGTTATGACATGGTGATGGTAGACGAATATCAGGATACAAATGAATTGCAAAGTGCGCTTTACACCTGTTTTGGCAACGCAAGCGGAAGCAATTTGTTTTATGTGGGCGATGTGAAACAAAGCATCTACCGTTTTCGCAGGGCAAATCCCGGCCTGTTTTTGCAAAAAAAGAATACCTGGGCGGCACATGAAAGTGGAAAAAAACCGGCGGTGTTGCGCCTTGGGCATAACTTTCGAAGTGGGCCATCTGTGGTGGAAGGGGCCAACTATCTGTTTGGAGAATTGATGAGTGAAGCCTTGGGTGAAGTTTGTTATGATGAACAAGAACGTCTGCTTCAAGGCGGAAGTGGGACCATAAAAGACGGGTTTTCATTTGTGATGTTAGAGGAAAAAGAAGATGGCGATGAGGCGATGTATGTTGCTGAAACCATCTTGCAAATGATACACGAAAAAGTGCCTGTGCAGGAGGGGAACCAGCAGCGCCCATGCGAATTTGGGGATTTTTGTATTCTGCTGCGTACACGAAGTGCAATGGATGCTTTTCAACTGGCTTTGGAAGAGGCTAAGATTCCGGTGAGCAGTGATTTGGAACAACCGTTGCTAAGCACGCCGGAAGTGTTGCCCATACAGGCGGCTCTTGCTGCCATCGATAATCCAGGCGATGATGTGCAACTGGCTGCTACGATGTTAGGGCCATTGTTTTCTTTTACTTTAGACGAGCTTGCCGAATTAAGAGCATGCCAAAAGAACAAAAGCTTATATGGGGCTGTGCTTTGTGCACAAGATGACAAAAGCCGCTCATTTGTGCAGACACTTTCTCAGTTTCGCGCACTTTCTACCGAGATGGATACGGGCCGTTTATGCGAAGAACTTGTGCTTCGAACGGGGTACCTTTCGGCGGTGGCTGCTATGGAAGGCGGCGAAGCTAGGCGCGAAACGGTATATTGTTTTCTTCGCTGGGCAAGTGAAATGGGAAATACATTGAGCGGAGGGCTTGCTGCATTTGTGCGTTTGTTGCAGCGTGGGCGTGGCCCAAAGGGGGCAGGCTATCAAAGCCGCCTTGGCCATGTAAGTTTAATTACGGCGCATAAGAGCAAGGGGCTAGAATTTCCCATTGTTATCTTCGCAGACACATCCCATAAATTTAACTTGCAAGACCGCGCTCAGCGTCTTCAGTTTCACACAAAATTTGGCATTGGTTTGCAATTGCGCACAAATCAAACACTTTATCCAACGTTGCCATTTTTGGCCATTCGGCATCGCAGTATAAGGGAAAGCCTTAGTGAGGAAATGCGTGTTTTGTATGTGGCGCTCACTCGTGCGCGTGACCGTTTGCATATCGTTTACGCAACACAAGAGCCAGCAAAAAGAATTGCATCTCTTGCACCGCTTACATTTTTGCAACAAGGGAGCAGCTATTTGCTCAGCCGGCAAAACTGTTTTGGAGATTGGATTCTCAGTGCTTTGCTACGTCACCCACACGCCACACCTTTGTGGAAACATGCAGACCTAGAAAGAAAAAACAATGTGATGTTAAAAAATGAGCAAGCTTGTTTTTTTAACATGGGTGTAAAGCAGGTTTTGTGTGCACAAAAAATCATGCCAAAAGAGCTTGAGGCGATACAGATAGACGAAGAGGCAGTGGCAGAATTGCAAGCAGGGTTTGATTTGGTTTTGACAAGAAAGCCTTTGCAAGAGGTGCCAAGAAAACTGAGCGTGTCGGCCCTAAGTAAAGCGGAAAAAACAACCTTATACAAGCGTCCGGCTTTTTTATACCCGTTGGGCCTAACTGCGGCCGAGCGTGGCACAGCGATGCACCGATTTTTGCAGCTGGCAGATTATAAGCTGGCCAAAGACGATTTGGAAAAGGAAATTATCCGCCTAGAAAGAGAACATTTGTTATCGCCAGAACAAGCTGCATCACTCAATAGAAAAGGACTGGCAATGTTTTTCAACTCGCCTTTGTTTGGCAGAATGCAAAATGCCACGCGGTTGATGCGAGAGTATGATTTCATCACAGCCATTCCCGCGTTTTGGATTAACCCATCTCTTCCACAGGAGCTTTCGCAGGCAAAAGTGTATTTGCAAGGCATTGCCGACGCCGTTTTAGTGGGCAACGAAGGCATTGAAATTGCCGACTATAAGACAGACCGTGGAAAAACACCACAGGAGCTACAGGAGGCCTATGTACAGCAATTGCACCTTTATGCAAGGGCTGTGCAAAAAAGGTTAAATCTGCCGGTTCAGCGCCTAAGTTTATGGTCGTTTGCGCTTTCACAAGAAGTGGATGTACCCCTAGAGCGAACGCTGTAAAAAAAGGAATGCCATAAATGTATAACAATTTGACGAACAAAAAAGTGGAGGCACCGAATATGCAACAATTGTTTTTAGAGATTGTGAACGCAGCAAAGGAAAACCGTGCACTGGTTTTGGTTTCGATAGTAGAAAATGCAGGCTCGACCCCACGTGGTGCCGGTGCAAAAATGCTGGTGCTGGAAGATGGACAAAGCCTTGGAACCATTGGCGGGGGTGCCATTGAATTTGAAGCACAGAAAACGGCGAAAGAAGTGCTAGAAACAAAACAAAATTGTATGCGCACGTTTCATTTGTCGCAACAAGATGTGGCGCAACTGGGCATGATTTGCGGTGGGCAGGCCACTGTGTATTTGCAGTATCTTAACCCTGAAAATTCTTTTGCCATACAAGCGTATCAAAAGGCGCTGCATTGCCTTGATGAGCGAGAGGAGTTTGTGCTTTTAACAAACATTGAAAGCGGGAAAGTGTGGGTTTTACAGCCAAATGATACTTCTCAAACACCGGTATCCTATGCCGATATTGTGGAGCCTTGTACACATTTATATGATAATGGACAATATGTAGCCGATCCTTTTCATGCACGCAGTCGAGCGCTGATTTTTGGCATGGGACATGTGGGTGCCGAGCTGGTGCCGGTTTTACAGCACTTAGATTTTTATACGGTTGCCATGGATGACAGGCCGGAGTTTTTAACAAGAGAACATCTTCCTGCTGCGGATGAGAGAAAAATGGTTGATTTCTCGCGGGCGCTTGATGGATTTGAGCTAACAGCCCATGATTATATTGTGATTTTGACGCGGGGGCATATGCACGACTATAGCGTGTTGCGGCTGGCTGTGCACACAAAAGCTGGGTACATTGGGGTGATTGGCAGCCGCACAAAGGTGGCGCTTTCGTTGCAAAAACTGCGCGAAGAAAGTGTTTTGGAAGAGGATATTGCCCGCATCCATGCACCCATTGGGGTGCCGCTTGGCGGCAGAACCCCGCAAGAAATTGCCATCAGTATTGCAGCCGAGATGATTCGTGTGCGTTCGGGTTACAAAATACAAAACGATGAAGCAAGGGGTAAGCATGATGGTTTTGCAAAATAAAGACCAATGGATAGAGCTGGAAGAGGCACAGCAACGGATTTTAGAGAATATACCACTTGCAACAAAAACAGAATCAGTGCCTTTGGAAGCTGCGCTGGGGCGTGTGTTGGCAAAGGATTTTGCAGCCGAATACGACGTGCCCTCTTTTCATCGATCCCCTTTGGATGGCTATGCCCTACGCAGTGAGGACAGCAAAGCGGCAAGCGAAAATAATCCGGTGCAGTTGTGCATTGTAGAAGAAATATTTGCGGGCGATGTGCCAAGTTGCACACTGAAAGAAAAAGACGCAACCCGTATTATGACCGGTGCCATGTTGCCTAAAGGGGCCGATTGTGTTATCAAACAGGAGGAAATAGAGAGTGGTTTTGGTAAGATACAGCTCACACGTGCTCTTGGGCCAAAAGAAAACTTTGTGGCCTGTGGCGAAGATGTGCGTAAAGGGGACGGTATGCTTTTGGCGGGCCAGCGTTTAGGGCCTGCACAAATAGGTTTGCTTGCAGGGCAAGGCGTAGAGCGTATCTTGGTGTTTCAGCGCCCCCGTGTGGCTGTGATTGCCACGGGAAACGAATTGATAAACCCGGGGGAGCCCTTAGAGCAGGGAAAAATTTTTGACAGCAACAGTTTTTTGCTCGCATCGCGTGTGGGCCAGTTGGGTGCCACGCTTTGTAAACGAGGGGTATTAAAAGATGAAGCGGATTTATTGCGTCAAGAACTAAACACCCTTCTACAAGAAGTGGATCTCGTGATCACCACAGGTGGTGTTTCGGTGGGGGAAAGGGATTATTTGCCTAAGGTGGCAAAAGAGCTGGGTGGCACAGTGTTGTTTCACGGGTTGCAAGTGCGTCCCGGTGGGCCGGCCTTGGCGCTTTCACGTGAAGGGCGCACGCTTTTGTGTCTGTCCGGCAATCCTTTTGCAGCTCTGGCTACTTTTGAGGTGCTTGCGGGCCCCCTTCTTAAAAAGCTGGCGGGTGAGTCAAATCCTCATCCAAGGCGAGCTACAGCCTTTGCTGAAACTCCATTTGATAAAAGCAGCCCCACGCGTCGGCTGATTCGAGCACGTGTAGAAGGTAAAGATGTGTTCATACCTTCATTTGGACATGCCTCTGGTAGCCTATATGCTCTTATGGACTGCAATTGCCTTATCGACCTACCAAAAGAGAGTGGCCCGGTGGCTGCGGGAGATATGGTAAAGTTGATTTTGTTCGATTAAAATGCCGGTCAATTTTCAAAATTTGCTATACACAGTAAGGGTTTATCGTGTATAATGTAATACTGATGCTGTATGAGCACAACACAGTGCTTTATGCGGTTCATGCTTGCCTGTGTTATCATTCATTGAAACACACAGGTATCCCCCTACCCCTTTTTCTTGCACTGTGCAAAGCTTGCTGTGATATACTAGCATCTTCACGTGGTACAAGAAAAAACAGTGTTTTAGTCAGCAAAAAAGAATATCAAGATTTTGGAGGTGTTATTGGTGAATTCTTTTGTTGGTTTTGTAAAAAAGTATGCCCTAATTCGCTCGATCATCAGTCTTTTAACAGGTGTGGCATTGATCATTTGGCCAGAAATTTTCATCCAAATCATCGTGTACCTACTTGGTGCTTATGTTGTAGCTTTGGGCATTGGCAGCCTTGTTTCAGCACGAAAAAACGGTGGCAATGGTAGCGTTCTTGGTGGTATTTTGATGATGGTGCTGGGCGTATGCATGTTTTTGTTTTACAGGCAAATTGCCAGCTTTTTACCTATCTTCCTTGGTATTTTGTTTGTGCTTTTGGGTGTGATACAAATTTTTCAAGGCTTTCAAGTGCGCAAATATACGGGGAAGGTCAATGTGCTTCAAATGCTTTTAGGCGTTTTGGTGTTGGCCGGCGGCGTGATTGGCGTGATGAACCCGTTTGGAACCTTGAGTCTACTGTTCCAAGTGTTTGGCATTGTGACGTTGGTGGCTGCTGTTAACGAGTTTATTTTCTTCCTTAATATGCGAAAAATAGATAAAGAATAGTGTGGTTCACCGGCGCAAAATTGGCGTGCGGGGCCATGTGGAGAGATGCCTTTTATTTTGCTCCTCCGGTTATGTGGCCGGAGGGGTTTTTATTGCAAAAGTAAAAAAGAAGATTTTGACAGAGAAAAGAGAAAAAAATGTTGGTCAGTGTACAGGCTGCAAGTAAGGGTTTTTTAGACAAATCTGTCCTGCGAGATGTTTCCTTGGAGATACGCCCAAAGGACCGTGTTGGACTTTTGGGTGTAAATGCCGCGGGAAAAACCACGTTGCTCAATTTAATATGTGGGGTTTTAGAGCCGGATGAAGGGCGTGTGGTACGCGCAAAGCATTTGGAAATAGGTTATTTGCGCCAAAACGAAGCCCTAACAGGAGAGCGCACCCTGGAAGAAGAAGCACGCGATGCCTTTTTTGCTGTGGAGGAGATACAAAAGCAGCTGGAAAACTGTGCTGAGGCCCTTGCAAAAACGCCAAAGGATGAAGACTTGCTTTGGGAATATGACCTTTTGCACAGCCGTTTAGAAGCACAAGATGCATATCAGATAGATGCCAAAATCAACCGCGTGCTTATGGGGCTCGGGTTTGGTTCCTTTGATAGAAGCACAAAGGTCTCCACTTTATCGGGTGGAGAAAAAATGCGTTTTGGCATTGCTAAAATGCTTTTGCACAGCCCGGGGTTTCTAATTTTGGACGAGCCTACCAACCACTTGGATTTTTCCATGTTGGGCTGGCTAGAAAATTATCTATCCACTTATCCTGGGGCGGTGCTTACGGTAAGCCATGATCGATACTTCTTAGATAAGGTGGCCACATCGATATGTGAGGTTGAAAATGGCCGTTTAAACCGATACAGTGGCAGTTATAGCAGTTTTGTGGTGCAAAAAGAGGAACGAAAACGCACCGCTATGCGCGCTTTTGAAAAACAACAAGAAGAAATTGCGGCCATGGAAGAATATGTGCGTCGCAATCAAGCGCGTGCCTCTACGGCCAACATGGCTTCTAGCCGTGTGAAAACATTGGAAAAAATGGAGCGGCTGGAAAAACCGTTTGAGGATAATCAACATATTTCTTTGCGGTTTGAGTATGAACAAGAACCATTTTCTACCATTTTAACCTGCGAAAACTTTGCGGTTTCAGTGGGGGAAGGGGAAAAACGCCGACAATTGTACAAGGGTCTCTCTCTCACAGTGAAGAGAGGGGAAAAAGTGGCCATAGTGGGGCTTAACGGCGTAGGGAAATCCACTTTTTTAAAAGCGATACAGAACTTGCTGCCTTACGAAGGCCATGTGCGCTTTGGAGGCAACGTGAAAGTAGGCTATTTTGACCAAGAATTGGCTGGCCTGCCTTTGCATAAAAGTGCGCTGGATGCTGTGCATAGCCTTTACCCGGCAAAGACAGAGTTTGAAATTCGCAGTATGCTAGGGCGCATGCTTCGTAGTGGTGAAGAAGTATATAAAAAGGTAGAAGAGCTTTCCGGTG
>CAYJJK010000045.1:0-20036 GCA_964370445.1 uncultured Oscillospiraceae bacterium | reverse complement strand
CAGATGTTGCAACAAAAAAGTTTATTATAACCGGTGCAGATGATGATTTTTGAGTAACGGTAGGTTTATAGGCACAGACAGGTACATACGCCTGTTTGCTTTTTTGCAAAAAATATTATAAAACTTAAAAACCTGAAAAATACACGCTGCTTGATAATATTTAAGATGCATTTTGCCTTTGCTATACTACAAGATGTTGCTGCGCAAGCTTACATTTAGCAAATGGCGTATCGTTAAAGCAAATCCAAGAATGGCGTGAGTACTTAGATGGGCTTGCAAATAGCTTTGTGCTTTTACCATAGTTACTTGAAGTAGGAATTTATTCTATATCTTCACTGTTGCGGGCAAGGGAACTTATATTGGCACACTGGTCGTGCTGCCAGATGTAGTGGGCACAGCCGAGGAATACTTGTCGCATACGTTCGGTGGCAATGTGGATTTGGAAAAATTATTAGGATATTAAATTTTTTCGTTTCTTTTATCGATGAAAATATTAACAACTTTTCTTTTTTGTGTTATACTTAATTCGAATTGCGAGATGAGTATATGATAAATGCTACAAAAAACACAATTTCAATCTCTTTGTTCAATTGTAGTCTTATCGGTAAAATTTTAAACAATGTAAAAATAGTAGACGCTAAGCGGTGTTTTAGGTTGTTTTAACACTATTTAGCATCTAACGAAAATACATAGAAAAAAGGGAATAGACAAGATGAAATTTGTATACAAAAAAGTGGCGCCACTTTTGCTTGTTGTGGCCTTGCTGGCACAATTAATGGGTATCACGGCATTTGCTGCAGATACAACCATTATTGTGACAGCCGCAGAGAATGCTGTAAAGGCAGGGGAGAGCACCACCCTCACTGCCGAAATCACCCCTGCACCCGCGGAGGGGGCGTCTGTGGCATGGAGTATGGAGGGGGACGCAGAAGGAACTACCCTCACGCCCGATGCCGCCGATAGCACTCGTGCTACCCTAACCATGGCGGCCACGCAAACTGCGTCTGTCACCGTTACGGCAAGCGTTGGGGGCGATTTTGGCAGCACTGTAGTAAATATTGCAGCGCCGGCTACCTATGCCATCACCTACGATGCAAACGGTGGTGCTGGCACGCAAGACGCTGGGAGCGCTACCGAAGACGTAGCATTTTCCCTGCCTACAGAAAGCACTTTTGCACCACCCGAAGGGCAAAGCTTTAAGGGCTGGGCACTGGATGAAGCTGGCACAACCATGCTGGCAGAAAGTTACCTTTTCACAGAGCCTGCTACCGTGTATGCCATTTGGGGTGTGCTGGAAACGGAACAGGAACTGGCCTCTGCTGCCGCTCTTACCAATATGGCATCGGTACAAGCAGCAGCCACGCCGGTAACCTATGTCACCGTTACCTTCGATGCAAACGGCGGAAGCGGAACTGTCCCGTCCCCCATACAAGTGTCTGCCGAGACGTATGTTAGCTCAAGTTTTTTTTCTGCCGACGGGCTGGTGGCGCCTGCCGGAAGTTCTTTTGTGGGCTGGTCAACCTCACCCACGGCAGCCGCTGGGTTTAGCGACACACAGTTTATGCAAGACACCACGCTCTATGCCATTTGGCATAACACCATCACCATATCCTTCGATTTAAACGGTGGCACGGGTGAGGCAATGAGCCCGATTACCGTCAGCATCGAAGATACCCTCATAGCACAGCTACCGGATATCGAAAACCCGCCTAATGTAACGCCACCGGCTGGGAAAATATTTGCCGGCTGGAGTTTAACACCGGATGGAGAAGCCCTTCGGCAAATATATGGTACCATTTACTGGGATAGTGCCATACCCACAGGGGACACTGTTTTGTATATGTTATGGCGTTCGCCGCTCACCATTTCGTTTGATTTGAACGGTGGCAGCAGCACAGTGAACAGCCTTACTGCGGCGGTTGGTGTTGAAGTGGCCTTGCCTACCGGCCAGGACGTCACACCGCCGGAAAACCAGGAATTTGTGGGCTGGGCGCTCACGCGCGGTGGGCAGCAGATTCCCGGATATTACACTTTTACCGAAAACACTACACTCTATGCCTTGTGGGCAAATACCATCAACCTCACCTTTGATGCGAATGGGGGCTCGCCCAATTTTGAAAATGCCACCACCGTTACGATGAGTGTTGCGCAGGGAGAAACAGCCGAATATCTCCGTAATTTCCATCGAGCGATTGGCTTTGTTGCACCTGAGGGGCAAGTTTTTGCAGGATGGTCCTTAAGCAGAACGGGCGAAATTTTGGCCAGTGAGTATGTATTGATGCAGGATACCACGCTATATGCTATTTGGGCCGATGCAGTGACGATAAGCTTTGATACAAACATAGCCCCCGAAAACAACATTGTGTATACAGAGCAGTACCCAAAGAATATTACGATGGAAACAAGGTATCTCACGTGGTATCCGGATAAGCCGCAAGGCAAAGAATTTGTGGGCTGGTCACTCACCCGAAACGGCCCGGTTTTGGGTGCAAGTTTTACGCCAACACAAGACCTTACCCTGTATGCCATTTATGCAGACCCCATCATCATTTCTTTCGACGCAAATGGCGGTTTTTCAAGCGCGATTGACTGGGTTGTAGGTAGCGGTGTGCCCATTTACCGCCTGCCGGAAATAACAGTTGGCATCCCTACAGGGAAGAGCTTCCTTGGCTGGTCCACCACAAGAGGCGGATTTCCGCTTAGTCCCGAAACACCCATTTACGAAAGTATCACTCTATATGCCGTGTGGGGTTTACCCACCACAGATGCAAGCAGTGCCGGCACAACCACCATGCTTTCACCGCAAACCGGGGTGTACTAGCCGGGGTTTGCATCGGATATGCAATTATTTTGGCTTACTCGTGCCAACACGATCTAGTGTGAAATGGAGTGACTCGATTTGTTCAGTTTACACCATCAGTAAGTAAGCAGTGAAAGCAGATGTAAAAGGATAAAGCAGGTGGTCAAATAAATGACCACCTGTTTTTAAATTTGATAACAGTACCTGATTAATTTATAGATTCTAGAGGTAAAATCATCCGGTTTTGGATGAGCGTTAATGTAAGTCAAAGCAACTTTTGCCATGTAATCTACTCGAAACCAGCTAATGTTGCCATGGTTTTTGCAATAGCCGACGCCATAGGTCATCATTTCAATTCGACGCATAAGGCTATAGTGCAAAAATTTGCCTAGTGTGTTTGTAAACACACTGCTTTACATAAATTTTATGTATGTGATGATTGTTGAGAGAAATTTTTGTTGTAAAGCTGGGTTGAGGGGATTTATCAAATCATAGTACAAAAAACATGGTTTTGCTTTCGCCCTTGCCGGCAATGTGATTGTGGCAATATCATACTTTTTTGCTGTGAAATGGGCGGCTCTTTTAGCAATTTTTATTCATTTCTCTGAAAATTCTAATATCCAAAGAGACCACTTGCCTTTTATTTCACAAACATGGTAACATAGAATTGGGTAAAATTTCGTTTATTTTAAGCACATAAGAGAGGGATTTATCTTATGAAATCAAGAAACAAAAGCTCTATCAAGCTTGTCATCATGCGTAAATCTATTTTGGCATTTCTCATTCCTTTGGTGATCGGCATGGGCATTGTGGCTGTTATCACTTATGTGTCTATCTCTCAAGATGCCATTGCGCAAATGGAAACCGAGAGTAATTTAATGGCCTCCAGCATAAACGAACGAATTTCAAAATATGTAAGCGCTGTGGAAATTCATGCTCAAAACCAAGCCATCACCTCCATGGACCCTGATTTGGCAGAGCCGTATTTGCAGGAGTACATGGCAGAGGATGAAGGCGTTTGGTCGCATTTTTTGCTGGCAGACGAAACCACCAACAACATTGCCCACACAGAAGGGTCCGATAGCCGAGGGGTATCCATTGGAGACAAAAGCTACTATACCGTGCCGTGGGAGCAAGAAAGCACCGTGGTGTCGGAACCTACCTTTTCGAACAGCACGGGCAGACGTATTTTAGGCATTGGTACACCTATTTACGAAGACGGAGCAAAAGTGGGGGTTTTGGTTGGGTTTTTGCGCTTAGAATACCTCTCTGAAATCATCAATATGGAGCAAGCCGATACCAGCAGTTATTCCTTTATGCTCAACCCGGATGGAACTGTTTCCGCGCACCCCAACGATGACCTTGTGTTGCAGCAAAATTGGCTTTCCCCCGATGCAGACGATGCCGAGTCTCTTGCTTATATCGATACCATGAGTTCTGGATTTCAAGAGGTAGTGCAAAACATGACCTCGGGTGCCAGTGGCAATGCCATCACCATGGTAGACGGTGTGCTTTCTATGGTTCAATACGAACCGGTGGGTTTTGCCGGGCTTTCGGTATGCACGGTGGTCCCTGTAAGCCAAAGTTTCCGCACCTTGATTTACATTCTCATTTCCCTTGCGGTTATCACCCTGTTAACAGCCGCTGTGGCCAGCGCAGTGAGTTATAGAATGTCTGCTAAAATTGCAGATCCACTTGTTAAGGTAACCAATTGGGCAAAAAGCCTTGCCATTGGTGACACTTCAAAAAAGAAAAATGAATTCATGAAAAATGCAGTGCCAGACAATCGGGAAACCGATATGCTGGTTGAAAATTTTGAAATGATGAACGAAAGCATAGGCGACAGTGTGAGTGCCATGCAAAAAATTGCTTTAGGCAATTTGGATTTTGTTGTTCAACTTCGCTCGGAAAATGATATTTTGAACATCGCTTTGGATGCTTTGGCTGTGCATATTTCTGCCACATTGTCTGAAATTGATGAGGTAGCCTCGCAAGTTTCCTCAGGTGCAGCCGAAATTGCAGGGGTGGCGCAAGATTTGGCACAGGGTTCTGCTAGCCAAGAAGCCGCTATGGATTCTTTGTCTTCCTCTATGAATGTGATGCAGACACAGTTTGATGCCACTGAAGAAAATTTGGGCCAAATTACAAAAGACACCACTTGCACTGAGCAAGAACTACAGGAAACCTATGCTCAAATGCAAACATTGATGACAGAAATCAGCGAGGTAACTGTTAAATCCTCTAAAATTGGGGAAATTATTAAAACCATAGAAGATATTGCCTTCCAAACAAATGTGTTGGCACTCAATGCTGCCGTAGAGGCTGCTAGAGCCGGAACTGCAGGAAAAGGCTTTGCTGTGGTGGCCGATGAGGTGCGAAACTTAGCTGTAAAATCGGCTGAAGCATCTAAAATTACCGCCGCTCTTATCGAAGAGACCGTCTCTTCCATTTCCATAGTGAACGACAGCGCCGAAGTTACGATGACGTCTATGGAAAGCATCAATGCCATGACCACCAAAATGGCCACCGATATCAAACATGTTTCAGCTACTGTGCAAGAAGAGGGTGTGTTGTTACACGAAATCGCTGATAATCTTGAAAGGATCTCCGACGTGGTACAGCAAAATTCAGAAACCAGTAGTCGCTCTGCTGCCGGTAGTGAGGAGCTGTTTGGGCAGGCGGCTACCATGAAAGAACTGGTTTCACGTTTTAAGCTTAGAAACCATGAATAAATGAGGTGCGCTATATAAGATTTACAAAAAGCCAACATTCTGTTTTACGCAATTGTCAAACAGAATGTTGGCTTTTTGTGTTTTCCAATGCTTGTTATACATTTCTAAAAGCGTGTATACAACAATAAATTGGCATTGACACAAATGTTGAAGATATTGAGAAACTGGCGCATTTTGTGATTTTTACGGTGTGGCTGATGCTGTTTTTTGCTATTATTACCGAAAATCCCTCTTGCTAATGAATTTGAGCTTGATTTTCCTTGATTTTGTAGACACAGAATCTTCTATAACTTTGGCTATACGCTTAAGTGACATTTTCTTTGTTTGTAATACCAGTATCTTTTCTCTTTCCTATGTGTTAAAATGCTTATAATGACTCACTGTTTGCAATCCTCCCATAGTTGTTCGCACAAACTCTATGATAATGGTTTTTTCTTGGAGTTATTTTTTTCTATTGGATTTGCATTGCATATTCAAACCACAAAAATGTAGTCAAGGGAAGGGCGATCTTTTTGCAAATTCAGCTGCTTTATGTCTGCCATTTGCTCAGTATAAGTGTTATACTGAGAGTAGGAGGAAGACAGCGTCCGATTTACTTAGAAGACGAAAACAGATGTTTGGATTTTGCAAATAAAGCCTACTGAACAAAAACTATTTTCCCAAACCTACAAAAACCGACCTATTATGGAAAAATGTAAGAGGTATACAAGGACGTGGTGAAAGGAATGAACAATATGAATATCAATCAAAATTTGACTTTACATGGCAAAAGCCCTAAAGAGATAGAAAACGAACTGAATTCTTCCCCAATCATAAGGTCCATGTTGGGTGCAACTCCTTTTGGGATTAATCTGTGGACCAAAGACATGCTCAATATTATGTGCAATACACATATATTAAATGTGTTTAACATCGAAAGCGGCGAGGAATTTTTAGATAGATTTTATGAATTTTCGCCGGAGTTTCAGCCTAATGGCAAATCTTCGCAAGAAATGTCACTCATAAATTTTGAGTTGGCCTTAAAAAATGGTAAGCATACTTTCAACTGGATGCACATAACCCCAAGTGGAAGTAGATTACCTTGCGAAATCACATTAGTAAAGCTTGAAAAGTCTGCTGATGGAGTTTATGTAATCGGTTTTATCAAAGATTTACGTTCGGAATTTGATTATGAGCAAAATGATATTGACTACGATTTTTATTTCGTAGATAAACTGCCCAAAAGCCGGCTCAATTATGAGATGAAAGAATTATCGGACGAATGGTTTTTTACTATAGATTTAAGAACGGGCACGATATCTTTTTATGGTAAATGGTGGTTCAGTGCGTTTGGCGAGAATGCATTAATTACGGAAAGCAAGATGTTTGAGGCTGGGCTGTTTTATGAGGATGATATCCCCATTTATCAAAAACTGATGGCCGATATAAGGGCGGGTATCACAAATACATATGAACTTAGGCTGCTCAATGATTCCGGCGAGTATAGGTACCACAGCATTACTTCGAAGTTTATAAAAAACGCTGCGAATATGCCTGTTTTTGCGATGGGAAAAGGCATCGACATGCACGAGCAGCGCACCCTTGAGGATCTTTCCCAAAAAGATTTGCTTACGGATTGTTACAACAAAATAAGTGCCGAGAATATTATATCCGATAAACTTGCGTCAAATAGCACGGCTAGCCATGTATTATTCATTATTGATATAGATGATTTTA
This sequence comes from uncultured Oscillospiraceae bacterium, assembly GCA_964370445.1. Taxonomy (GTDB): domain Bacteria; phylum Bacillota; class Clostridia; order Oscillospirales; family Ruminococcaceae; genus JAAYCI01. The sequence continues at coordinate 12,788 of CAYJJK010000045.1, read as the reverse complement.
AGGCAATCAACGATAATCTGGGTCACTTTTTTGGGGATGAAGTTTTAAAAGATATATCCACAGGCTTGAAAGGGGCTTTTCGAGAGGTTGACATCATTGCAAGAATAGGCGGAGATGAATTTATCGTCTTTGTGGAAAATTTATCGGATATGGCCATGATTGCACAAAAAGCCGAAAAAATACTTGAGGTATATAGAAAAACGTACTCCGGCGAATATAAAGATTATTCCGTTTCCGGAAGTGTAGGTGTTGCATTTTTTCCAAGGGACGGTGCAAATTATGAAGAGCTGTACCAAAATGCCGACAAAGCCCTCAACCAAGCCAAAATACAAGGGAAAAATAGGTATACGTTTTATTCTGCCGGGTTAGATATTGGCACAACCAGAAGCACCACCAAAATTGAAAATGCAAATAGAATGGCGAGCTCATTTTTTGATTATGATCTCATTTCAGCTGTTTTTAATATCCTCTACGAAAAAGGTGGCAGTAGTGAAGCAATCAATTTGGCTTTAAGCTACTTGTGCCAAAAATATGGTGCAGATAGAAGTTATATTTTTGAATCGACAGACGACTGCACCACATTAGACAATACCTTTGAATACTGTAAAGAGGGAATTAGTAGCGAAATCAATAACTTGCAGGGTATTCCTTACGAGCTATTTGAAGATTTTTTGAATAAAGCGCATAATGACATTATTTATTCTAACGATTTAAAAGAAACGTTAGAAATTGACAGAGCCTTTGAAATTATGGACGACCAAGGCATTTTGTCTTTTATTCATGCACAAATAAAACGCGATGGTAAAATGACTTTCTTTATAGGCCTTGATGACTGCACAAAAACACGAATATGGTCGGAAAGAGAGATTAACAGCTTACAATATATCGGTAAGTTGTTATCAATCATCTTGCAGGGAGAGTATTTGAGGAAGGAGCTAAGTGAGCTTGCAATAAGCAATAAAACCTCCGCTGATATTTTAGATACCACAGACAATATTGTTTATATAAGTGATTTAACGACCTATGACTTGTTGTATCTTAACAAATTAGGTAGACGTGCAACAGGATTAAGTGTCGATGATGATTTAAAGGGCAAAAAATGCTATAAACTATTACAAGGGAAAGATGAACCTTGCGATTTTTGTACAAATCATCTATTAAAGGAAGATAGTTATTATGAATGGTCTTACTATAATCCTAATTTAGATACAACCTTTTTGTTGAAAGACCAGCTTATCAACTATAATGGTAATTTAGCAAGGTTTGAAATTGCTACCGATATATCAAAAATTGTTGAGCTTGAAAAAGATGTGTCTGATAAGCTGGCGGATGAACAATTCATCATGAGCTGTGTTGAACTTTTGCACTCCGGCAATGAGTCTAGTGTTTCTATAGAATCGCTACTGGAAGCGGTGGCAAATTATTATGATGCTGAACGAAGTTATATATTTGAAGTATCCGAATGTGGAGAATTTATAAGCAACACGTACGAGTTTCATAGGCCAGATTGTTTAGCACATAAAGAAGATTTGCAAAACCTGCCAATAGAAGAACTTGACATTTTGCTGAATAAATGTAACGATGACGAAGCTTTTGCCATGAATATCGACGAGGTTGGTGAAGACTCGCTTGAATATGAACTTATGAAAATGCAAGGGCTTACCGATATTATGGTGGGTGCAATCAAGTCGAATGATGAGAATGTGGCAGGATTTGTGGGCGTAGACAATCCAGTTGGAAATAAAACGAAAGTGTCAACATTAAGAGCGGTGGCAAAGTTTACTGCAAATTTCCTTGACGAAACTGAGCTTCTTACAAAACTGAATAAATTAAGCTATTATGATACACTTACAGGAATTAAGAATAGGCACAGTTACAGCCTGGCGATAAAAAATATTGATATGAATATCGACAGCTTGGGTGTTTTATATGCAGACATTACAGGGCTAAGCACAATCAACGACACCAAAGGCGTATTGTATGGCGATGAAATCTTAGTAAAGTTGTCAAAGATTTTATACGAAATTTTTAAAGACAACGTGTTTCGTGTGGGTGGCGACGAATTTGTCGTCATTGCAGAAAATGTATCGGAGCTTGACTTTGAAAAAGACATCGCGCTGTTAAAAGAAAAGGTTTTGGCAGAAAAAGAGTTTAAAACATCACTTGGATACACCTGGAACAAAAATTTAAAGAATGCAAACAGAACTTTAAAGGGTTTGCACAGAGGCGAAAGCTATGCCCGTATTCTACGAGAAAACTTAGAAATGGAAATTTCTGATGGCAAATATGTTGTTTATATACAGCCTCAGGTGAATCTTTCGTCGGGAAAAGTGGAGAGTGCAGAGGCACTTATACGAAGGCGTGGTGCAGATGGTCTGCTTCAATCGCCATTCCATTTTTTACCTTTTTATGAGAGAGAGGGCATCATTTCAAAAATTGATGAGTTTGTTTTGGAAACAGTTTGTAAGAGGTTACGCTCGTGGAAAGATGGTGGTGTAAGCGTATTGCCTGTTATATCTGTCAACTGTTCGAGGATGACGATTTCGCAAAAAGGAATTGTTGAAACATTTTCGGAAATTTGTGATCGTTATGGAGTGGAACGCTGTAAGCTTGTCATTGAAATAACAGAAACAATAAACGGTATAGATGAAAAGGCTTTATCTAAGATTATACGGAGTTTTTCAGATGCAGGATTTTTAGTATCTCTTGATGATTTCGGTAGTGGTTACTCAAATTTAAATTCTATTATGGTATCTGATTTTGATGAGATTAAAATTGATATGAAGATAATAAGCAGTTTGCATGAAGATAAAAAATCCAAACTGTTAACAAAACTTGCGATTGACCTTTGTGGCGGTCTTGATAGTCTTACATCGGTGGCAGAGGGAGTTGAAAATAAACTTCAACACGACATTCTTTGTGAAATGGGTTGTAATATAGGGCAAGGCTACTATTATGCAAAACCAATGCCCATAGATGTATTTGCTGACGAGTATCTTAGTTAAGCAATCATCAACACATCGCATGGTTTACATTTTGAATGATTACCGTGTTATACAAGTAGTTCATGTTTTTGGAGCAGAACGACATAAACGGCATGAATAATTTCTATTCTAAAACAAAAAGAGACACAAGTGAGAATTTAAACGAAAGAAATGAAGAGGTGCGCAAAGCGCAAACAAATATGTGTTGACCTCGCATGCCCTTTGGGCTGAACAAGAAAAGGATAGAGCATAATGTTTAAAACAAGATGATTTTAGTGAAATTTATTTAAGATGAACCGGGCAACACTGGCGAGCAATAGGCATTTTTTAAGGTACGAATGGGCAAGCTCTGCTTTAAAGCAGGATTTAAAATATCTGGCTTAGTTTTACAAATCACTTGCTAACCATCGTTGTTTCATGCTAAGATTTGAAGGTGGTAAATTGAGTGTTAGAATGGAAACATCTTGGAGGAAATGATGAACATTGTGGTTTGCATGAAGCAAGTACCCGCCACATCTGTGGTGGAAATAGACAATGAAACGGGGGCGCTAAAACGGGACAACGCTGAAACAAGAGTAAACCCCTACGATCTGTATGCCCTGGAAACAGCCCTCAAAATAAAGGAGGAAACGGGTGCCACAGTAACCGTTTTGAGCATGGGGCCTTTACAGACCGAAAGTATGATGCGGGATGCTTACAGTATGGGAGCAGACGAAGCGGTGATACTTTCAGATAAAAAATTTGCAGGGTCGGACGTTTTGGCCACTGCTTATACCTTATCGCAAGGCATTCGTCATTTGGGGCCGTTTGACCTTGTTTTGTGCGGCAGACAAACCACCGACGGCGATACAGCCCAAATAGGGCCCGCACTGGCAGAATTACTCGCCATTCCACATGCGGCATGGGTGCAAGGTATTGAGGGGTTTTCTGCAAACGGTGTCAACGTTACACAGGTGTTTTCCAAAAGTATCCAGTGTAGCCGTGTGCAATTGCCCTGTCTTTTAACCATTGAAAAAGATAGCTGTGTTCCAAGGCTTCCCTCTTTTTTGCTAAAAAGGAAAACCAAAGAAAAGGAAATTCGTGTGCTTGGCTTTGACGATTTGCCTACACCTGATTTATCTCGCTGTGGGCATATCGGCTCGCCCACTAAGGTAGAGGAGATGTTTGCCCCACCAACAGTGGAAAAAAATGTTATCTTACAAGGAACGGCAGAGCAAAAAACGCAGGCTTTAGTGGATGTTTTGCTTCAGCATAAAATCATTGAAAGGGAGGATGAGGAATGTCTTGCATAACCTTAGATACAAAAACCTGCAATCTATGCGGGCTATGTGTTGAAAAATGCCCTTTTGCTTCACTTTTAATCAGCACCGAAGGCATAGAAGTGAAAGAGAGCTGCCGTATGTGTGGCGTATGTGTGAAACTATGTCCACAGAAATCGCTTGCTTTTTCTCAAACACCCATTCAAGATAGTGATATCAAAAGCCATTGGCGTGGTATTTTGGTGTTTGTAGAGCAAGAGCTTGGTGAAATTCACCCCATTGCATACGAGCTGATTGGTGAGGCGCAAAAACTTGCCGAAAAAGTGGGGTATGAGGTTTGTGCCGTGCTAATAGGAGCCGAGGGTACGCGCCAAAATGCAGAAAAGCTCACCTCATACGGCGTTTCTAATGTGTTTTATTACGAACACGCAGGTTTTTATGGTTTTAAAGCGGATTGCTATGCGGATGCTATGGCTGATTGTATTGCACAATATCGCCCTTCTACCGTTCTGGTTGGAGGAACGGCCATCGGACGATCTTTGGCACCGCGGCTTTCTACACGGTTTCGCACAGGGCTCACAGCCGATTGCACCAAGCTAGAAATGCTAGAAAACACCGATTTGGTACAAATTCGCCCTGCTTTTGGTGGCAATATCATGGCCAAAATCCTCATCAGCAGTGCACGTCCGCAATTTGCTACCATCCGTTACCGTGTGATGGATAAAGCCCATAAAGTAAAAGAACCCTTTGCCAAAGTAACCGCCATGCCTGTGCCCGATGATATGGTAAAATCCGGTGTTGAGGTGCTTTCGATAGAGCGGTTGCCCGAGGTGAAATCCATTGAGGAAGAAGACATCTTGGTGGTGGCCGGCCGTGGTATGAAAAATGCCGAAGGGGTGACGCTTGCACGGCGGCTTGCCGAGGTTTTGGGTGGCCAGCTCTGTTTTACAAGACCCATGACAGAGGGTGGCTTTGGCGAAAATGCAAAGCAGATTGGCCTTTCGGGCCGCACAGTTCGGCCAAAGCTCATCATCACCTGTGGCGTGTCTGGCGCCATTCAATTTACAGCGGGTATGAACGGTAGTGAGTGTATTGTGGCCATCAACCAAGACCCTAATGCACTGATTTTTAAGGTGGCAAACTACTGTCTTGTGGAAGATGCCTTTGCTGTTCTACCAAGCTTAATTAAAAAACTTGAAAATATGCAAAAGGAGGCACAATAAATTATGGCCTATCCTTATGCCAAAATAGACAATAGCGGTATACAGTATTTAAAAAGTGTGACTGCTGCAGAACGTGTGACCGCTGGAAGTGACATTTTGCCGGAATATTATCACGATGAAATGCCGGAGTACGGTGTTTTTGCCCCTGATGTTTTTGTGGAAGTAGAAAACAAAGAAGAAGTATCTGCAGTGATGCGCTATGGGTATGAACACAATATCCCCGTAACGGTACGCGGTGCAGGTTCTGGCCTTGCTGGTGGTGCCACGTGTAAATACGGTGGTATTTTGCTTTCTGTTATGCGTATGAACCAAATTTTTCCCGTGGACAGAAAAAACCAAACCATCACCTGCCAGCCCGGTGCACTTTTGCTTGATGTGCAAGCTGCAGCCAGTGCAGAGGGGCTTTTTTACCCACCGGATCCCGGCGAAAAAACAGCCAGCATCGGTGGCACGGTCATCACCAATGCCGGTGGAATGAAGGCTGTGCGCTATGGTTTGACACGCGATTTTGTGCGCTGTATGGAGGTGGTGTTGCCGGATGGTGAAATTTTGCAACTTTCCTCTAATGTGGTTAAAAATACCACCGGTTATGACGTTAAAGATTTGGTGATTGGCTCTGAGGGCACCCTTTGCATTTTAACAGAAGTTACCTTAAAACTGCTTCCTGCACCAAAATATACCGCTACCCTGGTGCTTCCTTTTCATACGCTAGAGGCCTGTGCTGACATGGTGCCCCATGTGTTGGATTTATCCTTTGTGCCCACGGCCATTGAATTTTTGCAGATGGAACTTATAGATATGGTAAAGCGACGGCTAAACAAGTCTTTTCCCTGCCAAAAGGGTGAAGCGGTTTTGCTTGTGATGTACGACGCATCGAGCAAAAAGGAGCTAGAAGCTGCTTGTGAAGCGTTGAGTGAAGCGGCCATAGAGCATGAAGCTATCGATTGTTTGCTTGCCGACACTGAAGAGCGTCTTGCCTCTGTGTGGAGTGTGCGTGGCGGAATTTTGGAGGCGATGAAGGCTGATAGTGTTGCGCAGGAAGAGTGTGATGTGGTGGTGCCACGCAGCCATATTGCCGAATATGTGAAAGCGGCAAAACAAATTGCCGCAAAACACGGTATTCGCGTACAGCCTTGCGGACATGCGGGTGACGGCAACATCCATACCGAACTTCTTAGAGACGAGGGCATGAGCGATGAAGCTTGGCATACGGCCACAGGGGCCAGTTTACAAGAGCTATATGAACTTTCAAAAAAACTGGGTGGCCAACTTTCTGGAGAGCATGGTATCGGCAACGGCAGAATTGAATACATGGAAACTTTTTTAGGTGAACGTATGATTCAGTTGTACCGTTCTCTTAAGCTGGCGTTTGACGAAAAACTTGTGCTCAACCCGGATAAGGTTATTTCATTTCGTAAGTAAATATGGGGTTTTGAGGGACAAAATTTGTAAGTAATTTTGTATGCAATAAGGAGAGGAATCAATGAGTGAAAACAGATCTTTTTTAGTGGACAAAAGCAGAATGCCGCTTGCGGTTGGCGTTGCTTTTGTGGCGTTTACCACACAGTTTGGTGGCGGTTTTGCCTCCGGTGCACAAATTTATCAGTATTTTATCAATTATGGCGTATGGACACTTTTTTTGCCTTTCTTCACCCAATTTTTATACGCTTTATTTTTTTGGTACGGCATGCGTTATGCCTACAAAAACAAAGTGTATGACTACCGCAGTTTTTCCGATAAATTTTATGGAAAATTTCGTGTGGTATTTTCTAATTTATTCGAAATCACCTATCTTATCATGATTGCAACGGCCTCTGCGGCAGCTTTCGCTACAGGTGGTTCCACACTTAACACCTTATTTGGCATTCCCTACTGGGTTTGCACTTTGATAGTGGGGGCTTTTATCTTTGCTATTTCGGTGTTTGGTAGCCAAATGGTGCGTCGTGTTGCCGCCACACTTTCGGTGCTGATTATCTTGGGCCTTGTGCTTGTTTTGGTTCCCAATATCATTGCCCAGTGGGACGCTATTTCGGCTTCCATTGCCAACATGAGTGCTGGCGAAATGGCCGTAGGTTCTACTCAAAGTGGTGCATTCTTGCCGGCTTTGGGAAGTGCTTTCCTATATTTCCTATTTCAACTTCCTTCGGTTTCTGTGATGTATCAGCATATGCAGCCGCTTACAAGTGAAAAGCAAGTAAACCAAGCCGCTATCTATATATTTATCACCAACATTGTGGCCATGATGCTGGGAGTTGTGGGTCTTTTGGCCATCGCCTTTGTGGCAGATCTTGCCACCGCTACTGTGCCGATGTTGGTGCTGGTGCAAAACGGTGTTGGCTCGTCTTTGCTTACTCCTATCATTTCTGTTTTGATTATCTTGGGTTCTGTTTCTACAGGTGTGAACATGGTGTCCGGCATTGTGACACGTTGCGTCAATGCAGTAGAACGTAGAACTACCGACAAAGAAAAAATCGAAAAGGGCCATCTTAAGCGCAATATTTTGTTTGCCTTTATCTTCACGGCCGCAGCTTTCTGCATTGCACAGTTTGGCCTGATGGCTGTAGTGGTGAAAGGTTATGCTTACCTAGGCTATGCAGGTTTTATCTCTGTGTTTATTCCATTCGTTTTGCATTTTATCTTATCTAAAAATCAAAGCAGAGAGTTATAACTTTTTCATAGGCTTTATTCGTATCAATGTTTTTTCGTGATACAATCGCGAAGAACCCGAAGACGCGAAAGATGAATAAAATTTTACATAATAAAATTAGGCCAAAAAATCGCTGCACGAAAGTGTAGCGATTTTTTAGGCCTAATTTCAGGAGGGTAAATTGGAAATGTCAATGAGCAGAGAGGTTTAGGGTTTTTGCTTTCACTCATTTCTCGGTAGAAGGGGGCAGGGGAAACCAATTTCTTTCTTTAAAAAAACAAAGAAGCTTTTCCCGTCCAGCAGCATCGCTTAGGCAATAACGGTTAATTTGTTTCCCATTTTCTATATGAATCACATCGTCACAACACCGTAAAATAAACTCTGGGTCGTGTGTTACGATAATCACCGTTTTTCCGTTTTGTGCAAGCTCGTTTGCACAGTCAGATACTTTTTTCATGTTTTCCAAATCAAGTCCGCTGGTAGGCTCGTCAAAGATAATAATCGGCCGCCCAGAGGCAACTGCGGACGCAACAGATGTGGCATAAACGCCATATGCGAGCAGTTTCTTTTTTGCACTTTTGTACCCGTCTGCTTTTAGAATTAAATCGCAGATTAGTGCAGCCACAAAAAATGTTCCCACGCACCAATACCCCATGCCGGCGACCATCATCAAAATGCCCGATAAAAGCCCTTGAATGGTTATCATTCCAAATTTTTTAACCTTAGAAAAATATAGCATCATCGGTATTCCTCCAAGCAGAGGCACAATTACGCTAAGGAGTGGAATGAAAATGGGAATAACACCAAGCATACCCGCCGCCATGATGATTACAAAATAAATTGCGGTGAAAATGCCAATGTTGATAAAATCTTTGCCTTGTAGTTTATTGCTCATACGATTCCTCCAAAAATGTAATTAGTTAGCAAAAGCTAACAAGCTACATGATACCATTTGATGCCTTGTCATTCTATGCCTGTTTGTTATTTTGGCCACAAATAGCATTGTTTTCTGCTGCTTGACTATTGGTGTGAAACGTTTTAAAATGAAGCAATCACACGAAGTTATAGGTGAAAATATGGATTTTGAATTAAGAGATTGGGGTTTTAAGGATGAAAAGAGTGAACTAAAGCCCCAAAAAGGGCTGAACAGCAACCGACGTATCTTGAATGGTGAAGCCAGTGCTTTTGACGTTTATTATTACGAGGCATTTCAGCATATGGCTTTGTGTTTCTTTGACATTTGTGCATCAAAAATCACAGGAAGCGGAAGCGATAGGCGAGGCAAGCTGGTGCAATTTAATTATTGCGTAAGTGGGCGAATAGAGCTTTCTTTAGAGGATGGATTTAATCTTTGCTTGAACGAGGGGGATTTTTGTGTTAGCAAAGAGGTTTCAAAATCGCCCTCGTTTTTTCCAACAAAAGAGTATAAAGGGATTACCGTTTATTTTGAGGAAAACTCTTTTTATGAAGAAAATAAAGACATGCTCAATATCTTTGGACTTCCCTTTTTAGAGCTGGCCAATATCTATTTTAGTGAGCGAAGCACCTTGGTTTCTAAAGCCAATGGCGATTTGAGGGCTGTTATGCATTCTTTGTGGGAGAAAAGGGAAAATTTATCGGATTTTAGATTAAAACATAGTGTTCTTGAAATACTCCATATTTTGTTAGAGTATTCATCTGCCAATGAAAAAAACCACAGTTACTATACCAGACTACAAGCCCAAATAGCAAAAAGTGCAGAGGAAATACTTACAAAAAATCTTGAAAAACATATACCGATAAGAATTTTGGCTGTAAAATTCGGCGTGAGCGAAACCAGCCTTAAAAATTATTTTAAAGCGGTTTTTGGGGAAAATATCTCTTTGTATTTAAGAAAAATAAGAATGAAAAAAGCCGCGCAAATGCTACTTGAAACCAATCTTTCAGTGGGAGAAATTTCCGGTATGGTGGGCTATACAAAGCAAGGCAAATTTGCCGAGCTGTTTCGCAATCATTATGGATACTCACCACTGGAATACCGCAGGATAAAATTTTCAGAAAATAAATTAGAAAAATAAGGAAGATTTTAATTGTAGGCTTGTATGATTTTTTGCGGAGGCAACAAAGTGAATGAATATCAGAAAGTGACGATAGACAATGTAGAGCACAGCGCCTATATTTGTTATGAAAATTTAGAGAATCCCGTTTTGTTATGTGTTCACGGGGGGCCGGGGCAAGCGGAAACTGCGTATATAAATGAATATCAAAAAGAACTGGTAAAGCATTTTATTGTTGTAAGGCACGACCAAAGAGGTGCGGGGCTTACAGGCTGGAAAAATGTGGATGCCAAATCCTTGACAATCGAAAAATGTGTGAGCGACACAATTGAAATGACAAATTTCATAAAGAAAAAATTTCACAAAGAAAAAGTATACATCTTGGGGCATTCTTGGGGCAGTATGATAGCCATCTTAGCGGTAAAAAACAGCCCGGAATATTATCACACTTATATAGGGGTTAGCCAGGTGGTGGATTATGCCAAAGCAATCCACGAAGGATGCAGACAAATGGTGGCACAGGCAAAATCACAAAACAAAAAAGATGTTTTGAAACAATTGAAAACACTTGGTGAGCCTCCCTTTTCTAAGGCGGAGTATTCGGTGTATAGTAGGTGTGTTGGCAAAATGTCCGGTTTTATCAATACAAAACCCAAAAGCGGCATTGCAAAAGCGGTTTTCACATCAAAAGACTATCCGACGGTGAAAAAAATCACCTACTTTTATAATGCAATGAAAACAGGAAAAGTGATTTTTCAAAATGGAATCAATATTAATTTGTTTGATCAAGTGAGCGAGATAAAAGTTCCTGTAACATTTATTTCAGGCAAATATGATTTAATTACACCGCTTTCTTTGGTTGAAGCGTTTTACCAAAATCTTTCTGCCCCCAAAAAACAATTGCTCATTTTGGATAATTCTGCACACATGCCACAACTGGAGGAATATACAGAATTTAATAAGTTAATCATTCGTATGCAATCTCAATTTTAATCAAAAGGGTTCAGGGATGGATGGAATTTTATAAAATTAAGCACCCAGCCACTTCAAAAATGTAGTGGCTGGGTGCTTTTGTTTGATAATTTGTATTAAATGGGTGCTGTGCTGTGGATATTCAGCCCTTGCACGTCGCACTGGCCAAAGCTGTTATCTCCATAAGCCACCAAGGTGCCGTCTTCTAAAACGGCAACAATGTGTGACCCGCCGGCAACCACTTCTGCAGCATTCTCAAAAGGAATGGTCTCGGTAGAGAGGATTTGCCCGCTGGCGGTTTCGCCAAATATAGAGTAATAATTGGCATAAACTCTTTCGATGCCCTGCCAGTCGTCCATCATTTCTTCCATCAAGGCATAATCGGCGGAAAAATGGCTCCACATACCAAACTCATAGACATCAAATTGAATGTGTTCTACGGTGTCATCATTTTCTAAGGCAACAAGAAGGTACTCACCAGTTACAATGTCTGTGATATTTTCAAAATCGGCAAGGTCACCTTCGTCAAAATCCACATTCCCGGCGCTGAGAATGCGTCCGTCTGCCCGCAGGCCAAACAGCTCCACAGCGGTTGGGTTTATATCGTCAAAGGCATAAATGAAGCCAAGGTCACCTATCTGCTGCCACATGGCGGTGTTTGTCAGTTGGTTTGCACCGTAGCCGGCCACCACAACACTGCCATCATTACGAATGCCGGCCGTGTTGTATACGCTGGCATAAACAGATACAATGTCTGTCCAACCGCTTACATCGAACTGGCCATATTCATTCGAGCCTGTGGCCACCACGGTACCGTCACTGCGTAGACCCACGGTATGGGCATAGCCAGCTGCAACCGAAACGATGTCTGTCCACTCTTCCACGTCATAGAAATCGCCCACAGTGGTTACCGTGCCGTCATCAAATAAAACAACGGTGTGATAATCTCCGGCGGCTACGCGATGGCGCTGTGGCTCGTCAAAGGCGATGGTGGCGGCAACGGTCTCATTGGGGTTTGGCAAGGTGTCGTCGTCTGTTTGGCCAAAGATGGCAAGGAGCACAAACACCATCACCAAAACGATGCCGCATACCACCACAACTCCATCAGCAACCAAAAGGGTGATGAGTATCTTTTTGTTGCTGGTTTTCTTCGGGGAAGATGCCTGCGTGGGAGCAGCAGGAGATATCGTTTGGTAATGCATAGGGGATGGAGGTGATGGCTGCAATGGGTTTTGTGCAAAATTTTGCCCATTTTGCGCCTGTGCAGTAGGGGCTGCCTCGGACGGGGCTTACTCCAGTGGATAGAGCCGTGTTTGTGTTTGTCCGCTGCTTTGGTAAAAATACGTGATTTCACGCATGGGCACACTTGTTACGGGGTCTATCACACGGCTTTCTTTGTAAAATAAGTCCGGGTTTTGCGGGTGCTGCAAAAAATCGGACGGTGGAGTATAGCTCATAGAGACCTCCCTAATCTTCGCGTAAAAAAAGTTTGCAAAAACTAACTTCTTGTTTAGTATAGCAAAAGCATGGGGGACGAACAAGCCTAAACCGTGCTCATAAAATCTAGCCAGTAAAGTTTTTGTTCAAATAAAAAGGCTGTTTGCGCAGGGGTGTGAAAATTACATCTTAAAATGTAATATCATCGCGTGCATTTTGTTGTCTGCTAT
>CAYJJK010000044.1:0-20078 GCA_964370445.1 uncultured Oscillospiraceae bacterium | reverse complement strand
CCTTTGACAACGCCACCATTAGTGCCTCAGAGCAATCTATCATATGCGAAGAGGACATGCGCGCTGTTATTCAAGCGGAAATGGAAAAACAGGGAGCTTACTTCTTAAACGCAGAAGAAAGCAAACGCCTTGGCGCCTTTATTCTACGTGCCAACGGCACTATGAACCCCGAAATTGTAGGCCGTGATGTGCAAACCATTGCAAAACTTGCAGGGCTTTCCATCCCGGCTGATAGGCGTGTGCTTGTGGCAGAGGAAAGCGGCGTTGGCCGCGGACACCCTTACTCAAATGAAAAACTTTGCCCCATTTTGGCTTTCTACACCGGCAAAAATTATGAGGAAATTTGCGACACCTGCTGTGTTATTCTTCACTATGAAGGTGTGGGGCATACATTCTCTATTCACACGCAGGACGAAAAAATTGTGGACTATTTTGCCAAACGCATTCCGGTGTCTCGCATGTGCGTCAACACAGCCAGCGCTTTAGGCGGTGTTGGTGCCACCACAGGCTTATTCCCATCTTTCACTTTGGGTTGCGGTGCCATGGGCGGCAGTGCCACTTCCGACAATGTGGGCCCGCTTAACCTCATCAATGTGAAAAAAGTGGCCTATGGCCTGCGCGAGCTTAGTGAAATAAAAGGCGAATTGCCCACCTGCGAAGATGGGCTGTGCAGCATAAACCAGTCTTTTGGCGATATCCCGATAGATGCCATTGTAAAAGAAGTTTTAGAACGTCTTAAAGCCATTTAAATGGTATCGGCAATCGTTAAGCCCTGCATGTTTTGAGCAATTTTTAGGCCGATAGGCAGGCCGAACATGATTGTCGGCACCGTCTAACACCCATCATTTAACTTTTGGAGGTAATGAATATGTCAGCAATGCAAGCACTTGGAATGATTGAAACAAAAGGTTTGGTAGGCGCCGTTGAAGCCGCAGACGCCATGGTGAAAGCCGCCAACGTAACCTTAATTGGCAAAGAGCAAGTAGGCGGTGGCCTTGTCACCGTGATGGTGCGTGGCGATGTAGGTGCTGTGAAAGCCGCAACCGACGCAGGCGCTGCCGCTGCAGAGCGTGTGGGCGACCTTATTTCCGTACATGTTATTCCCCGTCCCCACGATGAAATTGAAGCTATTTTGGCAAAATAAGAAGTTGCACTAGCAGCTTTATAAAGACCCCAATGTAGTAAAGGCTGTGGGGTGTGCACCGGGTGATACCAGTACTACCCAAAGCGGTGCACGCCCCAGCCATCAATTTTGGACCTTACAGGTGAAATGCTATGGATGAACAGTTGATACAAAATGTAGCACAAAAAGTGGCAAGCTCTTTTCGTGGGCAGGGCCTCATTCAGGTAGAAGTGTCGGCACGGCATGTGCACTTAAGCGAAGAGGATGTAGAAAAGCTGTTTGGAAAAGGTGCCACCCTTACACCGGTGCGAGAGCTTTCTCAGCCCGGGCAGTTTTTATGCGAAGAGCGGGTTACCCTTTGTGGGCCCAAAAGCAAAATAGAACGCACGGCCATTTTAGGCCCTGCACGCAAACAAACCCAGGTGGAATTATCGCGTAGCGACAGCATTGCCCTTGGTGTAAAAGCACCTCTCCGTCATTCGGGCGATGTAAATGGCAGTGGCGCCATCACTTTAATTGGCCCAGCCGGTACCCTCACACTGAATGAAGGTGCTTTGGTTGCGCGCAACCACATTCACATGATTCCCGAATCTGCCTCACAAATAGGTATTGAAGACAATACGGAAGTTTCCGTTGAGATTTTAAGCGAACGCCCCCTTATTTTCCCAAATGTTTTGGTGCGTGTTTCGCCAGAGTTCCGAGATAGAATGCACCTAGATTTTGACGAAGCCAATGCCGCATTGGTAAGTGGGCTCACCTTAGGGCGCATCATAAAAAAATAGAATTTTCAGCAGGCATTGCAAGGCAGTGCTTGCTTTAATCGCTTATAAAGAAAGAAGGTGAATCCTTTGGATTATACCCCAGTGGTTGAAGAAATCCTTCGTCGTGTGCAAATTGCCCTAGCAGAACAACCTGCTGGCGCAATGCCTCCTGCGGCAAGTGTATCTGCCCTTACGTCTACGGCAGTGCCTGCAATTCAAATGGTGGACCTTTCCGAAAAAGGGGGAATGCCTCCTGCTAGTGAGGCTCCTCTTTATATAAAAAATCTTTCTCTTGACGCCATGGCACAATTGGCAAATGGATTTTGCCAAACACCTGGCACCTGTTTTGTGCGCGATGCTTTTTTAAATGGCAAGCCCGTTTACACCACAGACGCCGAGGTGGCGCTTTTAGGTTATCGCCACAGCGCCGCCCCTGCTTATTACGCAGTGCTACGTGCACAGCTGGCCACCCTTGAAAAAAGTGGGCTTGTGGTTTTTTCAAATGAAGAGATGCTTTTTCAAAAGCTTGCTAAAAAAACCATGCAACAAGCTTCCATTTCGGTTTCACGTGGCAACCTTATGCCCAAAAACAAGCGTGTTATCACCGAACAAGATGTGGTTTCTTTGCATAAAAACAACATATCCACTGTGCAGATTCAAAAACAAACCATCGTCACCGATCTTGCCAAAGAATATGCCGAAAAATACAACATCACGCTGGTGCGCGAAGGCTAAGCCTTTGCGGTAAGGAGATGTGATAAGGCCAATGAATATAGCAGAACAAATAAAACAAGCAGGCGTTGTAGGCGCCGGTGGCGCAGGCTTTCCCACCCATGTGAAACTCTCCGGAAAAGCCGAATATTTAATTATCAACGCTGCCGAATGCGAACCCCTAATTGAAACCGACAAATACATTTGCAGAACCCATGCAGAAACCATTGTGGCCACCACAGCTTCTGTGGCAGAGCATTTAGGGGCAAACCATGCTGTAATTGCATTGAAAGGCAAATACAAAACCGAAATTGCGGCCTTGCGTGCTGCCATAGAAAAACTAAGCTCCAAAGTAACACTGTTTGAAATGGGCACTTTTTACCCCGCGGGCGACGAGCAAATTATGGTGCAGCAGGTAACAGGGCGCAGTATCCCCGAGCGTGGCCTTCCCTCTCAGGTGGGTGCAGTTGTGCAAAACGTGGGCACCATCGTGGGCATTGCCGATGCCCTTCGCAGCATTCCCGTCACCCGAAAAATCTTATCGGTTGTGGGAGAAGTGCAAGCGCCCGTTTTGCTTGATGTGCCCATCGGAACGTCCATTATGGACTGCGTAAAAGCCGCCCTGCCCACCATAGAAGATTTTGGCTTGGTGCTTGGCGGGCCAATGATGGGCACCTATGTGGCAAACCGCGCCGAGATGGAAACGCAATCTGTAAAAAAAACCACGGGTAATATCATCGTATTACCCAAAGACCATTATCTTTTTGCGCGCGCGTCTCTTTCCATCAAGCGCATTAAGCACCAAACACGAAGTGCGTGCATACAATGTCGGATGTGCACCGATTTATGTCCACGTTATCAAATTGGGCACCGCATTCGCCCACACCTTGTGATGCGCAATCTATCAAGGGAGGATACCCTTAACGATACCGTGCAGTATGAACGTGCGTTTGGGGATGCCGCCAACTGTTGCTCGTGTGGTGTGTGCGAGTTATTTGCCTGCCCCATGGGGCTTTCCCCACGCAAGGTAAACCTTTATATGAAAGGCAAACTCAGAGACAAAGGCATTGACGTGCCCAAAAATGAAACTGCCGAAGCGCTACCCACCGTGGACATGACTAAAATTCCAACAGAACGTCTTATTGCACGGCTTGGGCTCTCTTCTTACAGTGGCAAGCACGCCACTGCTTGCACCACCTTGCACCCTGATAGTGTTACGGTTTTGCTTTCACAGCACATCGGTGCACCGGCAACGTGCATCGTTGCAGAAGGTGATATTGTAAACGAGGGCCAGCTTATTGGCAAAGCACCCGAAGGTGCGCTAAGCACAAACATCCACGCAAGTATCAGCGGGTGTGTCACATCGGTCTCCTCTTTGGGGGTCACAATCACAGCAACAAGGGGGAACTGAGATGGGAATTTCCATTGGAATGGTAGAACTTTCCAGCATTGCAAAAGGAATTGAGGTTGCCGATTGCATGGTGAAAGCCGCACAGGTGGACCTTATCAAATGCAGCACCATTTGCCCCGGCAAATATGTTGTGATTCTTTCAGGCGATGTAGCCGATGTCAATGCCGCCATCAAAGCAGGTGAAGCCTTGGCCGGACACACTTTGGTAGACCGGTTGATCATTGCAAATGTGCACCCGCAACTGATACCAGCCATTGCCATGACAAACAGCATTGAACATAGCGGCGCTGTGGGTGTTTTGGAATATTACTCTGTGGCCTCTGCCATCAAAGCTGCAGACGAAGCCGCCAAAGTGGCCAATGTTACTCTTATTGAAGTGCGCATCGGCTATGCCGTTGGCGGCAAAGGTTTTGTAACCCTTACCGGCAGTGTAGACGACGTGCATGCCGCTGTAAAAGCGGGTATAGAAGCCTCTGAACTGCTTGTAGAGAGTGTGGTACTCCCAAGGCCAGACCCAAAAGTGTTTGAATCTCTTTTGTAGTTTTTTAAAGCGAGAGTTTTAGCAAGGCCGTGGGGCTCTACCCCACACCCCGCCACTTTCAGAAAAAGTGAACAAACCTTTTGTTTGAAAGTCAGCTTAAGACTGATAGAGAAAAAGAAGAGAGCCTCTTTGGAAAGCAAAGTTTTCCAAAAAGGCTCTCTCTTTTTAAAAATACGCTTAAAATCTATGTTCAGTGTGTAAACCCCTGTGTCTTTTGTTCTGGGGCTTCTTTACTTAAAACACGGGCATTGGAAAGTTGCTTGAGGGCCTCTTTAAAATCTTCGGCAAACTCTTCAGCCATGTTCATGCCAAAATCAGCACGCACCACATAGCGCTGAATAATCACATCCTGCAAGTTTTCGGGCAGAGGATAGGCAGGCACCTGCCAGCCCTTCATTTGCAAACGGTCGGCAAGATCATATAACGTCCAGGGCACATTTGCCGTAGTTTTTAGGCGATAGCACACAATGGGCAAATTCTCGCCACGGTTTAGCATTTCAAAAAGGCCTGTGCGCTCCACTTCTTTGGCAAGAAAAGTTGCCACATCATGTGTTTTTTGATGGATTTCTCGGTATCCATCAAAACCAAAACGCACAAAACAATAATATTGGCCAATAATTTGCGAAGCGGATCGGCTGAAATTGATGGCCATGGTGGGCATTTCTCCACCAAGGTAACTTACCTTAAACACCAATTCTTCGGGCAGATACTCGGCATCTTTCCACAAAACCCAGCCGATACCCGGGTAGACAAGGCCATATTTATGCCCAGACGTATTGATGGACACCACATTTTTAAGGGCAAAATCCCACTTAAGGTGCGGATGCATAAAAGGTGCATACATGCCGCCGGAAGCGCCGTCCACATGAATGGGCACGGATATTTTGGCCGTTTTGTTGTATTCTGAAATCGCTTTATCTAAAGCCTCAATATCATCGTATTCCCCGGTGTAGGTGATGCCCATGATGCCCACCACACCGATGGTATAGTCGTCGATATACTCTGCAATGCGCTCTGGGTCAAGGTGCATGTGGTTTTCATCCATGGGCACGGTGCGCATTTCAATGTCCCAATAGACGCAAAACTTTTCCCAGCACACCTGAAAGCCCGAAGAAATAACGAGGTTTGGATTTTTAGCCTTACTATCAATGCCGGCCTCTTCGGCACGTTTGCGCCAGCGAAATTTCATAGCCATGCCACCCAGCATACAGGCTTCACTGCTTCCCACCGTGCTAGTGCCCATAAATTTTGCATCGATAGGTGCATGCCACAAATTGGCCAAAATGTTGACGCAACGATTCTCAAGCTCTGCGGTTCTTGGATACTCACTTTTGTCAATGGCATTTTTTTCTAAGGTTTCGCCCATCAGGCGTGTGGCTTCATCTTCCATATAAGTTTGGCAAAAAGTGGCAAGATTTTGCCGTGCTACACCTTCGTCCAGTAATTCATCTTTCACAAGCCGATAAGCCACACGTGGCTCTAAAGATGCTTTGGCAAGACGATACTTCGGAATATCCTCACTTTCGGCTCTGGTACCAAAAATGGGGCGTAGAAATCGGTCGTTTTCTTTGCGGTCAAACAACATGAGAAATCCCTCCTAATTTTGGGTTGCATCCGTTTTGGATGTGTCTGATTTTTGATGTGTGTGTTTTAAGATGGCATGCTCACCACGTGCAAACAGTGGCACAAATTTATTTTGCTCGTGGTGTTTTAAACGCGTATGCTTATAGTTTGGGTCAGAGTGGTGGCGGCCATACACCTCATAAATAAGGAAGGGCAAGAACACCACCACCACAAAACTGATAGACAAAATGCTAAGATAGGTAACATCTTCGCCCCCTGCAATCGACGATGGTGGAACAAAACTGATGCCAAGGGCAACAAGTGAAGTGAAAAGCCCTACAATGGCCACCACATATTTAAAGCCAGTGCCGCCGGGCACATTATAGCTACGCTTAATGTCTTTACGTCGAATCATGCGCAGGTAGGCAATGAACATCAGCACATATCCCACGATATAAATAACCACGGTAAGAGATATTGCGGTTAAGAAAGAGAGATTGTTGCCACCGCCACCCAAGGTAAGAACCAACGCCCAAACGGTTACCACAAGCCCTTGCACCAAAACAAGAGGAACGGGAACATTCTTTTTATTGGTTTTGGTAAATACTTTGGGCAACAAGCCTTTTTGTGCCGCTGCAAACATGCCACGAGACGGACCCACCACCCAGCTGCTTACCTCGGCGATGACACCAAGCGCCAACATGGCGGCCACAACACGTGCCAGCCAGCCCAGGGCCGGATTAAAATGGGTGAACAGAGTTTGGAAAGTTTGCACAACACCCGAGGAAAGGCTAAGTTCACTTTGCGGAATCACAGCCGCCACAGTAACGCCGCCAACGGTGTTAAGCACAATGGCCACCACCACCAAAATAATCATGGCAAGGGGATAATTTCGGCTTGGGTTTTCCAGTTCGTTGATGTGTGAAGCCGAGGCCTCTACACCCATATAGGCCAAAATAAAGGAGACAAATACCACAAGTGTAGATACATTGCTAAAATCCGGAATGAAAGCCGAGGGTGTAAAGCTGATTTGCAAAGGATTTCCACCCACAATATAGGCAAGACCCAATACAAACAAAATCACTGCCGGGATAACAATGCCCACAATAAAGCCCACCTTGGCAAGACGTGCCGTAAAGCGTGTGCCAAACAGCTGCGAAAAGGTTACAAGCCAAAACACCACCAAAACACCAATCAGTTTAATTACAGGGTTTGTGTTGAGGGCATCGAAGTTTAGAACAGAGGCCAGTGCACCAAGGATAAAATAAATCATTGTGACAAAGCCCACAGTGATTTGGAACCACTGAAAGAAAATGGCCGCAAAGCCAAAGCGTTCCCCCAGCATACCACTTACCCAAGCAAAAATACCACCTTCTTCCCAGCCTTTCACTGTGGCCATTTCTGCAGCACACAAAGCAACAGGCAAAAACCACAAAAACCCACCAAGCAGCAAAAAGAAAACCAATTGCAGGCCACTGGTGGCAAAGGTAGGGTACTCGTACACGGTCATCACCATACTGGCTGTCATGGCAAAAAAGCCAAACAGGGTAAGCTGGCTTGCCACCCCTTTTGCGGGGGCTTTGCTTTTTGTGGTGGCAAGCTCACTTGCCGAAAGTTGTTCTGGCGAAATAGATTGTCCATTGTTCATGTCAAGTCTCCTTTCTCTTTGGCGCAAAACACAAACAAATTGCATCGCAAATTTCTTCACTGCAAAAAAGGTGATGCACATTTGCTTTTGCTCGCTAGCTAGATTGTAGCGCATAGAAAAGAGAAAGAATGGCGTATTTTGTCTTTTGATACAAAGAAAAAATATACCCCCCCTGATATGACTTTAATCTTGTAAATTCGTCAAAAAATGACAACCTATCAAAAACACAAGTTGTATTAAAAGACCTATTTTTCCTGTGGCCCGCTCTTGTTTTTCATATGGCGCTGCCATAAAAAAATTTTAAAAACTTTGCTTGTATCTGCATCATTCCCAAAAACTGGGCTAAGCATATAGAACCCCCTTATAAAACCCAAAGTGGCCTTTAAAAGCATTCGGGTTTTATAAGGGGTAATTTTTAGTACTTATACGCGGTCAAATCAATCTCATTTGTCACATTATATCGAACTTTTTGGCGTGTGTATAAGAAATTGCTATGATGCAGACCCACGCTAAGCAAATCGGCATGCGGATGCTGTAAGTGACCAAACGGCTGGTTGTGGGCCGGGGTTGTGGTGCCACCGGCATACACCATAGAGTAGTTGATAAAATACTCATCCAGCATTTCGCCATGCAAAAGGTGCGCACAGAAGCTGGGGCTTTCGATACAAAGGCGTTCCATCCCTATTTTCCGCAGCAGATACAGCATCACTTCACTGTCGGTGCGGTCGTCTTCACCGGTGGCAAACACCGGGAAGCAATCAAAATCGCAAAACAGATTGCCAAAGTCATACGCATCTACATCGGCCTTTGTTTTAAACGTACCCCAAAACTCATGTTTAAGGCCAGAAGTATTTTTGATGTACTCAAGGCCTTTTGGTGACGTGGCCACAATTTGTTTCAAACGATCTTGTGGGTCCACATGGAAGCTAAAATGATCAAAGGGGATATCTGTACCATCCATGGACACCACAATCGAAACCGGATGCTCTTTCTTTTGTAGATTCTCTTGGCGCTGTTTCCACAAGCTATTATCGTATACATGTGAGGAGATGCCCGGCTCTTTGTGCAAAGTGTTCGCCCCAATAACAACACCATCACACAAAGCGCGCAAAAAGTTAAGCACCCAAAAATCACCAAGGGCACCTGCGGGGTCTAAAAAGTTGTTTTTTGCAACCAGTGGCCCTGCCGGATTATCATGAAATGCCATTTTGCCATCGGCTGATACTACGATAGAGGAAACAATGTAAGGGCGGTTTTCTGGAGCTTTTGGAAAGCAAACCTTGGTGTAATATGTATCCACATCAGGCAAGGTTTCCGGCCTGTCCGACGCTTTTTCCAATTCGGCGCACATCGGCTCATTCACAAATATCATATTCATCTTCAGGTCTTCTTTTGGTGTTTCAAAAAAGTGTAAACGGTTCATTGCATATTCTCCTTATTTTCGTTATTTTTATAAATTCCAACAAGTACATTACAATAGAGAGAAAATGCCCCAAAAACAAGTTTGTTTTTTGGGGCATTTTTTTTACTCATCACATAAACGTTTTTTCTATTGCCCGCTTGCTTCTTCTCCTCTATGTCCGGTCATCAAAAGGCCTACACCCTCTTTTGTGGCCTCATTTCCGGGCACAATGCCCATACAACGTCCTTCATAGATAACAGCAATTTGATCAGAGAGTTCTAAAATTTCATCAAGCTCTGTAGAAACAAGCAACACAGCACAGCCACGCTCGCGTGCTTTTAAAATACACTCATGCACAAATTCTGTGGCACCAATGTCTAAGCCACGTGTGGGGTGCACGGCAATTAGCACACTTGGGTTTTGGTCCAGCACACGGCCCACAATAATTTTTTGCTGGTTACCACCGGAAAGGCTGCCAGATTCCAGTTCAAGCGAAGCGGTACGGATGTCATAATATTCCACCAGCTCTTTGGCCTTTTCAGTAATTTCTTTGCTTTGCAAAATATGGCCTTTTGTATACGGTTTTTGCTGAATGGTTTCCAAAAACAGATTTTCACGCACACTCATGTTTAAAACAAGGCCCTGTTTGTGTCGGTCTTCCGGGATATGCCCAAGACCGGCATCAATGATTTTGCGTGGCGTTGCACCGGTCATGTCTTGGCCATCCATCAAAAGCGCACCACCTGTGATGGGCAATAAACCCGTAATGCCTTTGATAAACTCCGATTGGCCATTGCCATCCACACCGGCAAGACCCACAATTTCGCCAGCACGGATTTTTAGGGAAAAGTCATGGATAACCTCGTGTTTTTTATCGGTGGATACACACAGATTTTTTAGTTCCAGCAGGCATTCTCCAGGCTCTTTTTCGGGTTTTTCCACACCCAAATCCACCTTGCGGCCCACCATTTCCGAAGCCAAAATTTGCGGGTTACACTGGGACATATCATCAAAATGGCCCACAATTTTGCCGCGACGCAAAATGCTAACACGGCTACTGAGGCTCATCACCTCGTTTAGCTTATGGCTGATAAACACAATGCTAACACCCTCGGTTTGTAAGTGGCGCAATGTCACAAATAGCTCATCGGTTTCCTGAGGGGTTAAAACAGCTGTAGGCTCGTCTAAAATGAGTACACGGGCACCGCGATACAGCACTTTTAAAATTTCCACACGTTGCTGCTCGCCCACAGAAAGGTTGGACACCAAGGCCGTGGGGTCCACCTTTAGGTCATATTTTTTGCTGGCTTCCAATATGCTGGCTTCCACCGTGCGCATATTTAACGGTAGTTTTTTTTGCATGCCAAGCACAATGTTTTCGGCCACGGTGAACGCAGGAATAAGCATAAAATGTTGGTGCACCATGCCAATGCCAAGTGAGATGGCCTGCTTTGGCGAATAGATGTCTGCTTCTTTTCCATTTACAAAAATTTCACCATCGTCGGCACCGTAAACACCATAGATGATGTTCATCAAGGTGGATTTTCCCGCGCCGTTTTCGCCAAGCAAAGAGTGGATTTCCCCGGGCATTAGATCAAAGCTGACTTTATCGTTTGCACGGTTGCTTCCAAAACTTTTTGAAATGTTTTGCACACGTAAAATCGGTTCCATTAGCTTTTCCCCCCTTCGTTATGAGGGCGCTTTGCATGGTGTTTTTTGCGCGCTTTATCTGTTTCAAACGGTACATTTGTGGCAGCAGGGCCGCGAGAGGAACCCATAAAGAACACCAGTGCAAAGAAGGTGATGAGATACGGCATCATCAGGAAGAAATAGTAGGGGATGTCGAACATTGATTGTAAGCGTAACTGCAAGGCATCACCCGCGCCAAACAATAGGGCTGCCAACATGCCACCCACCGGTGTCCATTTGCCAAACACTACAGCTGCATAGGCAATAAATCCACGTCCGGCAGAGATATTATCAAAGAAGTTGTTAAGACCCGTGATGGTTAGGCAGCAACCGGCAAGGCCGCAAAACACACCGGTTGCAATAACGGCCGTATAGCGAATGCGAAACACATTTACACCGGCAACATCCAATGCTTTTGGGTTTTCGCCCGCGGCGCGAAGCTCCAGCCCGCGGCTGGTGCGGAACATAAACCATGTCACCAAAATTACCGCCACAAACGCAAGGTAGGTAAGTGGGTTTTGGCTAAAGAGAATAGGGCCCACAAACGGCAGATCACTAAGGCCGGGGATGTAAATATTGCTAAAACCGGGTGAGGTGGTCATTTGGCTGGTGCCTTCGCCAAAGAAACGGAACATGGTGCTGGTGATACCCAAAGACAACAAGTTGAGCCCAAGGGCAGATACCACTTGGTTTACCTTCACATGAATGCTCATAAAAGCATGTAATGAGGCGATGAAACAACTGCCCATGATGGCACAAAGCACACCCATGATCGCATTGTTAAATACAACGGCGCCAAGATAGCCAAAAAATGATCCCATTAAGATTTGGCCTTCTAAAGCCATGTTTAGAATACCGGCACGTTCAGAGATAACACCGCCTACAACCGCAAAAATAAGCGGAGCCGCAAGACGCAAGGTGGCCGAGTATAAGTCGGGGGTTAAAAACAGGTTTAGTACATCCATGGTTATGCAACCTCCTTTTGAGAAGCCGAAGCTTTAGGCCCAAAAATCCCTTTGATTCGTCCAATGTAATCAATTTTAGCACGGCTAAAGCCCAAAACGCTAAGAATAATAATGCCCTGCATGATATACAAAACCGTAATGGGCACGCCCATGGTAATTTGCATCACACTGGCACCACTGCGCAAAGCACCCAGCAAAATAGCTGCCAGTGCCACACCTACAGGGTGTAAGTTGCCCATAAGTGCCACCGAAATCACGTCATAACCCGTATTGGGCGAGAAGTTTTGCACCATCAAATGTTGGTAACCCATAATTTGGGTGGAACCTGCAAGACCTGCAAGAGCACCACTTATCATGATAGCACCTAGGAGATACGCTTTTGTGTTCATGCCACTGGTACGGCTGGCTTCCATGTTAGAGCCCACCACACGCAGTTTGAAGCCATAATCTGTTTTGTAAAAGATAAAGTAGAAAACAGCCACAATCACCAGCGCCAATAAGAAACTTGCATTCAATGCGGTGCCTTCGCCTAATTTGAACAGCATGGCGTTTTCAGAAATTTTGGGAGACTGGTGATTCAGCACTTCTTCGTCTGCAAAAAAACTGCCCAAAGCATAATTGACGAAGTTTACACTGACATAGTTCAAAAGTACAGAGGTTACAGTTTCGTTGTAACTTCGTGATATTTTAAGATATCCGGGAATCAAAGCCCACAGACCACCAAATATCATACTTATCAAAAGACAAAGTGGAATCAGCACAAAAGATGGCAATCCGCCAAGATACACAGCCGCCATTGTGGCTGCTAACGCACCAAGATACAACTGACCTTCGCCGCCGATATTGAAAATACCACAGCGGAAAGAAAGTGCAATGCCAAGACCGCCAAGCATAAGTGGGGTTGCCAAAAGCAAACTGGCGCTTAGATTTGTCCAGCCCATAAAGGCGCCTCTAAATAATTCTACAAATGTTTCTGCCGGGCTAATTCCACGCCACAAAAGTATGCCAGAAACCACAGCAAAAGCCAAAAGTAAAGCCAATAGAACCGAGATTAAATAGTTTACAACCGAATATACACGCTTGCCCATGAAGCTCTTCCTCCTGATGATATAGAAACAACCGCCTAACAATTTTTGTGAATGATTTTACCGATAAAAGAAGGGCGCAGCAACCGCTTTCTAGTCGCTGCGCCCGACGATTGCATGTTGTGCAGGGTGATGGGCTACCCTATTTTTTTAAAATTTAGTACAGGGTGGGAATTTCAAGCTCGCCAGCAAGGTATGCTTCGATGGCTGCGTCAATTTCAGCAACTTGTTCGTCGCTAAGGCCATACAATTCAGAGACGGCTTGCGAACCGTCTGCCATGCCATAAATTTGGAAACCGGGTTCCATGGTGCCGTCAAGATATCGGCTGGCAGTGTTTACATACACATCGGCTACAGATTGAAGACCGGAAACAATAACGGTGTCGGAAATTTCGTGTTGGTCGGTTACCCAGCCCACTGCGTTGATACCAGCTTCTTCGCAAGCTTGATATACAGCCACAGCATAGGCATCGCCCATGGCCAAAATAACGTCAGCATCTTGAGAAATCAAGCTGCTGGTAGCTTCCTGTGCTTTGGGCAGGTCGTCCCAGCTGCCGGTGTAGGCGGCTACGAACTCAATGTCAGGGTTGATGCTTTGTGCACCAAGAGCAAAGGTGTCAAGGTCAGCTTTGTTGTTGGGTGCATCATCGGGAGCAACAGCACCGATAACACCGGTTTCACTTACCATGGCAGCAGCCATGCCTGTGAAGTAGCCCAGCTCGCCAAAACGGAACACAGTGCCGGAAAGGTTGTCGCCTTCAGCGTTTGCATTTACAGGCACGAAGGTAACGTCGGGGAATTCGGGTGCAACTTGGGTCATCGGCTCGCCAAATTCGGCGCCATGGCCAAAGATTAGGTTATAACCTTGGTTTGCAAAGGTACGCAGTGCCTGTGGAACCTCAGCAATGGGCACTTTTTCTGCAAAGGCAACTTCTACGCCAAGTTCTTCTTCAATGCGCATGAGGCCTTCGTGGGCAACAGAGTTCCAGCCGCCGTCATTTACAGCGCCGGTGCAAACCATGGCAACTTTTACGGTGGACGGGTCTAAAGCTTCGCCGGCAGGTGCTTCAGAGCCTTCTGCCATGGAAGAGGCAGCCATAGAGGAAGCGGCTTCGGAAGTAGCTTCAGAGGCGGGAGCAGAAGACGAGGCTTCGGTGCCACCGCAAGCGGCTAGCATAGCAACAAGCATGCTGCTTGCCAAGGTTAGAGCCAGAAGTCGTAAATGTTTTTTCATGTGATAGGTCCCTCCTTAAATAAATCGTTGCTTTCGCAAAGTGATGTTCAAAAGGAGCAAACGCATTCAATTCACTTTCAACCAGTAAATGAAATCGCTTACATTCACTCCATGTTGTTTATTATACAGTGTTTTACCTATTTTGCAAGACCTTTTTTGACTATATAGTAAAAAAAAGTCATATTCGACAAGAATTTTTATGGTATTTTTACGTTATTCACAAAAAAACTGTAATCGATTACATTTTAGAAAGTGTCCCGTAATAAAATTTGGCCGGCATCCTCAATTACTACTTGCTTTCGCATGCCAAAATGTTGCGATAACAACGGGCGCTCTCTAGCTCGTGCAAATATAAGGGCGCCAAAACAAACTCGTCACACACATTTTGTAAGGCAGTTTCACTGCCACGCACCCATAGATTTATGCAAGCCTCTGTTTTGCGCAGGCTTTCTTCTTGCATTTCGCGCTGCTGTTTGTTTTTAAGCATCGGTGCAACGGGGCAGCTACACCATCCCCAGGGTATATCTTCAATTTGCGCAGCCTGCAGGCTGTAAATTGCCTGCATCATAGGCAAAGCAGCGGCATATACTGCTGCTAAAAGGCTGTTTTCTGAGGCAATCACTAAGTTTCCCTGTTCTTTTTTTGCCTCTATAGCGCTTGCAAAAAGAAGCCCTAGCGCATAGCTATGTGCATTAGCCACCCCACACACACCACACTCATTCTGCCGAAAAGAGCCTGCCGCCTCTATCGGGCTATCCAAAAACAATTCCAAAGCCGGCACCTGCATGCCGTTTTCCAAATGGCGGTGGGTATAGTTCACTTGCCCACGAGAGCATATCAGCCCCTCCAGCACCAGCTTTGCACTCGACCACCCACCAAGTGTTTCAAAACCGGCATCGGCCAGCACACCGTTTTCGTGAATTAAAACGCTACAATCGTTTGCCGGGGCGTTTTGACAAAGTACCTCAAATGCTTTTTGTGCATATTGTTCATATCGCATGTTTTTTTCCTCCCTCATCCCCCAAAAATGCACGTAGTAAAACCCCTTCATGGATTTCACCGATGCTAAACTTTTGTCCACTTCTCACATTAAAAAAATTCACTTTGCATGGGGCATCCCATTCGCGTGGCACATTACACCACTGATTTTCGCAGCGGGCAAACAATTCTTCAAACGGTATGCCATATACATCTGTGTTTTTTGAAAACGGTAAAATATCTTTCAGTCGTTCAATTTCGGCATCTTCGCAGTCTACATATAGGCAGGTTTCTTGCCCATAAATCAAACCATCGTTCACACGGCCATAAGCCAGTTGTTCATCGTCCACAACGGCCGGGATAGGGGAGCTGCCACAGGCGTATAAGATGTTGTCTATTGGAAACCCTTGGTCCAGCAAACTGGGCAGGCTTTGCTCTACATTGCGTGCACATACCTGTGCAGAGCCTGTAAGGCCAGCCGTTTTTGCACACAACAACACCAGTTTATTGACAGGCCACTGCACAGCCTCTGCAATGCTATTTAACAATGCTTCATCCGGCAATGTGTCTATTTGAATATGACAAACGCCAACCTCCGCATAACTATCGCGATAAGAAATGGCCTGTGCAAAGTGGTCAAGCCCTCGAATCGTGCGTATAGGCCCGCTTACAGAGCGCTTCACACCGTGATGTTCCACGTAAAGAAAAGCATCATGAGCACCGAGTTCTGCAATGTTGGGACGATCTACAAAGATAGAAGCTACGGGCATACGATGCGCACCCATTTTCATCGTACGATATTCCAAGGTACCAAGGCATCCAAGGTCAGTTTCTGTAAAAAGTTTTGCCGCAAGCCACCCACCTTTGGCCTTAACACCCATGTCTATCACGGTGGCTCCGTTTGACAAAATATAGCTTTGGCAGCCCAGCGCCTCTAAATGCGGCAATATTTCCTGTTGAATTTTGTGAAAAGCACGGGCATTTAACGAATACGACACACAGTGCACCTCCCTATTCTTTAGAATGCATCCTTCATAAAAACCCGACGTATTTTTATACGTCGGGTTTTATTTCAGTCTTACTCCCAGCGCAATAAAATGCGATGGATATCACGGTCCTCGTTGGCACGTTTCATTTCAGCTTCAATGTTGGCCATATCACCAAACACCAGCTTTAAATCAGAGAAATCCACTTGGCCACTGCCCAAAAGGCGAACTGCCTGACGGAAGCTCTCTTTATCGTGTCGAATGGCACCGGTTAAGTCTAGCTCTTTAAAATGCACAAGATCCATAGAAATTTGGTTTTGCTCTTCGTGTGTGGGCGCATACAACATTACACAACCGCCAAGGCGTGTAATTTCAAGACAATCATTTACGGCTTCGCTTCCACCGGCTGTGTACACCGAAGCGGCAACCCCCACACCATTGGTAACACGCAGCGCTTCACTGACTAGGTTTTCGGGGGAAGTCACATAGTCGGCACCCATCTCGGCGGCCAATTTGCGGCGTGCTTCACTGCGCTGAGATACCAGCACTTTGCAACCACGCAGTTTTAGCAATTTCACAAACAACAACCCCATCATGCCGGCGCCCAAAACGGCCACTGTGTCACCGTTCACTACCCCAAGGCGATTGACTGAACGTGTAACGCAAGCCACCGGCTCGCCAAGAGTGGCAAGGTGCAGGGGAGCATCTTTGGAAAATGGGAAAATTTCGTAGTTTTCGCATATAAAATAATCCGAAAAACCGCCCGGGCCAGAATAGGCGTTGCCCGAAGGCGTGTCGTTAGCCAGACAGTGGTTGTCATATCCACGGCGGCAAGCTTCGCAGCGGTTGCAACGCTTCCACTTGGCCACAGAGCACGGCATGCCAATTTCGATATCATCGCCTGCCAAAGCACCTTTTTCCACCACGCGGGCGGCAATTTCGTGCCCGCCCACAAAGGGGAAAGGCATGCTTTCGGTACCTTCGTAAATATAGCGCTCCCAAGTGCATAAGCCACAGGAGTCCACCTTCACCAGCACCTGAGTATCACGCAGAGGGGGCAATTCTGCTTCTACAATCCGCGCTTTGCCCACACCGTCAAAATAAATTTGTTTTGCTTTCATGGCTTTACGCCTCCTTTGAAAAATCAATCAAAGTTTTTAGACTTTTTTTGTTCAGCAAATCTTCAAATGCCTCTTCCCAAGCCTCTGGTGGTACAATGTCCGTCACCAGCGGTGTCACATCTAAAAGGCCGGCCTCTTGCAAACGCAAGGCCTGTTCCCAATCTTCAAACACGTGGCAAAAAGTGCCCTGAATGCGCAACTCTTTATACACAACTTGCTCGTAAGGCACTTTGGTTTCGCCTGCAGTGATGCCCACTTGTAAAAGAGTTCCGCCTTTTTTCAAGGCATCAATGGCACAGGCAATGCCGCCGCCACTGCCGGAGCACTCGGCCACCAGAGGATAGCTCATGCTTTCGGCTTTTTCCACCACACGAATCCCTAGGCTTTCAGCCACTTGCAAGCGCTCTTTGTCCTGTGGGGCACCGATGATATCCACCTTACAACCATAGGCTTTAAGCACAAGAGCGGCCAAAAGACCCATGGGCCCCGGGCCCACCACAAGCACAGGCATCGTGGGGCTTACATCCACAAGACGCACGGCATGGATGATACAAGCCAATGGCTCTGTGAGTGCACCATGCTGTAAACTAACATTTTGAGGCAATGCGTGAATGTAACGTGGGTCTACAAGCATGTAGGAGGCAAAACCACCGGGGATGTTAAACCCAATCGAGTTGCGTTTGCCACACAGCTGATATTTACCGCTGCGGCAGTGCTCGCATTCACCACACACGTTATAGGTGTGCTCGGCGGTAACCCTCTGGCCAACTTCAAACCCACTAACACCTTCGCCAATTTCGGCAATTGTGCCCGAAAACTCGTGCCCGTGAATGCCCTGTGGTAGGCCGGGTTCATTGCCGAGATAGATGTGCAAGTCGCTGCCACAAATGCCACAATAGGCCACTTTTAGTTTTACAAGGCCGGCTTGCACGGCGGGCTCTTGCGCTGTTCCAAGCGAAAAATCTTTCAATTCATCGCTATTTCGAAGCAATGCTTTCATGTTTATATCTCCTATCTACAGGCGCACGGCAACACGATACGTGTCTGGCGAGCAGGCTCTGTCAAATGCTTTTTTACCTTCGTCAAACGGGTATTCCTCACTGATGAAAGCACGCAAATCCAACATGTTTTCGCTTAACATGCGGGCCGACTGCAAAAAGCTGGCACGTGTGGTAGATACAAGCCCTGTGAGGTTGATTTCATCATAGTGAATTTTGTTCGGGTCGATGGCCATAGGGCCCTTTGGATAGATGGCACCGTAAAAGACAATGGTGGCACCTTTGGCAAGTGCTTCAATACCTTGTTCTGCGGCTTTTTGTCCACCTGCGGTGTAGAAAACAGCCTCCACGCCACGGCCACCTGTGCGCGCTTTCACCTCGGCCAAAACATCCTCTTTAGTGGGATCAATTACCACATCGGCACCAAGCTCCAACGCTTTTTGCTTGCGGCTTTCGTCCACTTCGGTAATCATCACAAAAAGACCGTTTTGTTTTGCCACCATCACATGCAAAAGCCCCATGATACCGGCGCCTGTGATGAGAACACTGTCTCCATTACCCACATTGCCTTTTTCCACACTGCGCAAAACACAGGCAAGAGGCTCTGCCAAGGTGCCCACAGCAAAATCTACACTGTCGCTAATTTTATACACTTGATAGCCTTTTACCAGCATGTATTCGCTTAGGCCCCCCGGGCCCCAAGGTTCTCCGGGCACCATCACGTCGCCGCCGTTTTCGCACATGTTATCATAGCCTCGTTGGCAATAATAGCATTCGCCACAACGTGTAATGGCTGCCACCACCACACGGTCGCCCACCGAAAGGCCGCCGCCGTGTTCCGGGCCAATTGCCTCCACAACGCCACACACTTCATGCCCGCCATGGAAAGGATAGTCTTCTTTACCGCCCGAATAATAACGCTGCTCAAAGGTGCAAAGACCCACGGCTTTCACCTGCACCAATACCTCGCCCACACCGGGGCTTTGTAAGGTTTTCTCTTGGTATTCCACCTGCTCTTTGGCTGTGATGATCATTTGTTTCATGCTTGTTTCTCCTTTTTCTTAAACTGAAAATGACGCGCGTAGGCTTTGCGTGCGCTGCACGTCTTCACCTTCCCCGCTGTTAAAATGCTCTACAAGGTCTGTTCCACATGCAGAAAGCTGTGCCAATTGTTCTGGGTTTTCTGCCACGGGCGTCCAAGTGGTGTAGGGCAAAAGCACATCTTTCCACAGATAACCGTTGATATCATTAAGACAGTTGTAAGCTACCTTTTTATGGCTGGTAAACACGCTTTCGCCGTGTCCGCCGCTGACAGCCACCAAAACACCTGGTTTTCGCGTTTTGATGATACTGCCAAATTTTAAGGTTTTGTTCACAGGGTCTTTTTGAATATCAATAAACGGATACACCCTGTCTACAAACATTTTAAATTGGCCGGTGATGTCTCCATAATAGGTGGGCGTTCCCAAAACATAGGCATCCGCATTACGAATGGCTTCGTGCAACACCTCTACATCATCGTTTTTAATAACACATTTGTCTGTTTTTTCGCAAACCCGACATCCCACGCAAGGCCGGATGTGATACTCGTTGAGATAAAAGATTTCGGTTTCGGCGCCGCTTTCTTTGGCGCTGTCCAATAGGGCCTGCACCGCCGTGGCCGTGTTGCCTCGATGGCTACTGCTGGCTACAAAAGCGCAAATTTTCATACACATTTCTCCTGTGATTGTGCTCTTTCGGCCTGAGCATTTTGCATGTATACAAGCTCTGCCAACTCTTGATAGGCAGGACGCATACGATCGCTCAGTTTTTTATAAAATGCATAAATTTCGTTGTATCGTTCTACATTTTCTGCAATAGGT
>CAYJJK010000043.1:16578-21265 GCA_964370445.1 uncultured Oscillospiraceae bacterium | reverse complement strand
GCCGGGTTTTACAGAAAAGCAATAATGTGCATCGGCATAGTATTGAACAGCATAAGAAATAGCCCCACATTCTCGGCTGCCGGGTGGGGCACAAATCCTTTGCGCAGCTTCCTTCTGAACCATTACTGTGAGGTGAGTAAGGGGAAGGTGCCCTTCTAAAATTTTCATAAGAATGGGGCTTGTGATGTTATAGGGCAAATTGGCACATAGCATTGCCGGGCCGTCAAAATGCTGCTGCAATAAAGCCGCGATATCTAGTTTTAAGGCATCCCCTTGCACAACATGAACATTTTGATAGCCAGCCAATGTTTTGTTTAGCACGGGTAGCAAACGTTTATCCAGTTCTATAGCAAGAACCTGGGCGCCTCGCTGGGCAAGCTCTTCGGTAAGTGTGCCGATGCCAGGCCCTATTTCCAATACACGGCTATTTTCGGTCACTTTAGCCTCATCACAAAGCTTTGGGCAAACACTGGGGTTGACCAAAAAATTTTGACCAAACCCCTTGCTTGGTTGAATTTGAAATTCACGACAAAGGGAGCGTATGGTAGAAAGATTTGTTAGTTCACTCATGCAGTACACCTCCCGTTGGTTTAAAAATCAAAGTCATCGATACGGATTGTTCAATAAAAGCTTGGTTTGAGAAAACTGTCGAAATTAGAGGATTGAACAATGGTGTAAGCATCACTTAAAGTGTATGTGCATATGTAAAAAATGCATAAAAAAAGTGCAATGCCGCTTAAAGGGACAAAACTTTCTTGCACTGTAAAATTCAATGATAAGCATGCCCAAAAAGGCTGTAATTTTGATGTTTTTTCAAAGCAAAAAAACGGCAGCTATACCAAAAACTCTTCTAAAATAGCGAGAAACTCATCGGTTTTTTCGCATGGCTCTGTATGCAAATTTAATGTGATGGGGTGTGCTAAATTTAAACTAAAAATGCCTAGGATGCTCTTGCCGTCTACAATAAAACGGTCACTGCGTAAATCCACGTCAAACGGCATGTCTGATGTGGCGGTTACAAATTTTTTCACATCCTCTAAATCTTTTAATTTTACCTTTTTTACGATCATGTAAAACTCCTTTCAAATTACCCAGTATCATTTTTGTGAATTACGATATCAGTTAGCTATTATCCCCATTCTCCTCGAATAGGGAATCTTCCTCAAACGAATATAGGCCACTTGTTCCATTAAACAAACGCATGGGATCCACGGTATTTTCAAAAAGGCGTACCTCATAGTGAAGGTGTGGGCCTGTGGAATATCCGGTAGATCCTACCTCGCCAATTTTATCTGAATGCTCTACCATATCGCCCAGAGAAACATCTAAACTATCCAGGTGATAAAACAAACTTTTAAGGCCACCACCATGCTCGATTACAACTGTATTACCGGTGTTGAGCAGCTCGCCTGCAAAGATGACACGACCGGCATTTGGGGCTAGCACAGTTGTGCCGGTGGAATCCGACAAATCGATGCCTGCATGCCGTGTTGGTGTGGAAGAGCCGTTGGTGTAGCGGAATAAGCCGTATTCTGTCGTCAGTTCTCCGTCTACGGGCTGTATAAATATACCGTTCCAATACCTGCTGGAATCTGCCTGTTGAAACAATGGAGGTATGGTGTTGTTGTATTCATCATACGCTTCGGCACTGTTGGCCTCTGTAATTTCAACATCATCCGTGTCGATGGTTAATTCCTGTTCAGTGAACCGCGATTCATATACTTGCACAGGGACATCAAAGGTGCGCTCGCCCACTGTAACAGATACATTATAGTCGTCGGCAGGTGTGTCATGGCTGGCGGCAAGGTAAGCTACATAACGTCCAGATCCAT
Source organism: uncultured Oscillospiraceae bacterium (assembly GCA_964370445.1). GTDB lineage: Bacteria > Bacillota > Clostridia > Oscillospirales > Ruminococcaceae > JAAYCI01. The sequence continues at coordinate 19,433 of CAYJJK010000043.1, read as the reverse complement.
TTTCTACAAATTGAACCGGTCCAAACTGGCTGCCACCCTCCGGCTGTATGTTGCTGGGCACATTGTAGAGCTGAAGGGCCAGCACATCGCCCTGAGCCAGCTGCTCTGCACTGCTTTCCATACGGATGTCAATCTGTGCCGAAAAACCCACCTGGTAATTGATTTCTCCATAGCCTTGCCCATCTGTTTTCTCGCGGCTGCTGTTCACTTCAAGCAGATATGCGCCGGATTCTAGCAAGATAAATTCGTCAACATTATCGGCAGAACCGCTCCATACGTCTACACCATCTTTAGAAATGACTGCAGTGGAAAAATAACCGAGTGGAGGGGTGAGGTCGATAAACTCATCGGTGATTTCACCCAAATCCAAAAGCTCATCCTGCGCCGGCTGAACAAAGTCCTTATAAATTATACCGCCCAAAATAGGGGTAAACCATTCATAGCTTTTTGGAAGCACTTCCTGCTCTTGCACCAGCAAAATAGGCTGAGGCACACTGCTTTCGCCCATGCCGGAATAGGTGAGCATGAGCAGGCCGCCAACCGATAGAGGAAATACCAACAAAATAACCAATAAAAATATCAATAGCTTCTTCAACGCTCAGTCCCTCATAACCACCTGTTCATGTAAAAAGTTGCCGTTGATAGTATAACATACTTGCCGTGTTAGTAAAAGAGGAAGTTACGATTTTTCTGTTATTTTCTTTGAATTCCTTTGCAAATGCTCTTAAATATCATATAATAATATAGAATATTACAGTAAAGTAATAGATAATGATGCGATTGAGGAGAATTTTCATGAAAACAAGTACCATTTATGAGCTATACAAACAAACACCTGCACATGAGGCAGAAATCTCTGTTGGTGGCTGGGCAAAAACTGTGCGCAGCTCAAAAAATATCGGATTTATTGAGCTGAATGATGGCAGTTTTTTTAAAGGTATTCAGGTGGTTTTTGAAAGCAGCCTTGCTAATTTTGATGAGGTGAGCAAAGCCGGCGCAGGCACCTCGATGCAAATTGAAGGCAAGCTTATTCACACACCAAATGCAAAGCAGCCCTTTGAAATGCAGGCAACTTCTGTGCAAATTTTGGGCACTTGCCCGCCAGAGTACCCGCTGCAAAAAAAGCGGCATACTATGGAGTTTTTGCGTTCTATGCCACATTTGCGTGCGCGCACAAATACGTTTTCGGCAGTGTTTCGCCTGCGCAGTGCAGCATCGTTTGCCTTGCATAAATTTTTTGAAGAAAACCGTTTTGTATACATTCACACGCCTATTATCACAGCATCCGATTGTGAAGGCGCGGGCGAAATGTTCCGTGTAACCACTTTGCCACCACAGCAGCCACCTCTGTGCGAAAACGGAGAAGTGGATTACAGCCAAGACTTTTTTAAACGCATGACCAGCCTAACGGTATCGGGCCAGCTAGAGGCTGAAGGTATGGCGTTGGCCTTTGGACGTGTGTACACATTTGGCCCCACTTTTAGGGCAGAAAACAGCAATACACCACGTCATGCCGCTGAGTTTTGGATGCTAGAGCCGGAAATGGCTTTTACAGATCTTGCCGGGGATATGGATGTGGCTGAGGCGATGATTAAGTATGTGGTGCGCTATGTGCTAGAACATAATGCAGAGGAGATGGAGTTTTTTAACAGCTTTTTTGACAAAGAACTTTTAAGCCGCTTAACCAATTTGCTTGAGGCAGATTTTGAGCGAATCACCTACACAAAAGCCATTGAAGTGCTGGAAAAACACAACGACCAGTTTCAATATAAAGCCCAGTGGGGAGCCGATTTGCAAACAGAGCACGAGCGTTTTTTAACCGAGCAAGTTTACAATAAACCCGTGTTTGTTACCGATTATCCAAAAGAGATTAAAAGTTTTTACATGCGCCAAAACGACGACGGCAAAACAGTGGCAGCAGTGGACATGCTAGTGCCGGGTGTGGGCGAGCTAATTGGCGGAAGCCAGCGTGAAGAGCGCTTAGACCGCTTGACAAAGCGGATGCAAGAGGTTGGCATGAGCCTTGAAGAATACAGCTGGTTTTTAGATTTGCGCCGGTTTGGCAGTGTAGAGCATGCCGGATTTGGCCTTGGCTTTGAGCGCTTGATTATGTACCTTACAGGCATTGCCAACATTCGAGATGCCATCCCCTTCCCGCGTACAGCCGGGGGCTATTATTAATGCAGGCAATCGCCGCAGACCTTCTTTCGTGGTATCATCGAAACCGCCGCATTTTACCATTTCGAGAAGAGCCTAGCCCTTATCGGGTGTGGATAAGCGAAATTATGCTGCAACAAACGCGGGTGAATGCTGCACTACCTTATTTTGAACGTTTTATTCAGCGTCTGCCTGCACCTTGTGACCTTGCTGCTTGCAGTGAAGATGAACTTCACAAACTGTGGCAGGGGCTTGGTTATTACAATCGAGCCAAAAATTTGCAAAAGGCAGCGCAGGTGGTGGTGGAAAAATATGGTGGTATATTGCCAAGCGATTATGAAGCTTTGCGTGCTTTGCCCGGCATTGGCGAATATACAGCGGGCGCCATTGCATCCATTGCCTTTGGGCTACCTTATGTTGCGGTAGATGGCAATGTGTTGCGTGTGTTCAGCCGTCTTATGGCAAGCTTTGATGACATTGGCCATCCTGCAACCAAAAAACGTCTTTCAGATGAGGTGAAAAGCCAACAGCCAAGTGATGCGCCGGGAGATTTTAATCAAGCGCTTATGGAGCTTGGGGCGCTGGTGTGCACACCCAAAAGCCCGAACTGTGCAAAATGTCCGCTGCAAAGTTTGTGCGAGGCAAAGCGCCTAGGCGTTGCACAAGAGCTACCGGTGGTGGCAAAGAAAAAGCCAAAA
>CAYJJK010000043.1:0-16568 GCA_964370445.1 uncultured Oscillospiraceae bacterium | reverse complement strand
GTTTTGGTGCTTCACGATGTGACAGGACGAGTTTTGTTGCACCGCCGGCCAGCCAAAGGACTTTTGGCAGGCCTCTATGAACCGTTTTGTATTGAGGGAGAATTGGATAAGAAGGCAGCGCAAGCGCTTTTGCAAAAATCATTTCCCAAGGCACGGCTTTTAGAGGAGCTGCCGCACAGTAGGCATGTGTTTACGCACCGAGTGTGGAACCTATATGGATGGCAAGGGGTTTTGGGCAATGACATGTCATTTGCTGAAAAAGATGACTATGTTCTTGTAAATTGTGCGCAACTGCACACACAATATGCCATACCCAATGCGTTTAAGGCGTATCGTGGTAATTTGGAAAAACGCATCTAGTTCTGTCAAAATAACATGGAAAAAGCGTTGCGAATGAACTTGTAATCTTTTTCTAAACACGCTATAATAGGGATAGTGATTCAATGTGGTGATACTTTTTTCACATAATTAGAAAGGAGGCCATGTATGTTTGATTTGCTTAGCAAAGCCAAAGGAACTTGCACAATGTGCGGTCTTGCGAAAGATAGTATGGGTTTAATGTTTAAAACAATCTTTTCTGGGGCGATGGCAGCATTGGTAACTGCCGGTGGCTTGGCGGGAACATTGTTCGACAAAATGACAAACCATGAGACAGAGCCCGTTGTAGAAAAAAGAGATGAGCAGGAGGGTGTACGAATGAAAAAGTCTACTTTGATTGCTATTTTTGTTGCACTAGCCGCAGTGGCAGGTGTTTTGGGTGCGCTGTATGTATATGTTTTGCGCCGTGAAAAAGAATTGGATGAATACGAGCAGCTTCTGTTCAGCGAAGAGTTTAACGACGATTTTGCGGATGAATCTTTAGATGTGGATGCCAGCGAAGAATAGTAAGCTTTGTTTATAAAATAGGCCTGCGGTGAAAGCTGCAGGCTTTTTTATGTTACAAAAAAACTTGCCGACACCCCTAAAGTTTTATCTGTTTCGCCCGAATATATAAATACAAAGGGAGGTGAGTTCACATGACATTCGGTATTCATCCTATTGTTTCTACAAGCAACGAAAAGGGGCAAACACATGCGCGCCAACAACAAGAACAAGATAGTTTTGCAGGGACGCTAGCGCATAGAATGCATGCTGCCTCTAGAACCCATCCTATTTCGGAAGAGCAACCCAGAAATAACCATAACAGTGATGTGGTGCAGCTGCATACAGGGTTGGATTTTGCACTTCGAAACCTTTCGGGGCAAATTATGTGGGTCAATGCAGAGCTCACGCGAACTTTAAAAAAATAATAGCTGCATAAAAAGCAGAAAACAAAATCGCCCTGTTGTGTTTTTAAACACAGCAGGGCGATTAAAAATTGAGAAAAAGGGCTGTTAACGCTCGTTTAGTGGAATATAGGAACTTTTTTGAGCAACACTGCGGTAAGCAGGGCGAATGATTTTGCTGGAGTTTATCAGTTCTTCAATGCGATGTGCACTCCAGCCGGCAATGCGTGCAATGGCAAAAATGGGGGTGTACAGCTCGGTGGGCAGGTTGAGCATCTCGTATACAAATCCGCTGTAAAAATCGATATTGGCAGATACACCTTTAAACATTTTGCGTTCTTTGGCAATGATTTCAGGCGCTAGACGTGCAACAGTGGCATATAAATGATATTCTTCACTGCGGCCTTTTTCAGCACTAAGGTCACGCACAAATCCTTCAAAAATTTCCGCGCGGGGGTCACTGAGGGAGTAAACCGCATGCCCAACGCCGTAAATGAGACCGGATTTGTCAAATGCTTCTTTGTGAAGCAGCTTTTTCAAATAGTCAGAAATGGCATCTTCGTCTTTCCAGTCGCTCACATTCTCTTGCAAATCGGCCATCATTTGGCAAACACGTATGTTGGCGCCACCGTGTTTTGGTCCTTTTAAGCTACCCAAAGCCGCAGCGATGGCACTGTAAGTGTCTGTACCCGACGAAGACACCACATGCACAGTGAAAGAGGAGTTATTGCCGCCGCCATGCTCGGCATGTAAAACAAGGGCAAGGTCTAAAATTCGAGCTTCAAAAGCTGTGTATTGCTGGTCGGGTCGCAACAGGTGCAAAATATTTTCGGCCAGAGATAGCTCTGGGTTTGGCTGGTGAATTACAAGGCTTTTATTGAGTTCGTAATGATTGTAGGCCTGATAGCCATAAACCGCCAAAAGAGGAAACTTAGCAATAAGTTTTAGGCACTGCCTTAAGACGTTGGGAATGGAAGTATCGTCTGGGTTTTCGTCATAATAATACAGCATTAAAACACTGCGAGACAAAGCGTTCATCATATCGCGGCTGGGGGCCTTCATGATGATGTCTCGTGTGAAAGACGGTGGAAGGTTGCACTCGTCCAAAAGGAGCTTTGAAAAAGCCTGTAAATCATCCTGTTTCGGCAAATGTCCAAACAATAATAAATAAATGGTCTCTTCAAATCCAAAGCGGTCTTCTTTTAAAAACCCGCCCACAATTTCTTCGATGTTGATGCCTTGATAAAAGAGTTTTCCGTGCATGGGCTCTTCAACACCGTCTACAATGCGCTTTGCCGTTACTTGCGAAATATTGGTAAGGCCTGTAAGTACCCCGTTTCCGTTTGGGTCACGCAAGCCACGAAATACCTTATATTCTCCGTAAAGTTCCCCGGGAATCGCATTTGCGACACAAATATCAGCTAAGTGCCGAACCTGCTCGCTAACTTCGAATGTGTTTTGTTCGTTGCTCATATTTCCTTCTCCTTTCCATATGTTGGCTAAGTTATTGTATTATATCACAAAAACTATTCTTGTCAAAACGAATTTTTGATAAATGTGGGCAAACGGCTTGTTATTTTTGCAAATGATTGTATAATTAAAGATACTTGTATGGTGAAAAAGACAAGGTATATGCAAAAAAAAGACCGCCTTTTGGCGGTTGCAGACTGTCAATAAAGCACCAATTGCGTCGTCAGGCGGCAAAATGCCGCGGTAGTTACATATCGCATATATGCGCCTTTGCGGCATTTTTTGCTTCCTAGCACTTGGCGCTTTCTTGCCGCTCTGTACTTTTTTGACACTCTGAGACCGCCTTTTGGCGGTTGTTTTTCAATAGGCAGATACTTTAAAAGAGAAAATGATCTTGAATGGCTTTTGAAAGCCCGCCTTGTGATGACGGGGGACAAACGGCATTGGCAGCTTGTTTTACAGAATCTGCCGCATTGTTCATGGCAATTCCCAAACCGGCTGTTTGCAGCATTTGTATGTCGTTGTCATTGTCGCCGGCAGCCATCACCTCGCTTAAGGGAAGAGAAAGAAATTGTGCCAAAAAAGCCAAAGCGGCACCTTTGTTTGCGGTGCGGGTGTTGATTTCTAAATTAAGGCCCATGGAACTGGTGACAGACAAATCCTCTCTTTGTTCAAGGTGTGCACGCACTTTTTGGCGCAAATCATCGCTGGCGTAGTTGACATTGATTTTGTCAACAGGGGAAGCGCTGTTTAAAATGAGGCTTTCAATGTTTGGCACAAATTGCCGTGAATGTTGAAAATAATCTAAAATTACCGGGGGAACCACACCGTTTAAAAAATCGAGTGAAGCTGTGGGTGTGTAGCTACCGTCCTCCATAAAAACACTGATAAAACATTTCTCGTGTTGTAGCTCTTTTACAAGCGCCAATGCAGTGCTTGTGTCAAAACTGTCCGCACGCAAAATTTTCCCTTCTTCTAAATCGTGAACTTTGGCGCCGTTGGCCGTGATGGCATATCGGACGGAAGGCAAGTTTAAAACCGGTTTTGGAATACCACTTAAAACACGTCCCGTGCTGGGCACCAAAAGGCACCCATGCAAAGCAAGCTGACAAAGGGTGTCTTGCATATTTTGGGGCAGTTGTTTTGAGTCATCCAGTACGGTGTCATCTAAATCAAAAGCCAGTAGCGAATATCTTTTTCTCATAAAAGAATGTCCTTTGTTTGGCTCAAAACCGGAAATGCGGTAAAGAGTATTTGAAAAAACAAAAAAAGAAAGTAGGGTATATATATGCGCCTAATAAGTTGGAATGTCAATGGGTTTCGTGCGGTGCTAAAAAAAGGTTTTGGAGAGGCATTTGACGAGCTGAGTGCAGATATGTTTTGCCTACAAGAAACAAAAATGCAGCCCGGCCAGGCAGAGTTTTTAAGAGAGGGCTATTATCAATATTGGAACAGTGCCGAGAGAAAAGGGTATTCAGGCACCGCATTGTTTTCTAAAATTGAACCTTTATCGGTAAAATTTGGTCTTGGTATTGCAGAGCACGATTTGGAGGGCAGAGCAATTACCGCAGAGTATGAAGATTTTTTTCTTGTTAATGTCTACACACCAAATGCCCAGCATGAACTGGCACGGATTACATACCGAGAGCATTGGGAGGATGACCTGCGCGCTTACCTTGTGGACCTAGACAAAAAAAAGCCCGTGGTGTATTGCGGAGATTTAAATGTGGCACATGAGGCGATTGACCTGAAAAATCCGGGCCCCAATAGGGGAAAACCGGGCTATTCAGACGAAGAGCGCGCAAAGTTTAATATGCTTTTGGACAGCGGCTTTTCGGACAGTTTTCGCGCTTTATATCCCGAAAAAAGGGATGCCTACACTTGGTGGAGCTATCGCGCAAACGCCCGCATGAACAACAGTGGGTGGAGAATTGATTATTTTGTCGTGTCCGCTCGTTTGATGGGAAAAGTGGAAGATAGCCTGATTTTTTCTGCGATTGAAGGCAGTGATCATTGTCCGGTAGGGCTTGAATTGTGTTTTTAAAAATTCAAAACCGAACGTCAGCTGGAGACGAATTTTTGGCGAAGTGCGTTTAGTTCCTCAGTGAAAAGGCCAAGAGAGGTTAAATACGCTTCAGCCCCACCATACACTTCATTTAGGTGTTGTAAAGCGCGCCACATGCTTTTTGGCCGGCTGTAACCACGATAGGCATATTGATCTTCGGTTTGGCCAGTTTGCTGAGCGCTTTGCAAAGCGGGCGAAAACACTTTGTGTAGATAGATTTCACTAACTGCGTAATCGGCTACAATGTCTTTTTCGCAAACGCCAACCAGGGCCAAAAGAAGCATGGAGACAACACCGGTTCGGTCTTTGCCAACGGCACAATGAAAAAAAGTGCCACCCTCTGCTTTTGAGAAAATGCGTATAATGTCGGCGATTTGGGCGCCGCAATGGTCGAGAAGGCTGATGTAAAGCCCGGACATAGAGCCGGGCGTGTCTCCCTCATAGTCTGCAGTTTCTAAAACATCTGAAAGGGATACCCAAGAAGCTTGAAAATGAGAATTTGATTCGAACACAGAGGGCTCTTTTAGGCGTTCTTCTTCACTACGCAAATCAACCGAATTGCGAATTCCGTAGGCATATAAATCATTTACATCTTGTGGGGTAAGCTCGTGGGGGCTGTCTGAGCGAAGAAATACACCAAAATGCGTCACACCAAGTGGGCAGGGATATCCGCCAAGGTCGCGGGTGTTGTGCGTGCCTTGCAGGGGCAAACGGCGCAAATGCAAAGAAAAATTATTCATAATAAACCTCTTGTTTATCGGTTGTCAACGCCCCAGCATGCGCCAAACTTCAGCCAAACATAAGGGCAAATCGCTGGGAGACAAACCGGCTTCCCCATAGCGTTGGGTGGCAATTTGCCCAGCTTCGGCGAATAAAAATACGCCAAGCGCTGCGGCGATATCGCTGGGAAAGCCCTGTGCTAAAAGGCTGGCAATTACCCCGGCCAAAATGTCGCCGCTGCCGCCTTTGGCAAGGCCTGGGTTTTTTCGGTCACGAAGAATAAACAGCTTTTCATCTGCTGTGGCAACCAAGGTTTCGTGACTTTTTAAAACCAGAATACAGCGATGTTTTTTGGCAAACTCCAGCGCAATTTCAGCCGCGTTTTGCATAATTTCCTCTGCAGAAAGGCCTGTTAAGCGCGACATTTCTCCGAGGTGCGGGGTTAAAATGGGTGGGGTTTTGGTGCGTGTGATTAGCTCCAAAGCGGCGGAACGTATCTTGGCATCTTCGGTTTCGGCAATGTATCCTGCCAAAATATTAAGGGCATCGGCATCCAAAACAAGAGGCTGCTTTGCCTTTTGTAGCAAGGAGAGAACCCAAAGGGTGGTTTCGGCCGTGGCAGTGATGCCACAACCGGCTAAAATAGCGGTATGGCGCGTTTCAAGAGCGGCCGGTAAAGAAGCGGGGTCGATGGCTCCGGCTTCACTTTCTTTGGTGGGAAACAAAACACAGGCCGGCATAGCCGCCGCTGCGGCTGCACAAACAGGCTCGGTTGAAGCCAAACGAACAATGCCGGTGCCGGCGCGTAAGGCGGCAGAAGCCGCTAAAACGGCGGCGCCGCGATAACAGCGGCTACCCGCTAAGATGAGCAAAGAACCAAAGGTTCCTTTGTGGGCATTTCGGGGGCGGCGTGGCAAATGATGCAACGCCCATTCGCGATCAATCTGAATTTCCATAGCTTCCTCCAGTTGACATCATACTTATATATAGTATAGCATATAAGAAAACAAATAAATAGATGATAGAGGTGATTAAAATGGGTTTGTTTGACGGATGGCCATTTAAGACGAGAGAGCAGGAAGATAAGGAAAAGCGTGATTTTGAAAAGCGTGTGTTTCCTTTTGGGCCTGAGCAAAAAGATGCGGCAGAGGCTGTTTTAAAAGAGGGAATCACAGGCAAGTTAAAAAATCAAGAAAAATTATTTGCCTTTATCTGTGCGAAAGATGCATGTATGCTGAATGGCGGAGAAGAGGAAGATGGCCTAGAAAAAGCGCAGGAAGCTTTAAAAAAGCAAAAATGGGTGTCGGCTGAAGATCGAAAATTTATTTATACATTCATGCGCCTTGAAATTCGAGCTACGTCGCTAGAGGATTACCCAACAGTAGAGCAAGTGCGGCAGCAGCTGGCCTATGCAGAAGATGTGTAATGTGGGCACAAAGAAAGCCAATATAGTATAAAAAATTACACGGATTTCACAAAAGGAACAAGATGTAGATGTAAACTATGAAATATGCTGGAGAAAGGTGAAAATCTTTAATAGATTTGCCAGTAGTTACAAAGGTTTGGATAAGATATAATTAAAGTGTAGTTCGCTATAAAAACCACCATACAGTTGCAAAGGATTGCTAAGGAGTCTTGTCTATATGTGGAAACCCGAGAACTTAGACCATTTCAACGAAATTGTATACGACATGATGAACGATGAAGATGTTTTATCGATGGAACAGCTTCCAAGACACAGTAAAGAATCCAATTGTTTACATCACAGCTTGGCTGTAGCCTACATGAGTTTCCTGGTTTGCAAAAAATTGAATTGGGACTATGAAGCGGCGGCGCGTGCAGGTCTTTTGCACGATTTTGCCCTAGCAGAGTGGGAGGAGACCAACAAAAGCATTCACCGCCTTTGGAGGCATCCGCATGCAGCTTTGAAAAACGCACAAAACAAATACAATCTCTCGCACAAAGAAGAAGACATTATTGTGAAACATATGTGGCCGCTTACAATAAAATTACCACGGTATAAAGAGTCTTATGTGGTAAGTATAGCCGATAAATTTTGCGCGACGATGGAAATGCTTCATTTGTATAAGCCAAACAAGGTGAGAGAAAATTTGGCAGCAAGCTTAACTTAAAGATAAAAACATCCCTGTTGTGGTTTTTCGCAACAGGGATGTTTTTCTTTAGTAATGTTTTGATGTTGTGCACATGCACAGCATCAAAATTGGAATGAGTAGGTTTTTTATTACAAATACAGGCTAAAAAACGAGGATATTTCTTCAAGGCAGCAAAGGCGCGTGCGTGGTTTGCCTGAGTGAAAAAAACTGTGGCCTTCGTGTGAAAACAAGCAAAGGCGGGTGGGGATACCACTTTGCTTTAAGGCCGAATACATTTGCAAACTCTCTATTGGTGGGCAGCGTCGGTCGAGCATGCCATGCAAAAACAAGGTGGGGGTTTGGATGTTTTGCACATACCGCAGAGGAGATTTTTTAAAAGCAGTGGAAGGGTTTTGCCAGGGGTTGCACACTTGGTCGGGCACAAAAAGGTGGCCGATATCAGAAAGTGCGGCCATGCTAAACCAATTGGAGATGCCACGCAAAGATACCGCGGCGGCAAAACGTTTTGTGTGGCACAAAAGCCAGTTGACCATAAATCCACCATAAGAACCCCCGCAGATGCCAATGCGAGAAGGGTCAATCCAGGGGTTTTGCAGTAGAACCTCATCCAAAAACAAGAGAATATCTTCGCTATCCTCACAGCCGTAGCGGCCGCGAATATCGGCAAATTCGTTGGCATGGCCGTCGGACCCACGTGGGTTGCAAAATAAAATGGCATACCCAAGCGCAGAAAAATACTGCATGTCGTGGGATAAAACAGGGCCATAGGCCATTTTGGGGCCGCCGTGTATCATTAAAATGGCGGCATGTTTTTGTTCCTTACAGCGTTGTAGGGGGGGTAAAATCCAGCCTTCTAAAGAAGTGTGGTGCGTGCTTTTTAGGGTGACCGGCTGTGGGGGCTGCAAGGTATATCGGCTATGAAAGCTATGGTTCCAATCGCTAAGGCGTGTTTCATTTTCTTCACGCAATCGATACAACTCCGGGCCCCAAAGCCCGCGCAGAGCAACATAGAATAGATCGTTTTCAACTAGTGCCATCTCTTGAATGCTACCGGCTGAAGAAGGAAGTGCAGAAATGGCTCCGCTTTGGCAATCAAGTGAAAAAAGGTGGGCGCCACCCTCTTTTGTGCTTATAAAAAATGCCTGTTCGTCAAGGGCGCAAAGGCAGGCAGAACCACCGGCTTGCATATCCGAAACAATAGAACTCCAGCAGGTATATTCGCCGTTTTCATATAGTGTAGTGTATGTCTTTTGTTGCTTGCAAAGACGATAAAAAGCTCCGTTTTGGTTGAGCCCATGCGCTTGCATATCACTGCCAAAAATGAGTAAATCGTGGTTTTGCAATTCACACAGGGCGTGGAAGGCAAAAAGTGGAAAGGGCGAAGGAAGTGGCTCGATGTGCAAGCTGTTTGTGTAAAGGCAAAACAACTTGCTGCCTGCACATGACGGGGAAGAGATGTCTTTTGCTATAAACCAAAGCAGGCTGCCATCTTTGCTTAAAAGGTAGTCTTCCACCTCTAAAGAAGGTGGAGACAAAGCCTCTGCAGACCCTTCACGTTTGTGTAAAAATATACGTCGACGACGCTGGCAAAAAAAGCTGGACCCTTCTTCCCAAAATGGAAACTCTTCTAAAAGTACATAGTCTTCGTGGTCCTCTTCTAGGGCTCCTTTGGGTAAGCTTCCATGTGGTTTGCGTGCAAGATAGAAAAAATCTCCGTTTTCTAAAGGCAAAAGTGTCTCGGCTTCGTTTGGTAAGCTGGCAAAGTGGCTTAGCTTATCGGAACTGTGAAGAGGATACCTATAAAGCGTAAGGTCTTTTTCCTCTTTTTCGCGAAGACAAAGCAATAAATGGAGGTCATCTTGCCAGTAAAAGTCCTCTACTTCAGCACCAACTTCAAGTGGAATAAGCTGACCGTTTTCCAAAATCCAAAGTGTGGATACATATCGGTTTTCTACGAGGTTGGCCTGTTTTAGAAGTAGCGCAAGGCGGTTGCCACGTGCTTGCAGCCGGCAGGGCGTGTAAATTTCGGCAAAAGAAGAGGCACAAACAGGTGTGTTCACAGGATCCTCCTATCAAAAAGTGAAAAATTAGGAAATGGCTTGTGGCGGGTGGTCTCTCAGTGCCAAAATATGGTATACTTAAACTAATCACATAAAGAACCAATGAGACAAAAGCATCTGTGCCAATCATAGCATGCTTTTTAAGAGGGTGCAAGATGATGAATAATTTATTTGTGTTAAGGAAAGTGGAGGATTTTGCCGCAGGTGCGTTTGAAAACACGGCGGTTGATGACGGGGGCGTTCAGCTTGGCCGCCGCGGAACAGGGCACTTGCTGGAGGGGAGCTATACAAGCCAGCCGTTTTCTACCGATGCCTTTCGCGCGCTAATTCCAAGCTGGAACGCAGATACCCCGCCGGGCACATCGATTGAAGTGCAAGTGCGTGTGCAAGTGCAAGGTGTGTGGAGTGAATGGTTTGGTTTTGGCCATTGGAGCTCGTTTCAACACAGAAGTTCACCGGAGCCAAGGCAAGATACGCTGGCAAGAGTAGAGTCGGAGTGGTTGCGGATTTTGCCGCAAATTCCCCCTGCAAATGCGGCACAAATTCGGGTACACTTGCACACAGAGGTAGAGAAAAAGACGCCCACAGTTCTTTTGATGGCTGTGAGTGTTTTGCCAGATAGTAAGGAAGAGCCAAAAGAAAAAAAACGCGAACGGGTGCTTAACATACCGATGTATTCTTCACTTGTAAGAGATCCATCTCTAATGAGAGAAATGAATGATGCCACGGCGTTGACCATGCTAATGAATCGCTGGGGCACAGATTTGTTGCCGGAGGAAGTGGCCAGAGGAAGCTATGATATAGGGGCACAAACATATTCAAATCTTTCTTTTTTAAGTTCGGTTGGTGGGGTTTACGGTTTTGTAAGTTATGTGGGGTTTGGTGGCCTAGACGCTTTACGCAGAGAAATCTGGAAGGACTGGGGGGTGGCTGCCCTGGTGCGATATCGAAAGGCAAAGCCCAAAGGTCAAGAAGGGCAGGGCTTGCCACAAGTAGAGCAAGAAAAGGATGTATTGGCTCAAAAAGAGAGCCCGGTTTGGCTGCAGGCAACAGAGGATAGTGCAGGCCACCTGTTGGTGGTATGTGGCTTTCTTAAAAAAAACGGGGAAGAATACGTGGTGATACAAGACCCGCTTTCAGGGGGCAATGACGAAGTGAAAAAAGAGATACAGCTGTCTTTGTTTTTGCAGATGTATCAAGACATTTATGTGGTGCTTCATCGCAGCCATGCAGAGCATGTGAACTATCGGCCTCAAAGGGAGCAAGTTCACTTGCAAATTGAGGCGGATGAAATTTTTGTGAGTGATGGAAATGAGCCGCTGATACCGGGGCGTTTTTCCCTGCAAGAAAAAGACAATAGCACCTTATGCTATACATTATCGTCAAGCAAAGCCTATGCCAGTGCGGCACAAAGAGAATTTTATTATTTGCAAGCAGATGAAGAAGGGCGCGTGAAATTTGATAAAAGCAGTGCTGTTGGAAAGCGCCTTACCTTTTATCGTGTAGGCCCCGGGGGCTATACCTGGGTGGCTGAAAAATGGATAGAGAGTGAAAAGGGGGAAAAACATGACAACGGTTAGAATTGAAACAAAAGCACAGGAGTTTTTGCCGATTACTCACAAAGTGGCCGATGTTGTAGAAAACTCTGGTGTGCAAAACGGAGTATGCCTTGTGTATTGCCCACACACAACAGCCGGTATCACCATTAATGAAAATGCGGACCCGGATGTGGCGCACGATTTGCTTTTGGCACTTGAAAATGTTTATCCAAACTTGCAGGGGTTTCAACATGCAGAGGGAAACTCTGCTGCACATGCAAAAGCTTGCGCAGTGGGCTCTTCTGTAATGGTGCCAATCCGAGATGGTGCTTTGGCGCTGGGCCGCTGGCAAGGGATTTATTTTTGCGAGTTTGATGGGCCGCGCCAACGCCAATATATGGTGCAAATTTTGGGTGTGTAACGATGCTTTTGTTTAGAGGATGGCTTGGGTTTTTATAAAAAGCTTGTGAATTTTACAAAAAAAATGGAAATGTTGCACACAAGTTTAAAATAACGATAATGCGCTAAAATAAACTTTATGTTGGGCTATGCAGAGGCTGAATAGGCTTAGGTTTTGCGCGGGACAACACCATATGCGTGGTGGTCATGCATATCGTAGGCCCCTTTGGGAGCGCTGCTTTGTATGTTCAGCATATCTACCATTTTAACGCCTAAACGAAATGCAGAGAGTTTTGCAGCCTCGTCTTCAGCGGCGCCGCCAAAAGCAGATACAAACCCGGCTGAAGTGATACCGTGCACTGAAAAAAACATGTTGAGTGTGTGGATAACCTGTTGGCAACCAAGGCTACCTGCAACAGTCACAATCCCTCCTACTTTATTTTGGTTTAGTGGGTGCACTGCATAGCTTCTGTCTAAAATCATTTTGCATTGAGACGTTACATCATAAAAATAAACAGGTGAGGCCATAATGATGCCGTCGGCTTTTTGCATGGCAGCCAGCAACTCTGTGATATCATCATTTTGGGGACATGCAAGGCCTTTTTCGCAAGAAAGACACCCCTTGCATGGGTTCATTTTCTTTTGAGAAACCGTAAACAACTCTGTTTTAGCGCCTTTGCTTTCGCTACCACGAAGCACTTCATGCACAAGAGTTTCCGTGTTTTTCTTGCGACGTGGGCTGGTGCAAACACCAAGGATATTATAAGTTGACATTGTACCCTCCTTAGGATGATGGTATTAAAAAGGATATGACTTACGGGTGCTTAAGGTAATTATTATAACAAAAATGCAAAAGATGGCACAAGAAGAAAAAATTATAAAAAAATACTTTTCAAATGCCAATAGATTTGCTATAATGGTTAAGCTATCCATGTGGGCCCTTAGCTCAGTTGGTTAGAGCATCCGGCTCATAACCGGACGGTCCCGGGTTCAAGTCCCCGAGGGCCCACCATATTAGTGTGACAAAAAAGCTGTCATCGGGAATATTTCTCGATAGACGGCTTTTTTGCTGTTCATTTTCAGGCAAAAATGGCTGTTTTAACTATGACAGATTTTGAGCTGTCAGTAAGCGTAAAATAGAAATGAACCCACACGACCAGGGAGAAAAGAACTAAAATAGTTGCAAAAGCAAAAGCAAAAGCAAAAGCAAAAGCAAAAGCAAAAGCAAAAGCAAAGGAGCCGAGCAACGATGAGGTATCTATGTGAAACTTGCGGAGCAAAATTTATTCTAACGTGCCACAAGGCCCCACCGCATTGTTCGCAATGCAATGTAAAGAATATATTCAAAAACAGCTTAAAGAAGACCAACTTCACGACCAAATGACAATCAAAGAATACCAAGACCCGTTCAAAGGAAGCAAGTAACCCCAAGTCGCAGGAGAAAGGCTGTTTAAAAGCGCCTTGAGGCGCCGCTAGTATTCACGCCTTACAGGCATTTCTGTAAAACCCCCGGCTTAGCTGGGACGCTTATGGACACAAAAAAATCATCGCAAACCACATGTGGTTTGCGATGACCTGGAGCTGGTGAACGGACTCGAACCCCTGACCTGCTGATTACAAATCAGCTGCTCTACCAACTGAGCTACACCAGCAACAAATATGCTCTGCTAAGACGATAAGCCATGTATCCTTAGCAGAGATAGTATATCAAACTTTGCGCGGTTTGTAAAGGGGTAAAAGAAAAACTTTTTCTGTAAAGGGCATTAATATTTTTCTGCTTGTCTCAGTTTTCGCAATTCATAGCGTTTTTCGCCATCGGCCCAAGCGCGTTGTTCCTCTTTTGTTTTTGGCTTTACAGGTGGTACCGGCTGAGGCAAACCGTTTTTATCGAGGCAAACCAGCACCAAAAATGCCTGGTTGATGAGCTTGCGCTTGCCTTGCGGGCACTCTACAAAAGTGTCTACAGAGACCTCCATAGATGTTGTGCCCACGTGGCTAATGCGCCCTTTTAAAACCACAAAGTCGTTTAAAAAAGCAGGTGCCTTAAAATTTAAACTATCCACCGAGGCTGTGATAACCTCAGCTCCTGTGTGGCGCAGAGCCACCATCCCAGCTACCTCGTCTATCCACTGCATCAACATGCCGCCGAAAAGGCGGCGCTGCCCATTTAGGTGCGGGTAGCGAACAAGATGTACCTGCTCTAGGGCAGAGTCTTGGATTTGTTTCATGCAAAAGCCCCCTGCTTTTTTATAGGAGAAAAGCTAGCCTATTTTGCTTTTCCTTGGTTTGCAACACTGGCCATTTTTGCTTCAAGAGCCGCTTGGTCGCCAAGATAGTATTTCTTTAAAACATTCAGTTCGTCGTCAAACTCATACACAAGTGGCACACCGGTGGGGATGTTTACACCAATAATGTCTTCGTCAGATAGTTTATCAAATTTTTTCACAAGTGCTCGCAAAGAGTTGCCGTGCGCAGCAATGAGAACACGTTTTCCCGCTTTCATTTGGGGCAAAATGGTGCCCTCAAAATAGGGCCAAGCGCGTTCGATGGTGGTGGCAAGGCTTTCTGTAAGTGGAAGCTGTGCGGGGTCAATGCCGCGATATTGTTCCTGTGTGCGGGGGTTGCGCTCGTCGCTTTCTTCCAATGCAAGGGGTGGCACATCAAAGCTACGACGCCACACCAGCACTTGCTCTTCGCCATACTTTGCAGCGGTTTCGGCTTTGTTAAGCCCTTGCAATGCACCGTAGTGACGCTCGTTCAAGCGCCAGCTTTTTTCTACCGGTAGCCAAGAGCGATCCATTTGATTCAAAACCAAGTCCAAGGTGTTAATGGCGCGGCGCAAATAAGACGTGTAGCACAAATCAAAATCGAAGCCCTCTTCTTTTAAAAGGCGCCCACCTTCGGCAGCTTCTTCTCGCCCTTTGTCCGACAGAGGCACATCTGTCCAGCCGGTAAATAAATTCAGCCTGTTCCATTCACTTTCACCATGGCGAACCAAAACCAATTTCATCATTGTAAAAACCCTCTTTCTGTTTCATTGTTCTCTATGTGTAGAAATTGTGCAAAACTATATATAGTATACCATTTCGGCAATGTGCTGGCAATTGCAAAACTGGGCTTTACGTATCTCATACGGATTTTTGGCAAATGCAGATGCTTTTTAGGGCCAAATAGAGGGGAAATCTTTGGCAAAGTGACGAAAATCTCTTTGTAAAACAGGAAAAACGTAGTTTCGAGAAAAAATGACATTCCCTACAAAATCTGGTGATTGAGCACTTCTTGACACACAATATCTGGTATGTTAAAGTATACTCACGCAATAGGGGTTTGGGGCGGTTATCAAGTGCGCTAGCTCATTTTCAAGGGGAGGTTTTGTAGTTCATGCAAAAGGCCGGTGTACGCACAATAAAAAAAAGAGACGGACGAATTGTAATATATGACGAGACAAAAATTGCCAATGCCATTTTAAAGGCGCTTTTTGCGGCAGGGGAAGATGATGCTGTGGTTGCGGCACGCTTGGCCAATGAGGTGGGCGAGGCCATGGCAGAATATCACCATGGCGAAAGCTACCGCATTGAAGACATTCAAGACGAGGCAGAAAAAGCGCTGATGCGTGCCGGCTATGAAGCGGCAGCAAAAAAATATATTTTGTACCGTGCCCAGCGCACACATGTAAGAGAAAGCAACACAACACTGATGCGTGCTTGCGATGAAATTACCAATGCAGACGCACGCTTATCTAACTTAAAGCGTGACAACGCCAATGTGGATGGCAACACCTCCATGGGAAGCATGTTGCAAATTGGATCTGCGGCAGCAAAAGCCTATAATACGGCTTACTTGCTTACCCCAAAACAGGCAAATGCACACAATGAGGGCAGTTTTCACATTCATGATTTTGACTTTTATTCCCTCACCACGACCTGTTGCCAAATCGACATTATGAAAATGTTCGAAAACGGATTTTCTACAGGGCATGGTTTTTTGCGTGAGCCACAGGATATACAAAGCTATGCAGCTTTGGCCTGTATTGCCATTCAGTCCAACCAAAACGATCAACACGGTGGGCAAAGCATTCCAAACTTTGATTTTGGCCTGGCAAAGGGTGTGCGCAAAACTTATCGTCGCATTTTTTGCGAAAACCTTGGCAAAGCCTTGCAGTTGTTGGCGCCCGAGGGAGATTATGACAAAGACACCGCCATGGCTTTGTGTCAAGAGGCAGAGAGCAGCTGTGGCGTTGGCCCACAGCTGGAGGAAGATAAAGAATTTATCACAGAGTTAAAAGCTCTTTTACAAAAGCAAGTGGGGCAGCAAAAAGCAGAAAGTGCCCTTGCCTTTACAAAGAAAAACACCCTTTCTGAAACAGAACGCCGTTGTTTTCAGGCAATGGAAGCCCTAGTGCACAATTTAAACTCAATGCACTCGCGTGCCGGGGCGCAAACACCGTTTTCTTCCATCAACTATGGCACCGATACAAGCCCCGAAGGACGCATGGTGATTCGCAATGTGCTTTTGGCAACCGAAAAGGGCCTTGGACACGGCGAAACACCCATTTTTCCCATTCAAATTTTCAAATTGAAGGCTGGGGTTAACTACAACAAAGAGGATGCGAACTACGATTTGTTTGAGCTGGCCTGCCGCTGCAGCGCAAAGCGTTTGTTTCCAAACTTTACAAACTTGGACGCACCGTTTAATGCGCAGTACTATAAGCCGGGGCACCCTGAAACCGAGGTGGCTACCATGGGTTGCCGAACCAGAGTGATGGGCAATGTGTACAGCCCGGACAGACAAATCGCTTTTGGTCGTGGAAATTTGAGTTTCACATCTATTAACATGCCACGGCTTGCCATTGAAGCACAGGGCAGTGAAGAGCGCTTTTTCAAAAGCTTAGACAACATGCTGGACCTGACCGCAGAGCAACTTTTGGACCGTTATGA
>CAYJJK010000042.1:0-21435 GCA_964370445.1 uncultured Oscillospiraceae bacterium | reverse complement strand
GATTGGTTTAAATCAATGGTGAACAAGGCTCTCCTCGAAGTAATTCTATAGGAAATCCTCAAAGAACGCAAGGCTTTTTCTATTGTCAAATTAATTACAAATTTGTTAAAAAACGATAAACTATTGAACTTGTTCGTATTTTACCTAAAAATTATTCACATGTCAAGCAAAATTTTGTTCTTTCCTCTGTTTTTATCGTTGACATACATATTTTTTTAATCAATTTGTGATGCTTGCTTCATAAACCGAGGCACCTATAGTAAATGCTTTGGTAGTATTTTATCGATAATAGGCTAAACACTTTAATTTTGTGTACCAAAGAACAAATAATTGATAAGATTGGCGTTTTGCACAAGAAATATGATACAATATACAGACAATACTTATTTTTATTTTAATAAGGAGTGAGCGAACATGAAAGTATTTCTTAAAATATTGCTATGGATTGTTGTTATTGTGGTATTTATATTGATTACCTTAATTCTAACAGCCCAATTGTCCGGAAATTTTGATGGGCCTTTCTTTGGTGTGCCAGATTTGATTCGATATCTGTTTTCTTCTATTTAGCCGCTAAACTTTAATGAGGGATGCGGCAAACACCCTTAAGTATTCCTCTCATGCTAGGGCATGCCCTAGCATGTTTCTTTTTGCTCTTCTTCTTTACGAAGGCGTTTTAACACGCCTTTAAACTGGTAAGCAAACATTGAAACTGTGACGGTAGCTGCCAATATATCCGCAATGGGTTCTGCCATAAAAACTGCTGTGGTTTGGTTTTCGGTATACAAAAGCGGCAAAATATAAATTAGTGGGATGAGCAAGATGATTTTACGCAATAGCGCCAAAAAGAGGCTGGATTTTGCATTTCCAAGTGCAATAAAGGTAGACTGACATGCCATTTGTGCACCAAGTACAAAAACACCAAACATGTAAATGCGCAGTGCGGGGGTTGCAAATGCAATTAGTTCGGCATTTTCGCTAAAAATACGAACAAAAAGCTCGGGCACAAGCATGGTTAATGCCCAAAAGGAAACCGTATAGATAAGGCAAGAACGCAAAAATACAAGAAAGGCAGATTTTACTCGGGTTGCATTCCCCGCTCCAAAATTATAGCTAATCACCGGCTGTGCTCCCTGTATTAAGCCTTGAAGGGGCATAAAAGCCAGCTGCATAACACTGATAAGCACCGTCATGGTTCCAACGGCAAAGTCTCCGCCATAACGTAATAATGATGAGTTGAATGTAATGGCAAGCAGGCTTTCGGTTGATTGCATGATGAACGGGGCAAGGCCCAGTGCAAGCGCCGGCAACAAGATGCTTTTTTCGGGTTTCATATAACGCAAACGCAAACGAATATTTGGTTTTTTTCCTGTTAAAAACACCAGCACCCAAACACAAGAAAGCGCTTGTGATAAAATGGTTGCAAGTGCCGCACCGCGCACCCCAAGATTAAGTGCAAATATGAAGATGGGGTCTAGAATAATATTGGTGATGGCCCCAAACATCACGGTGAACATACTGGTTTTTGCAAAGCCTTGCGCTGTGATGAAGGGGTTTAACCCAAGGGTAAACATAACAAATATGGTTCCCAGTGTATAGATGTTAAAATATTCCATCGAATAGACGATTGTGTTTTCGCTTGCGCCGAACGAAAGCAACATCGGCTTTGCAAACAGCAAAAAAAACACCGTTAAAACAACGGCGATGAAACACAAAAAAGAAAAGCAATTTCCCAGTGTTTTTTGTGCTCGTTCTCTGTCTTCGCTACCCATAAAAATGGATACACGGGGTGCGCCACCCATGCCAACAAGTGAAGATGAGGCGGTGATAAGCATAATCAGCGGTAGGGTTACGCCAACCCCTGTAAGGGCAAGGGCACCAACTCCCTCCATGCGGCCAATGTAAATGCGGTCCACCATATTGTACAGCAGGTTGATAAGCTGAGCTACAATGGCAGGCAAAGACAGTTCGAACATCAGTTTGCCAACACTTTGTGTGCCTAGCCGATTAGGGGCTGATGTGTTCATATTGCGCAGATTCTCCTTTTGCCTTTTTGGGGTGGCTTATTCGTTGTTGTGTATAAGGATATTGCAAACATTTTCGATTATAAATTTTTGTAAAGTTGGCGGATATAAATTGGCTTGATATTGCGTTCCGCGTATGTGCCGTTCTTCTACACGGATACCGGCCGCCAGCCCTTTTGATGTGGGCTCTTTCCGTGTATGAACATCGTCTAGTGTAACCACTTGCAAATAGCGTTGAAAAACCAACCAGTCCGCTATTTTTTGTGCACTGATTTTGCTGCATTTTTGCGGTCCAAGCACCTCATTGATTTTTCGTGCCAGCTCACTTAATAGACATGCGTCTTCAAATGTGGGTACTGTGTTTAAAGATGCAACCTGTGGCAACACCACACTTCTTTCTTTCCTTTTTGCACGACATACGCAAGCTTCGGACCCTTTTTCTTGGCAGTAAGCAGAAATCACCTCCACAAAAGCCGGCCCATATTGCTTTTGTTTCATCTCACCCACTCCGGATACACTCAAAAACGCTTGCATATTCTGCGGTAAAACTGTGCACATGTCCATAAGTGCACGATTGCTAAACACCATGTATGTGGGTATCTTATGCTCGCTTGCCAATGTTTTTCGCAGTGTACATAACTGTGTATATAGCTGAGCATGCTCACCAATGCTGGACTGAGCATCTCCTGTTTCTGCCGGTTTTGTCTCTATGGCTTTTTTCATGGTTAAGCTGCAATTGCCTTGCAAAACATCTTGCGAAGCTGCAGTGAGTTTTAAAATTGGATACGGGCCTTCTTCTTGAAACAAAATTTTTCTGTGCAACAATTCCTGTATGATTCGGCGTAACTCCTCGGCACTTTTTTCACTGATGCCATAGGTGGAAAGTCGATCAAACTTTTGGCGCAGCACTTTATCGCTTTTGCTGCCACGCAGCACATCAATAACCATTGTGGCACCAAAGCATTCTTTCATGCGATAGATACAAGAGAGAATTTTTTGCGCTTCTATTGTGATATCTACGACGTCATATTGTGTGTTGCAATTGCTACAAAATCCGCAAAAAGATGGTGATTTTTCTCCGAAATACTGCAAAATGTGTTGACGCAAACATAGGCTTGTTGTGGCATAAAAGGTCATTTGTTTCAGCCTGTCATACTCCTGTGCTTTCTGCCGCACTTCGCCCTGTTCTTGCGGATTTTCACCTCCTGAATTCTCAATCAGGAACTGGTTCATGCGCACATCTTGTCCGCTGTATAACAAGGTGCACTTCGCCTTGCTACCGTCACGTCCGGCACGTCCTGCCTCTTGGTAATAACTTTCCATATCTTTTGGCATATTGTAGTGCACCACAAAAGAAACATTTGATTTATCTATGCCCATACCGAATGCATTGGTGGCAACCATCACACTGACCCTATCTTGCAAAAAATCCTCTAGATTGCATTTGCGCTCTGCGTCACTAAGGCCTGCGTGATATCGTGTGGCCGAAATGCTTTGGGCTTGTAATGCCTCGCAAACGGCCTCTACTGTTTTGCGTGTTAAGCAATAGACAATCCCACTTTGGCCTTGCACATTTGCTAAAATTTGATACAATGCCCCTATTTTGTTTTTGGGTTTCAGCACTTCAAAATAAAGGTTTTCTCTGTCGAATCCACTAACCAGAACCCGAGGTTTTTGAAGTTCTAACAATGAAATGATATCTTGCTGCACACGGGTGGTGGCGGTGGCTGTGAAAGCAGATATCAGTGGCCGCACCGAAAGCGCACGAATAAAGCTTGGTATCTCTAAATATGCAGGGCGGAAATCTTGCCCCCACTGCGAGATGCAATGTGCTTCATCTACGGTAAGCATAGAAATAGGGCAATCATAGGCAAAGCGGACAAACTCTTCAGACGCCAAACGCTCTGGTGCAACATACAGCAGCCGATATCGGCCGTTTCGGGCATTCTCCATAACCATCTGCATCTGTTTTGGCGAGAGAGATGAGTTGAGGTATGCTGCCGGAATGCCTATTTGCACAAGGGATGTTACCTGGTTTTGCATCAAAGAAATCAAGGGCGACACCACAATGGTGAGGCCCGAAAATAACATGGCAGGCACCTGGTAACAAATCGACTTGCCCGCACCGGTGGGCATGATACCCAGGACATCCTGTTTTTTTAAGAGAGCATCAATTAAGCAAGCTTGCCCCTCGCGAAAATTCTCATAGCCAAAGTAACGGCTTAAGACCTCTTTTTGATCCATATCCAATCCTCTGTGTTCACTGCAGTTTTAATAAAAAGTTCCCTTATGAAAATGTGAGCTGTGCAGATTTTTATGTATGTAAAAAGAGTTTGTTATACCTTATAGTATAACGCAAGCAACATAAAACGACAAGATACATACCTAAAAAGAAGGTATTATATGCACAATTTTGGAAAAATGCTTTATGAATTACAAAAAAATGGATAAAGCCGGAGGATAATGCGTGTATTTACGTTTTTTAGTGCTCAATATATCGGCAAGACATTATGTCGTAATGAAGGGATATGCACGGCCTTAACCACCGAATTAAAGACATTTATCATCAGTGTGCCCACGTTTAGCAAACCCTTCTTGTTTTGGATATCATTTTATTTATCGATAGTTTCACCTATAACGTTACACCTCCTTTTGATTACACTTCACTCTTAGGAGGCCTTATAAGTTTATACGCACTTTCTAAAGCGTGCTAAAAAACGAAAAACGACAAAAAGGCTACCTTTTGTCAGCTTACATAAAATACAGGTTGGCAAAAGATGGTAACATGTATTTTGTGTGTTGACACAAAGATAGCCAGTGGGTTTTGGGGTTCAACTGTTGATGGGGCACCCTTTGCGTGGGAATCGGGTTACCACATATTCATTACATTTTGCACCACCAGTGAGGAGACCGCAATCGAGGCCCAGCAAATTAGACCCAACATAATGGGTTTCACACCATTTTTGACAAGTTGTTTTGCATTGGTATTCAAACCAATGGCCACCATTGCCATGGTAATCATAAATTTGCCCACATCTGAAATGACATCTGTAACAGAGTCAGGGATGGCAAGTACAGTTTTTAGCACTGCCGCAAGTAAGAAGAATAAAATAAACCACGGAAAAATCTTTTTTAAGCTGAACTGGTTGTCTGATTTTCCCATTTTCTTAGCCCGAAAAATTGCCAAGGCGAAGGTGATGGGAATGATGGCCAAGGTGCGCGTAAGTTTTACAATGGTGGCAAGATCTAGGGCAACATTGTTGCCGGCGCGCTCGCTCCAAGTTGTAGCGGCAGCCACCACCGAAGAGGTGTCGTTTACGGCGGTGCCGGCCCAAAAACCAAAACCAACATCTGAAAGCCCCAGTGCAAGACCAATGCTTGGAAATATTAAAGCGGCAATGACATTGAACAAAAAGATTGTGGAGATAGCACTGCTCACTTCTTCGTCTTCCGCCTCAATGACCGGTGCAGTAGCGGCAATGGCCGATCCGCCACAAATGGCCGAGCCCACACCCACTAAAATAGAGGTGTTTGATGGCAATTTGAGCAATCGGCTAACAAAAAAGGCCACAAGTAAAGCCACGGTAATGGTGGCTACGATCAGCAATAAAGAGTTTCCACCAACCTCCAACACTCTAAAAAAACTCATGTCGAAACCAAGTAAGACAATTGAATACTGCAACACCTTTTTAGATGTGAAACGTAAACCCGGTTGTAAAAGTTGTTTACTTTGCTTAAAATTGTCTCGTGCAAGAACAAACGACAAAAATATGCCGGTTAAAATGGCAATTACCGGACCGCCTACTACAGGCACCAGTTTCCCCAAAAACCATGCCGGTACCGCAAGGCCAAAACATAGCAATAACCCCTGCCATTTCAATTCTTTCTTTTCCAAAAAACTCTTCCCCTTTTGAATGCAATTTTATTTCGAAGAACGCCATCAATCATACCATAAAAAGAAGCAAATCGCAAGATTTCCCTTCTTGTTTCAGCTTACTTTTAAAGTGGATTTTCTTTTGTATTTCTTTGGTTTCAAGTGGCAAAATATGTCTTGCCATACAGCACTTGAAGGGGATATTGTATAACTTACAAAAAGAAGGGAGCACCACATGTCAATTACAATACGAGAGCTACAAAAGACTGATCTTCAACAAGCGATTACCATTTGGAATGCTGTTGTTGAGGGCGGCCTTGCGTTTCCACAAATGGAATGTCTTACAAAAGATAGCGGCCTTGCGTTTTTCTCCTCGCAAACGTTTACGGGCGTTGCATATAGCTGTGAGAAAGATGAGATTGTGGGTGTATATATTTTGCATCCCAACAATGTAGGCCGCTGCGGACATATTTGCAATGCAAGTTATGCTGTGAAAGAAGGAATGCGCGGCAAACATATTGGGGAAAAATTGGTAAAACATAGCCTTTTTCAAGGTGAAAAATGTGGTTTTAAGATTTTGCAATTTAATGCGGTCGTTGCAAGCAATGCGGCAGCTTTGCACCTTTATCAAAAACTGGGATTTGTACAGCTTGGCAAAATCCCAAATGGCTTTTTGCGAAAAGACGGTTGTTACGAAGACATCATCCCTCATTATATTGAACTATAAGTGTGAACTTTACTACGATGCGGTTTATTTTATGATAAATCTGAATTGTTTTTGCCAGCAGTTGCCGGCAGGCGAGCTGCCATTTTTTGAGCCAGCACGGGATGAATTTGGTTTGTAATTTATAGCTCCAGCTTGATTTTAAAAGAATGTATACCATAATTAAACAGAATATTGCAAGAACTGCGTAATACGTTTATAATGTATAGGTATGATTGTATTTTATGCTTTTAGGTTGGCTAGACCTCTAAAAGACATTTCAACAAAGGATTTGACGAAAATTACACCGCGTTTTTATAACATCTGTTATTTTATCATATTATATTTCAATTTAAAATAAATAAACTTTTGTTTTTTAATCATATTTTATATCGAACAAACAAAGGATTAAATGACAAAAAAACACAATATAAATCGTGGTTTTGCAAATGGCTGCGGAGCATTGAAAGGCGGATATATTTTGTATCAGGTTATGATTTTCAACATTTGGTTGTCTTGTTTTATGCACTTATAAAGATGTGGTGATTGTGTGCATGCAACGATGCTAAAAGCTACACAAAAAGAACGGGTTTATTATTACACTATGGTGGTGAATTATGCTTTTTAATTCTATAAACTTCTTAATATTTTTGCCAATTGCGGTGGGCATGTATTATATAATCCCCAAAAGATATTGTAATCTTTGGCTGTTGCTGGTATCGTATTATTTTTATATGAGCTGGAATGCCATTTACATGCTTTTAATATTTTTTTCTACACTTTCTACGTGGTTGTGTGCAGGGCTTATCACAAAATACAGGCAAAAATCAGTTGTCAAAAAAAGCGCATTGGCCGTAAACATACTATTGAATGTGGGTATACTATTTACATTTAAATACTATGGCATGTTCACCAGCACCATCACAGATGCGTTTGCCGCTATAGGAATAGACGTGCTATTTCCATCCCTTACATTGCTTTTGCCTGTGGGGATCAGTTTCTATACATTTCAAGCACTGGGCTATAGCATAGATGTTTACAGAAATAGCATTCAACATGAAAAAAACTTTTTGGATTATGCACTGTTTGTAAGCTTTTTCCCCCAATTGGTAGCAGGGCCAATAGAGCGAAGTTCAAACTTGCTTCCACAATTTGAAAAAGACAGGTCGTTTTGTTATGAAAACTTTAAAATAGGCGGCCGATTGATGCTTTTAGGCTATTTTAAAAAAGTGGCAGTGGCTGATAATTTAGCGGTCATGATCGATGAATTTTATCTGCGCCCGGAAATTTGGCCGGCACCTTTAGGCGTTTTAACCATTGTGGCGTTCTCTTTGCAGGTATATTTTGATTTTTCGGGATATACAGACATCGCACGAGGATGCGCAAAGATTTTGGGCATAGACTTAATGAAGAACTTTGATCATCCCTATTGTGCAACAAATTTCTCAATGTTTTGGTCTCGCTGGCATATCAGCCTGTCCACATGGTTTAAAGACTATCTATATATTCCTTTAGGTGGCTCTAGAAAAGGAACTGCCAGAACATATATAAATCTTCTCATTGTATTTTTAGTTAGTGGACTTTGGCACGGCGCAGCATGGACATTTGTTATTTGGGGAGCGCTGCAAGGCATTTTCAGTGTGGCTGAATTATTTATTAAGAAAACCTTTGTTAGGGCAAAAAATACTGCTTTGAAAATACCAAACATTGCAAAGCAATTTACCGTTTTTACTTTGTGGACCTTAAGCCTTGTGTTTTTTAGAAGCGAAAGCATAGGCAGTGCACTGAGTGTTTTTAAGGGATTAACCATTGGCTGGGGCACACTTTTAGATACAAATGGTATCATAGAGCAGCTATTTGTACTTTTCGGCGATATAAATTCGTTACTTGGTATTTTATTATGTGTTGCTGTCATTCTTACCATAGAGTCAATCGAGGTTGTAAAAGGCAAAGATTTTCACGAGCTTTTTAACAACAAGCCTTTCGTTTGTAGGTGGGGTATATATTATGCACTGCTGTTTATTATTGTTGCCTTTGGTGCATTTGGGCAATCCTCATTTATCTATTTTCAGTTCTAGAGAGGGTATTTTATGCGCAACAACTCAAAAAAGTCCAATATAAAGCATTTGTGTATATCGCTGTTTATGTTGGTGTTGTTTTTATGCATCATCATTGCAGTGAATATAATGGTTGACCCCGCCAATATTTTGAGGAATGAACAAGCACAGAATGTGGCACACATTATGGCTGCGGGTGAAAACGCCTCTAATATTACAAATTTAGATGATAGGCGAATGTTATCGCATTACGCACAACTTAGGCAAGAGCCAATAGACATACTGGGGCTGGGTTCGTCAAGAGTTATGCAACTTTCTCAAGGCATGGTTTCAGACACAGAAAATTATTTTTGTGCAGGTGTTACAGGCAGTGATTTGCGGGATTGTATTGAAAATTATTTTTTGTTTTCAGACAAGGTGAATGTGCCCAATAAAGTGGTTTTGGTGACGGAGTATTGGTATTTATCTGAGGGGAACTTCAACCCCAAAACAAGAACGGAATACTACAGTGATTTTTGTGAAAGCATCAATTCGCAAGCTTTAGGCATAACATCGCCTTTTGAAAAATATTTTGAATTTGCCTCTTTTTCATATTTCCAAAGCAGCTTAAAAAGCCTTTTACATGCAGACAATCACGAAATAATACCCACGCGTCTACATGAACACGAAAGCGACTTAATGCGTTCAGATGGTTCATACAGCTACAACCAGGAATTTAGAGAAGGTGGGGTTGAGCAATCCAACAGATTTGCAATTGAAAGCACAGTTTTGAACAATATGTCTTATAATTTTACAGGTGTAAACAGCGAATTGCAGTTTCAGTTTGAAAGTTTTATTGATAAAATGCTGCAGGATGGCACGCAGGTGGAATTATTGCTTGTGCCTATCCATCCCATTTATTTCGACCACATGCAATCTGAGGTGCGGTATGAAGAGATTTTATCAACAGAAGAATATTTTAGGCAAGTTGCAAGCGAACACAATATATCAGTTATAGGTAGTTATAACCCTCATGTGGTAGGGTTTGATGAAAGTGATTTTTATGATGCTATGCATATTACTGATGCCGCAATGCAGGAATTGTATGCAAATGGATAATGTGCCATTCTAAAACATACACAAAAATTTTCTTTTCATGAAAAGCCTAGAAAATACGACCTTTTGTTTTGAAATGCTAGGCCAAAATTTATTTGCCATGAATAAAAGCGATGCCAAATGCCGGTTGTTACGACAACAACACAGCACTTAGCATCGCTTAATTGTTTAGTATAGTTTTAGAAGCATCCAGTTTATTTAGAAACACCAAGATATTTATTACTGGACCCGAAACCTAAAATAAGTGTGAAAATGGGGTAGAAGAACAAAAGCCCAATGGTAAAGGGGACGCCGTGGCCAAAAACCTTGGCCAGTTTATAAATAGAAATGATATGCACCACAATATTTACCAGTGGTATCATAAGTAAAAGAAAAAACCATCCATTGCCCCAGGTGATTTTAAAGAAAACATAGTTGCCGTAAAAAGGTATAAGGGTAGCCCAGCCATGCTCACCTGCTTTTTTGTAAATTTTCCATAAGGCAATGAGCCCCACAATAGAGACGATAGTGGCAACAATAAAATATGTGGCACTATACTCTGGGACAAATAAATTTGGATCCATATTTTTTGACCTCCTATAATAGTATCCGATTAGTATACTATACCTTATTATTAAATGCAAGAAAGCTGAAGGCGTGGGTGTGGCGAAAAGTGTTGATTTGAAGGAAAATGAGAGACCGAAGGTAGCTTATGATAGTTTGCATTTATCATTTATTTCGATGACGTGTTTTGGTAAGGCAAAAACAATTGTAAGCGGCCACAAAACCTTCGAACATCACCGCTAAAATGTCTATATTTTTTTAAAATTTGATACTGCGCGTGAAGATTGTAGTGCAATGTCTTAAATTTGCATTTGTGCCATCACTGGGAGACATATCCTTTTTAGCTTAAATATTGCGCTTTAATTTTCCCCAATCTATATCCCTTGGCACTGAATCACACGTTTTTAGCGCAAAGGTGCTTTCGTATTTTTGCCCTTTTTGTAGGAACACGAAATAGGGTGCACAGAATAGGATGGGATCAAATTTTGTATGTTATTATTTTAATCACATACTTTTCATTTGGTAAACATCAACTCTCCGTATTTATATAGTATATATAATATAGATTTAAAACAGTGTTTCAAACAAAAACAGTATATTAAGAAAGGCGTTTTTTAGTTGTTTTGCTGAAAACTCCAGGTTATACAAAAAAAATATCTCACTTTCTATTCGTTTCCGGTTCTGTTTGTGATAGAATAAAAATATAAGAGATTGAACTCCCGGAAAGGAGCTTGTTAAATATGAAGCGATTTGTTGTAAAGCCGCTTGCTCTTTTACTCTCTGCCATCTTTTTACTGAGTGGATGTAGCCAAAGTGCTTCTGCTGGGGTGGGTGACGATGGTGCAGAACAGGGAACCGGAACAAGAGACCCGGTTCCGGTTGTGCTTACACCAACTGCAGACGGCACAGAAAGCTATACCGGCAGTGTTTCAATTGTGGATGCCTCCAATAGTTCTGAAGGTTATGTGATGCTTCAATATACCGGAAGCACAGAAAAAGTGAAAATTCAAATTTCACACAACGGAGGAGAGCCCTATACCTACGATGTAACCCCTGGGGCAGGTTACGAAGTGTTTCCCCTGTCGCCCGGCAGTGGAGCTTACACGATTACAGTGAATGAAAATATTGAGGGCACCAGCTATGCGGTGGTGGATACCGCGGTGTTTGAGGCCACCTTATCCAATGATTATTCAACCTTTCTTTACCCAAATCAATATGTAAATTTCACACAGAGTACGGAGGCCATTGGCATTAGTGAAGAGCTTGCCACCGGTTCGGATAGTGATTTGGATGTGGTGACAGCGGTGTACGATTACGTGGTAGATACCATTGAGTACGATTTTGATCTTGCGGCTACGGTAAGCACGTTTTACCTTCCAAACTTAGACGCAACCATGCAATCGAAAAAAGGCTTGTGTTTTGATTATGCAGCTTTAATGACTGCTATGTTGCGTGCACAGCGCATTCCCACGCAATTGGTGATTGGCTATGCTGGGGATGTATACCATGCATGGATTAGTGTTTATACAGATGAAACCGGCTGGATCCACGACATCATTCAGTTTGATGGCGAGGAATGGGTAAGAATGGACCCGACGTTTGCTGCCACCGGAGACAGCAGCCCAGATATCGCCCAGTATGTGGGCGATGGCACAAACTACAATGCTTTGTTTTTTTACTAGCATTTGAAGAAATGGAGAATCAAGACGGATGAAATCACAAGATACTACTTCCTTGCAATCCGCCGTTCCCAAAGGTCGGAAAACGAACAAAAAGGAATTGACACCCAATGAGTTGTCTTACTTTTTTGAACAGTTGGCTATTTTTTCTAAAAGTGGCATAGCTACCTGGGAATGTCTCGCCATCATTAGTGAAAATATTTCGGTGAAACGAAACAAAGAATTGTTCACCTGGCTATATGCCCAGGTGGTGGATGGGATGACACTTTCTTTTGCTATGAAAAATGCAGGCTGTTTTCCAACGTATGCAATTGGCATGTTGGAAGTGGGAGAGAGAACCGGCCGCTTTGAAGAAGCCGCATCGGCTTTGCATTTTTACTATCAAGGCAAAGATAAGCTTGCACAAAGCATACGGTCTTCTGTTATTTATCCTTTGAGTATGGCCGGTATGATTTTGGTGGTTATTTTTGTACTACTGGTACAAGTGATGCCGGTGTTTGAGCAGGTGTTTACACAGCTTGGGCTTGCGCTAAACAGTGTTTCTCTGTTTTTGTTACAATTGGGGCAGCTGCTTAGCCAATATACCGTTTATATTCTTGCGGCAGTGGCAGTGGTTTTGCTTATATTTTTCATTTTTCGCCTCACGGCCGGTGGGCGAAAAATATTGATTAACTTGTATGATACATTTCCACTAACACGCCGTTTATCACAGTCTGAGGGGGCAAATCACTTTGCTTTTTCCATGGCCTTGATGCTTGGCAGTGGGATAGATGCTTTGTATGCACTTGAATTTTCAATGATGATTACCAAAAGTCCAACTGTGCGTAAAAAAATCCAGTACATCATCGACCGTATCGAGGGTGGAATCAGCTTGACGGAAGCCATTGTGGAAAGCCAAATTTTTTCGCCCATGTATAACGGCATGGTAGAAGCAGGTATGCGCAGTGGCGCAGTGAGTGAGATGATGATGTCGGTGGCAGACCGCTATTTTGATGAGACCCAAAAGCTGACACAGAAACTTCTCTCTATAATAGAGCCCGCTTTGGTGGCAATTTTGTGCTTGATGGTAGGCATGGTAATGTTATCGGTTATGTTGCCTCTAACCGGCATCTTGGCCGGCATTTAAGGGAGGTGCCCTATTGAATCAGCCCACCTTGGTTACAAAGATTTTTGCGGTGCTTCGCAGCAGTATTTTTTGGTCACTGGTTTTGTTCTCTGGTGTGGTGGTTGCCATTATACTTGGGATTGGTAACGTTTCTTCTACGGAGGAGGAACAACAGCAGCAAATGTTGGCCGACGCTGTGCGCCGAAGCGCTGTGCAGTGTTATTCATTAGAGGGAAGTTACCCACCCGATTTAAGTTACCTAGAAGTGAATTATGGTCTTTTTTACGATGCAGAAAAATATGTGGTGCACTATCAAAACCTTGGCAGCAACTTATTGCCGCAAATTTCTGTGTTTATTTTAGAAGATGTGGAAGAGTAAACACGTAAAAAAATAGGAAAGGAGTATGTGATGCAAGAGCAAAAAAGACGCACGATAGACGTGTTGTTTGTTTTAACTTTATTTGCCCTGTATACGCTGTCCTCCTTGTTTTTGGCAGTTATCGGCGCCAATATTTACCAGCAAAATGTGTCAGCCTCTGAGGCAAACTACAACATACGAACATCCTCTCTCTACTTAACAGAAAAGGCGCGCCAAAGTGAATCGGCTGGCAACATACGTGTGGATAGTTTTGGCGATGGAGATGCGTTGGTGCTTTCTCGTACAGTGAATGAACAAGTGTTTGAAACTTGGATTTATGTAGAAAATGGATCTCTTAGCGAAATTTTAGTTCCTGCCGGCACACAGCTGATTCCTGGGATTGGGCAGAAAATCATGCCTTTAAAGGACTTGGCTCTTACGTTGGACGAAATTGGCCTTTTAAAAATTTATGTAACAGATAACAACGACAACCACTTTGCCTCACAGGTGTTTTTAGAATGTACAGCAGATGAAGCTGCCATTGCAGAGAACACGGTGGCCGCAGCACCAATTGCAGATGATGAAGCCATGTTAGACGAAGTGGAAGAAACGACTGAGCTTGCCGATGATACGGTGACGGATGCGCCTACCTCTGAAAGTGCAGACACAATTGATGCATCGGAAATTGAGGGCGCTGAGGGCGCTGACGTAGCTGAAGATGATAGCTCTGGGGAGGGGGAAGGATGAACGAATCACAATCCAAAACCCGCTATTTTTTGTTTGAACTTGTCATCAACTGCCTGATTTTTGCCATTTCTGCAGCGGTATGCTTAAACTTGTTCGCCTATGGGTTTATCCAAAACCAAGATAGCCGAGAGCTTTCTATGGCTACACTAGAAGCACAAAGCGTGGCAGAAACCATCAAAGCTACCGGTGGAGAAACAGGCTTGCTTTCGGAATATTTGCAGTGTGATGCATCCGCGGAAGGCCTTACTTTATATTATGACCGAGACTGGCAACGTACGTCTTCTGCACAAGGGGCGTTGTATACGCTAAATGTTCGGTTTGCACCGCTTGACAAGGGTGTGCAAACCGCTAACATTATAGTTGAAAACCAAACCGAAACCATATACGAGCTTACGATACAGCAATATCTTTCACAGGAGGTGCTTGCATGAATCAGCCCTCTTCGCAACAATCGGCCATCAGTATTGGTGTTATTTCGCTCATCACCTTTTTTACCATACTTTTGCTCACTTCATTTTCCATCCTTATTCTCTCCGGTGCCAATACAGACAGCAATTTAGCTAGGCGCACAGCTGATTCTGTAACACAGTATTATGCGGCAGACAGCAAAGCAGAAATGCGGCTGCAACAGTTGCATGAAATATATCTAGAAACACCTGAAAATGACCTGCAAGATGCATTGACAGCCGCCGGTTTCACCCCTGAGATAAGCGATACCTATGATGGTTTGCTTGTACATTATGATGAGCCAATCAGTGAACAAAAAATGCTTTCGGTAACCATCGGTTTGCCCAGCAACGGTGATAGCGCCCCACAGCGCCTGAGCTGGCAGACAGTGACATTTTTAAACTTGTAAAGAATGGAGTATACGCATATGGATGTACAAGAATTGCTAGATAAGCTGTCTATTGAGGAACAAGCCGAGGCAGCTCCGGTTGCAAAGGCAGCCCCAGTTGCAAAGCCAGCGCCGGCTGTTGCTCCGGTACAAACTGAAGAAGAGTGGGACGCGCCGGCGTTACTAAAACAAATGGTAGATTTACACGCTGCTGATATCTTTATTTTGGCTGGCTGTCCCATTGGTTTTAAAGTGCACCAACGCATTGAAGTTTTAAATGACAAGCGTTTGTTTCCCGATGCCACCGAAAAGCTGATTCGAAACATCTATAAACTGGCGGGACGCGAAATGAATGTTCTTTTCGAGCGTGGAGATGATGATTTTTCGTTTGCACTGAAAGGGGTTTCCCGGTTTCGTATCAATACATACAAACAACGTGGTTCTTTTGCTGCGGTAATCCGTGTGGTAGCGTTTTCACTGCCAGATCCAAAGGCTTTGCACATTCCACAAGAAATTTTAGACCTAGGCAATAAGCAACGTGGTTTGGTTTTGGTAACAGGTTCGTCTTATAGCGGCAAAACAACAACCCTAACTTGTATATTAGATGAGATCAATAAGACAAAACCGGTGCACATTATCACATTAGAGGACCCCATAGAGTATTTGCATAGCCATAAAAACAGTGTGATAAGTCAACGTGAGATTTCTTTGGACACCGGAAGCTATCCCATTGCTTTACGTGCTGCTTTGCGTCAAAGTCCGGATGTTCTTTTGATTAGTGAGTTGCGTGATGCAGAGGCCATCAGCATCTCTTTAACTGCCGCAGAAACGGGCCATCTTGTTTTTTCGTCTTTGCATACATTGGGGGCGGCAAATTCCATTGACCGTTTGGTGGATTCTTTCCCGGCAAATCAGCAAAAACAAGTTCGTATGCAGCTTTCTATGGTGTTACAAACTGTGGTTTGCCAGCAGCTTATCCCCACCATAGATGGCTCGGTGGTGCCTGCTTTTGAAGTGATGCACTGTAATACAGCCATACGCACTTTAATTCGAGATGGTCGCACTCACCAAATCAACCCCATCATTCAATCATCGGCCTCAGAAGGCTTGGTAAGCATGGATACTAACATTGCCCGGCTTTGCAAAGATGGGATTATCTCAAGAGAGGATGCCATCACCCATAGTCTAACACCGGTGTTCTTGATGCGCCAATTGGGCGAAGATGCCAATATAGACAAAGCTCTGCGTAATGGATTTAAATAACATAAATCCAAAAAATTATATGCATTTTTGTGATTCACTTGTCTTACCTCTTTACTAAATTGGGGTAAGACTTTTTTGTTGAACATCTGTATATCTGCCCTGTTTTTATGCAATTATAGCGTTGCTTTTGGTCCTATTTCCAGAAATGTGTCAATAGAATTGACAAAAGTACAGTCGTCTGCTATGATAACTATGGTTAGTTTGCGCTAACCATAGTTAAATTTATAAAGGGGAGTGAGCCTAGTGCAAAAATCTGAAAGTTTGCTTACGGTGGCATTGGCAGAGCTTAATGTTGAATATTTGATAAAAGAAATTCATACAGAAGAGCAAGAGCTAGTGAACTTTTTGTTTACACTGGGCTGTTTTCCGGGCGAAAAGATTACGGTGCTTTCTAAATTGTCGAGCAATTTTGTCATCACCATTAAAGATGCGCGTTACAGCATTGATACAGAATTGGCAGATTCAATTGCCATCGAGGCAATTGTTTGATTTTTTTTGCCTTACAATTAGCAAAAACTAACCATATTAGGTGCAGTTATGTTATTTTTGTCGATTACTCATATAAACATGTGTGGGGTTTCGTTTAATCTTTTACATATTTTAGTGAGCCGGCATTAAATTTTTTACGGGTATAGAATAAGGATTTGGGAGGAGTACTATGAAAATCGCACTAACCGGAAACCCCAACAGCGGGAAAACCACTTTATTTAACGCGATCACTGGCAAAATTGAAAAAGTGGGTAACTGGGCTGGGGTTACCATTGAAAAAAAAGAGGGGAAAATCAAATCAAACCTATGTGAACAGCAAGATCTTGTTGCGGTTGATTTACCTGGTGCCTACTCGATGTCACCGTTCACTTCAGAGGAAAACATCACAAGCAATTTTGTGAAAACAGAGGGTCCGGACGTTATTATCAATATCGTGGACGCAACAAACCTTAGTCGTAGTTTGTTTTTTACCACCCAACTGCTTGAGCTGAATATCCCGGTGGTTGTGGCGCTTAACAAAAACGATTTGAATGTAAAAAAGAAAACAGAGATTGATGTTGCAGCTTTATCTGAAAAGTTAGGTTGCCCTGTTGTTCAAACGGTTGCTACAGCTTCTACAAACAACGGATTAAAACAGTTGATGGATGCAGCAGTTTCCGTGGCAGGCAAAGGCCAAACAGCACCCTATAGTGCAGGCGATGCCAACATTGCAGACGAAAATGCTGTGAAAGAAGCAGATAAAGCACGTTTCCAATTTGTGTCTGGTTTGGTTGCAGCGGTAGAAAAACGTGCCGTGGGCAGCAACAAGCAAACAACACAAGACTCAGTAGATCGTGTTATTGCCAACAAATGGTTAGGTATTCCTATTTTTGTTGTTGTAATGTGGCTGGTATTTTCTATTTCACAAACTTATGTGGGCACCTGGCTTGCTGATTGGGTTGTGGGCTATATTGATATGTTCTATGAATTTGTGGCGGGCCTCCTTGGCGAAAATGTCAGCCCGGTACTCAGTGCACTATTGCTCGATGGCATTATTGGTGGCGTGGGAGCTGTAGTAGGGTTCTTACCGCTAATCATGGTTATGTTCTTCCTGCTGGCTCTTTTGGAAGATTGTGGCTATATGGCCCGAGTTGCCGTTGTAATGGATCGCTTCTTAAAAGTTGTAGGCCTTTCCGGAAAATCAATTATCCCAATGGTGATTGGCACGGGCTGCGCCATTCCTGGCGTTATGGCCACTAGAACCATCCGAAACGAGCGCCAACGCAGAACGACGGCCATGCTTACACCGTTTATGCCCTGTGGAGCAAAACTGCCGGTTATTGCCTTGTTTGCCGGTGTGTTCTTTGCCGATGCTTCTTGGGTTTTGACCCTGATGTATTTTGCCGGCATTGCGCTTATCATCATCAATGCTTTGGTTATTCAACGTATTACCGGCGAAAAACATGCGCGTTCTTTCTTTATTATGGAAATGCCGGAATACCGTTTCCCCAGCATCAAACGCGCAACTATCTCTATGTTGTCACGCGCAAAGGCATTTATTATTAAAGCGGGTACCATAATCTTGCTGTGCAATGCTGCTGTGCAAATAATGCAAACATTTAACTGGAGCTTCCAGGTAGTGCCTGAAGGCATGGAAGACACCAGTATCTTGGCCACAATTGCATCACCTTTTGCCATTTTGTTGTTGCCACTTGGTTGTGGCATGTGGCAATTGGCCGCTGCCGCCATCACCGGCTTTATTGCCAAAGAAAACGTGGTAGGCACCTTGGCCGTTGTGTTTGGTATTACAAGCTTTATCGATACCGAAGAACTTGCATTGGTAAGCGGTGCCACAGATGTTGCCACTGCTATGAATATGACAGCTATTGCAGCTTTAGCCTATCTTATGTTTAACCTTTTCACACCGCCTTGTTTTGCTGCCATTGGTGCCATGAATGCAGAAATGGAAAGCAAAAAATGGCTTTGGGCCGGCATTGGTTTACAGTTTGGTATTGGGTACATTGTGGCTTTCTTTGTTTACCAAATTGGAACACTGGTTACAACAGGTGCACTTGGTGTGGCATTCCTTCCAGGTCTCATCGCAGTAGCTATCATGATTGGAATCTTGGTGTACCTTGTGATTAAGGGTAATAAAAAATCTGCCGAGAGATTGATGGCAAATCGAGTAGCAGTGGGTAAATCTTCATAAGCGAATAAGCTTGCACAATGATCACACAAACTGTTTTCTAAGCGTAGTCATATGGTTGCATGTGATTTATGTAGAACTTTTATGCTTATACAAGAATCGCCTTATCTATAGCCTGAGTTTTGACCTGTTTTAAGAGCAAATATAAGGTGATAAAATGAAGTGGAGGGGCTAATGGTTAATATAGTTGTTGGCGGCATTATTGTGCTTATTTTGGTGTCGGTAGTGGTTTATATTGTCAGAGCAAAACGCCGTGGTGTGCGCTGCATTGGATGCCCTTCCGGAGGTAGCTGCGCAAGCACCCCTAAGAAAGATGACCAAAGCAAAAATGAAGGCTGTGGTTGTGATTGTGGGTGCTCTTCTGGCCAATAGGTATGTTTTAAAATGATTTTGTAGCACAAAAGGCACATTGCAAGTCTGATTTTGCAATGTGCCTTTTATAAAATTAGCATAATCAAGAAAAGAATATAAAAAAAATTAAAAAATGCTGGTTGAGTGATTGACAGCTGAGGGATTATGTGATATTCTATTATAGCGCTGTTTATATGATGACTGTTGCATATAGTGTGTGGTGGGTATAGCTCAGATGGTTAGAGTGCCAGGTTGTGGCCCTGGAGGCCGTGGGTTCAAATCCCATTATCCACCCCATTTATAAAAGCGGGCGATTTGTTCGCTTTTATTATACTGGCCTGTCGGCAAGCGGTAAGCCACCAGACTTTGACTCTGGCATTCGTAGGTTCGAATCCTGCCAGGCCAACCAAAATAGAAAACTACTGTTATACAGTGGTTTTCTATTTTTTTATAAAAAATTGTTTTATGATGTGTGCTCTAAATGCTAGAGGGGAGTTTTAAGGTACAGTTAGTATGCCGTAGTTTAAAACTGGAAATGTAAAATAGCCAAATAGTTTTGGCATAGGTTTATAAAAAAAAACTTCGCAAACAATTGTTTGCGAAGTTTTGGCTCCCCAAGTTGGACTCGAACCAACGACCCTGCGGTTAACAGCCGCATGCTCTACCAACTGAGCTATTGAGGATTATTATTGTGCTATATGCAGTCTTACATGCGAGAGTGTCTCAAGCAAAAACTCTTTAGCACATCACGTAGTATACCATATTCATTTTCAAGATGCAATAGAAAATTAAAAAAATCTTGCGAAATTTTCTTTGGCGTGATAAAATCAAGGTATACTAAGATATATAATATGTCTGAGTGGCAGGAGGGTGCCGGTGTTTTCAAAGCTGAACAGCTTAGGGGTTACAGCACTGGATGGCTTTTTGGTGACCACAGAAGTAGATGTTTCCGGTGGCTTACCACAGTTTGCTGTGGTGGGCTTACCGGATAGTGCTGTTAAAGAAGCTACAGACAGAGTGCGCAGTGCGCTAAAAAACTTAGGGTATGAATTTCCGGCCAGAAGAATTACAGTCAACCTAGCACCGGCAGATGTGAAGAAAACCGGTGCTGTTTATGATTTGCCTATATTGCTGGGTGTTTTATCGGGCAGTGGGCAAATAGAACCATTGCCCGAAGACAGCGCTTTTGTGGGCGAGCTTGGCTTAAATGGTGAAGTGCGTGGCGTAACCGGGGTGTTGCCCATGGCATTGGCATGCCATGCACAAGGCATTAAAAAGCTGTTTCTTCCAAAGCAGAACGCAAAAGAAGCTGCTCTTTGCCATGGCATACAGATTTATCCTGTGGCCCACGCGAAAGAGATTGTGAACCATTTATCCGGAGCATGTAAATTAGGCGCCATTTGCCACACAGAGCTTGACCTTGAAACACAAAGGCAAGATGCACCGGATTTTGCCGATGTTTACGGCCAGCTGGAAGCACGCAGAGCTATGGAAATTGCCGCAGCAGGTTTGCACAATGTGCTTTTAATTGGCGCGCCGGGATCTGGAAAAAGTATGCTGGCAAAACGTTTGCCCGGTATTTTGCCTCCATTAACCTTTGAAGAGGCCTTAGAGGTGAACCAAATCTATTCAGTAATGGGGTTGCTTTGCCAAAAGGATGACCTTTCTTTTTTAACATATCGCCCATTTCGCAATCCCCATAGCAGTGTCAGTGCGCAAAGTTTGATTGGGGGTGGCTCTGTGCCACGTCCAGGTGAAATCAGCCTTGCAAATCAAGGGGTGCTTTTTTTAGATGAACTTCCCGAGTTTCAGCGCGATGCACTTGAAATGCTACGACAACCGATGGAAGATGGTGTTGTGTCCATCAGCAGGGTGTACGGCAAGGCAAGTTATCCAAGCCGGTTTATGTTGGTTGCCGCCATGAACCCGTGCCCTTGTGGTCATTATGGCCACCCGGAGAAAGAGTGTCGTTGTCAAAAGGGAGCCATGGAACGCTATCTAAGCCGCGTGAGTGGCCCCCTGCTAGATCGCATAGAATTCCATGTTGATCTCCAGCCTGTAGGGTATGAGGCTTTAAGCCAAAGCAGGCCAGAGGACACGAGCGCCGATAATCGAGAACGGGTGCTCATG
>CAYJJK010000041.1:19968-21555 GCA_964370445.1 uncultured Oscillospiraceae bacterium | reverse complement strand
ACTCGAAATTCGTCAACGCCACTTTGCAAGCCGATTTCAATGGCACTTTGCATTTGTGTTAAAAAACTTTGTGCTGAATTGCTTGCCGTCACATTTCCGGTGGTAACAACACCCGTTTGTAAAGGTAAATTGGCGTTGGATGCCGCTTGCAGTTCTCCGTTTTCCGTAGAAGAGCTACTGGATGCTTGACTGCCACTTTCACCTGAAAGGTTTGTGTTTGGCTGGCGTTGTGAGGAAGTTGCCTGCGTTTGCGTGCTGGCTGTGTCTTGTGTGGGTAAAGACGCCAAAGGGGTTGCGCTTTCGTTGCCGGTGCTTGCCGAGGTTGTGTTTTGTGCTTGCAACACCTGTGCCGATTGATTTTGTGGGTTTGAAAATGATCCACCCTGTAACCATTGTAGCACATCTTGCGGCGCAGCATTTGTGAAAGTCGAAATAGCTTGTGCGCTGTTTGGTAAAGTCCAAGTCAAGCTGCCGTCTGTCTGCAAAGTCGGAGTGAGTGTCTGGTTTGTCATCTGTGCTAAAAGTGCCATCAGTTGCTCGCCCAGCACCATCTGCCCCTGCTCTTCACAAAGCCTTTTCAGTTCTGTTTGCATGTTTGCAATCAGTGCCATAATCGTGTCTTCTTCACCAGAGTTTTGCAAACCGGAAAGTAGCTCTAAAATTCCACCGGCAAGCCCTTCAAGCTGTGTAAGTTCTACCCCATCTATGCCCAAAGACTCAATATTCAAACTTTCACCAAGCAAGCTGCTTGTTAGAAGTTCACTGTTTAAAAGTCCATTACTGAGTAATTCGCCATAGATATCGACACCAAGTAAGCTGCTCAAGTCACTCGACAGTAAAGTATCCGATGTGAGAGTATCTGACGTAAAACCAGTTGCACCGGTGCTTTGTGTTTGAAGTCCTGCTAAAATTTGAGCAAAATCCAAACTGGAGCTACTGCCGGAAGTTAAGCCTGTAAGTGCACTTAGATCCGTTTGTGGCAAAGTAGAAATTGCATTTGTGTTCATCTGTTTCACCTCCTTTTTTTAATTTTTATCGTATACAGAATTCCAACAAGCAGAACCCGTATAACCAATTTTAGGAAACCGCCTCTTCTTCTCTTGTCTCGTTGCGCTGATTGTCGATGTATTTGCGGCTGACAAGCTCCGAAATATTTTAGGCTTCTTCGCGCCTTACTTGGGCAAGATATTCATCCCATTGCTTTTCACGCAATTTCTCAAGGCTTTGAACATCTTGATCCAGCGCAATTACAATGGCCAGTTGCTTTTCTATCTCTATGTCAAGCTCGTGCATCTGGGTTTCCAACAGTTGCACCAGCGTGTCGGCATTATCTCGATAGTACCCCATCTGTTTTACTTCGGTTACCGAAAGCCCTTTTTCCATGTCCTTGTATAACTGGGCTTCTTTTTCGGCCACCTGCTTTAGCACATTGTCTCGGTGATGTTCTTTATCCAGCCGTTCTCGGCGCAAGCGTGCCAGTTCATTGCGCTCTTTTTCGTAGAGGCTGTGCTTATACGAAAGCATTCTTTCCAGCGAAAAAACAAATTTTTTAATTGTCGGCCTTAGCGTGCAACACTCACCATTAAT
>CAYJJK010000041.1:2178-19958 GCA_964370445.1 uncultured Oscillospiraceae bacterium | reverse complement strand
TTGTGCCAATCTTATAAGCACCAATGGCAATCAAATCTTCGTTGGCTTGAAAGGTGGCCAAAAGGTTTCTCAATCGTCCGGCTGCCACTTTTTGTTCGGGTGGGGCAATATCGTTCATCAGACGGCTGATACTGGATAAAATATCGATGGCCGGGTAATGGTTTTTATGTGCCACCTTGCGCGAGAGCATAACGTGCCCATCAATAATACTGCGAACGGTATCGGAAATGGGTTCGTTCATGTCATCCCCTTCTACCAAAACGGTGTAGATTCCCGTGATAGACCCTTTTTCAAAGTTTCCGCTACGCTCAAGTAGGCGTGGCAAACTGGAATAGATAGACGGTGTGTATCCACGAGCTACGGGTGGCTCTCCAATGGCAAGCCCAATGTCGCGCTGTGCCATGCAAAAGCGAGTGAGCGAATCCATCATAAGCAGCACATCTTTACCTTGATCCTTGAAATACTCGGCAACGGCAGTGGCGCTCATGGCACATTTGTTGCGAAGCATGGCCGGCTGGTCGCTGGTGGCCACCACCACCACACTGCGCGCGGCGCCTTCTTCGCCAAGGTCACGCTCTAAAAACTCCACCACTTCGCGTCCACGTTCGCCCACAAGGGCGATTACATTTACGTCTGCCTTTACGTTGCGGGCCAACATACCCATTAAGGTAGATTTACCCACACCGGAACCCGCAAAAATGCCCATCCTCTGCCCTTTACCTATGGTTAAAAAGCCATCTATAGCTTTTACACCCATTTCAATGGGGGAATCAATGCGTGGGCGCTGCATAGGGTTTGAAGCTTCGCCGGTGACACTGTAGGGCTTGCCAAAGGCAGGAAGAGAGCCTTTGCCATCCATAGGGCGCCCTAGTGCATCAATGGTGCGCCCTATCATCTCATCGCAAACTTGTATTTCCAGTTTTCGCCCGGTATTGATCACTGTGGCACCGTAACCGATGCCCTCGGTTTCTTCATAAGGCATAAGCAACACTTTACTGCCTTTAAAGCCCACTACCTCAGCTAAAACTTCACGTCCGTCTTGCAAATGGATACAACAAACATCTCCGATGATGGCAACAAGGCCGGTGGCCTCCACTGTCATGCCAATCAATTTGTCAATTTTGCCAATGCGGGTGTACAAGCCGTCTGTATTTAGCAGTTGGCGAAAAGCCGTTCGATTCGTAGCACCCACCTCCTTAGCATCGTTGAAAAAAACTCATATCTATTAATATACAAAACAGAAATGGTGATTTTATGACTTTCTTGGGTGAAAAAAATGAAAAATCTATTTTTTTGGTTATCGTTATGCATTTTTGATTGATGCGCAAAGCATATCATTATACCTAATTTGGACAAAGAAGAAAAGTTTTACTCGGTATTTTTTTGAAAGTATATTCTTAAGTTCTCAAGTTGTGTTTTCACTGAGGCATCTAGGCGCCCCGAGGGCGTTTCGATTTGAATGACGTCCTCTTCTGAGGGAATGGGGCTGATTTCAATGTGTTCTTGTTCGTCAAAAATATTTTGCAATTTTTTAATGAGACGCGTCATATTTTGGGCAACTTCTATGCGAATCCAGGGCATATTGCGCACGCTTTGCACAGTTTGTACCACCATATCGGCCAAAATTGCATCGTCCTCTTGCACTTTTTGGTTCAATACACGAGAGGCAACCTCTAAGGCCATCCAGCGCAGTT
The DNA here is from genome assembly GCA_964370445.1 of uncultured Oscillospiraceae bacterium. GTDB lineage: Bacteria > Bacillota > Clostridia > Oscillospirales > Ruminococcaceae > JAAYCI01. Next base: position 18,264 of record CAYJJK010000041.1, on the reverse strand, counting down.
GTTCTTCCAGTTCCACTTCAAAACCTGCAAGATCTCCCTCTAGCCGTGCCACAGTGTGCTCAAGCTCATCTAGCTGTGTTTTTAGCAATGAGTTGCCCTCACTAAGACCCTGCTGCAAACCTTGTGCTTTGGCATCTTGCAAGAGCTTTTGTGCCTCCTGCTGTGCCTGCTGCATCATCTGTTCCTTATCAGCCATTGCCGTTTGAAAAGCACGCTCTTTAATCTGTTCTGCTTCGGCTTCTGCTGTTTCAATTATCTCTTGCACAAGAAGATGGGTATCAGGCGAGGTAGGTTCGTCCACCGTTTTAACAGATTGTGCGGCAAGTTCGGCTTCTCTTTTTTTCTTTAAAGCAAGCTCTTCTTGCTTTCGCAGTTCAAACATATCTATAATTCGGATGGAACTATCTTCATCGTCTACGTCATATGCAAGAGAGGCACTGTCTTGTAAAATCTTGCCGGGGCGTTCATCTTTAATTGTTAAAACGTCCTCGGTGTAGTGAAGCGTATAAGAAGGAAATATGCTAGGCAATTACCTCATCCTTTCCACCTTTTGAAATTACGAGCTCACCTTCTTCTTCCAAACGGCGAATCGCATCAACAACTTTCTGCTGTGCCTCTTCCACGTCCTTCATGCGAACATTGTGCAGGTATTCAATATCAGTTGCAATGGTTTCTTGCGAGCGTTTTGACATGTTTTGGAAGATCACGCGAGACACATCGGGTGTGGTGGCTTTTAAGGCCACAGTCAAGTCCTTTGTATCCACTTCACGCAAGAAGCGCTGGATAGAAATATCGTCGAGGTGAACAATATCTTCGAATACAAACATCAACTTGCGAATGTTTTCGGCAAGTTCGGGGTCTTTGATATCCAGTTCGTCGAAAATATGTTTCTCTGTGCTGCGGTCTACAGTGTTCATAATTTCTGCCACGTAAGTAACACCGCCAAGCTCCATCAAATCCACCGAAACAATATTGCCGAATTTGCGTTCCAGGGTGGTTTCCACAAGGTTGATAAAATCTGGGTTCGCCCTGTCTAGGTTGGCAATGCGTTCCACCACTTCGATGCTAATGTCGGGGGGCAGTTCTGCAAGAACCTGGCTTGCCTGCTCTGCTTTTGCATAGCTCAAAATCAGCGAGATGGTTTGCGGATGTTCGTTTTGCAAAATAGACAAAAGGTTTTTATAGTCTGCTTTGCGCACGAAATCAAATGCTTTGGTGCGCAAACCCTTCGAGACACGTTCCATTAAGCTGGCGGCTTGTTGCGCACCAAACGCTTTTTCCAGAATGTCTCTTGCGTAATCAACACCGCCTTCTGCAATCACCTTTTGGGTTACACAAAGCCCATAAAAATCATCGATGATGTTGTTTAGCTCATCCGGAGGGAGCGCTTCCATGCGCGCAACTTCTAAAGACAGCTGTTCAATTTCTTCTTCGCGTAGGTATTTATACACTTCGGCTGCCTCGCTAGCACCTAGCGTGATGATAATGGCAGCAGCGCGCGTTTTGTTTGAAATTTTGCCGGATGCCATTAGTTTTCGCCTCCTTCGCGTAGCCAACTACGCAGCAAATTCGCGGTAATTTCCGGATTGGATCGTGCGAACTCTCGAACCTCGTTGGTGATAGCATTTTCACTTTGCTCGGTGAGCGCAGCATCTTTAAGTTGACGTTTGCGCTCTTCGATTTCCTCTTGAACGCGCAGCGCCTCTTCTTCTTCGGCAACAAGGGCGGCAGCTTCTTCTTCGGCACGTTTTTTTGCTGCACGACGGCGTAAAACGATGATTAGAATGATGACAATCACCATGAGCACAAGCACGCCGGCGGCAATGTAAACCACCAAAGAAGGTAAGCCAAAGATCAAGTTCGAATCAGTTTCCTCATCAAGGACACCGGCATCTGCCATGCCTTGCACATTGACATTCGCCACCGGGATATTGGTAGAGGCGGCAATCAGCTCTTGTAAGCTTGTTCGTGTAGCATCATCCAAAGTGCCACGCACCATAACGCCAATCGATGCCTCTTCTAAGGTGGCACCATCTTTTTCAATTTGTTGCTTGATGTAGCTTACCAGGTATTCTCGGTTGTTATAGTAATCTACAGCATCCAGCTCGCCATCACCATTTAAATCAGCATAAGTGGGGATGTCGGTGTTATCGGTTTCTCCCACCACGCCTTCGGCATATTGGCCAGTGCCCATGAGCGCCTGTTCTTCCTCGCTGTTCATTACACCGGCCTCGGTGTCTTCAAGAGGAATATACTCCATGCTTTCAGTAATCATGGCATCCCAGTCCAGCGATGCGGTAACCGAAATACGATAGTCGTCTGCATCAGTGTAGGGAAGAGATAGTATATTGGCTGTTTTGTCGTGCAAGCGCTGTTCAACCTCTGCCTCAAAGTTTTGTTTTTCTAAAAAGTCTTCTGTTTCGGCCATAGATTCGTCATAGCCTTCACCGGCAGCTGCAAGCGTGTTGCCCGCTTCGTCAATCACCGAAACTTGTGCGGGGTCTATGCCGGCGGCAGGGCCCACTAGATAGCGAATGCCGGCCACTTGGCTGGAAGTAAGCACACGCCCATCGGCCATTTCCACTTTTACAGAAGCGGTGTTGGTGCTACTTGCGGCATCCCACACACGGTTTGAATCTTCGCTGATGTTTAAAGTGACGTAGGCATTATCTACACCTTCGTAAGTTTTGATAATATCTTGCAATCGATTTTGCATTTGTTGGATTTGGTATTGTTGCTGCTCGAAGTCTGTGGTGGTTAGCCCATTTGCTTGCTGAAAAATATCATAATCCAATGTAGAAGAGGGAATGCCAACAGTGGCAAGTTGTGCCATGGCAGCGTTTTCTTGGTTTGCCGGCACCTCCAGTTCTCCTGCATCATTCAAGGACCCCGATATGCCAGCCTCTTGCAAAACAGCAAGGCCCTGCACGGCTTCCTCTTGCGGCAAGCCCGAGTAAATCACCACGGGTTGTGCCGCACGTACATTTAAAAACACAACTAGACCCACTGCCAAAGCAAGGGCCGCAAGTGCAATAATTAAAAGGAGTCGCTTACGTGCCGGCTCCATCTCCGTCCAAGCCACTCGAACTTTTGAAAAGGCTTGACGAATTTGATTCCCAACGGTTCTCACCCGTTCACCCATTTATATCAATTCCCCGATGTTTCCTGATTTTTAGCCAGACATAGTAGCATCAAATTTGCATACGCATCAATTCGTTATAAGAGCCAATGGCCGCACTAATAAGGCTGGATGTAAAGTTGACCGAAGCGGATGTTTTAAGAGAGGCAATCGCGCCATTATGCAAATCATCACTGCCCCCGAGTGCCAAATCGTAAAGGGATGCCTGTGATGTTGCACTTGTGGTTTGCATGTCCAGCACTGCACTTTCTAAGATATCTGAAAATGAGGCGCTGTCTTCTTGTGTAGGTATCTGAGCAGGTTGTGCCTGAGAAAGGGACGCTAAAGAAGGCAAATTGCTCATCGGTATGATAAAAGAACTCATAAAAACCTCCTGTTGGCATGTTGTGTTTCAAAAAACAACGACACCCGGTGGCATAGCCATCGGGAAAAAATTATCGTAAAATTTCAGATGCTTTCATCGCCATTGCCTTAATTACATTAAGCGTGGTGATGTTGGCGTTATAGCTGTGCGTTGCGGCCATTAAATCCACCATTTCCTCAGCGCGATCCACGTTGGGCATAAGTACATACCCTGCTTCATCTGCATCCGGATGCGTGGGGTTGTATACCGGCACAAATTCACTTTCATCCTCTATAATTTCCTGCACTTGCACACCGCCGCCAACTTTGTTTGAAGAGGATGAGGTGGTGTTTGTCATGCGCCCGGCTGCTTGTTCCAGTGCAGTTTCAAATTGTAGAGGACGCTCCTCAAACACAACCAATTGCCGGCGGTAAGGGTCACCGTCTTGGGTGCGAGTGGTATCAATATTCGTCATGTTTTGCGAAATAATATCCATACGAAGACGTTCTGCAGTCAGTGCGGAAGCGGTGATATCCAAAGTGTTTAAAAAAGACATAAAATCCTCCTCACATCTAAAAATAGGTTACGTTTCGAGCTTGATTTATACTCGTGAATTTGTGATGGCAGAATTGATAGAACTATAGTGACCTGACACATAGTCAAGCAAATAGTTGTATTGTGCATAGGACTTCCATAGTTCAGTTTGTTCTTTTTCTAAATCCACATTATTTCCATCGATGCGAACAGAGGTGTCCTCCTGCTGCGTTACCGTGGTGCGGTATTTTGCGCCAGAACCATCAAGTACCTGTTCATTGCCCAAATTTGCATTGTTGGCATGGGCTGCTTGTGGGTCCCCGTTTGCAGAATTTCCAGCTTGCATTTGGTTTGAATCAAACACTTGCGCCTGGTGTACATCGCCGGAGAGAGCCACCTGCTGCGATGAAGCACTTTTTTCACTGAGCACTTGGGCAAATTCAACGCTACTTGCCTTAAAACCCGGTGTGTCTACATTGGCCATATTGTTACCAATGACCTGTGTTTTTGTCCACAGCGAATCCAAGCTGGCCTCTGCCGTGGTGGTGGCAACTGTATCAAATAACATAAAAGCCTCCCTGTATTAACATGAAGCAAAGGGTGTATATCGTTACACAAAAAAGTGCTCAGACCACAAAAATCTAAAAAGTAAAAAGTATATATCGAAAGTTAATTGAAGCAAACCTACCGAATCTAGGATAATCATAGCACTAATTTTTGAAAAACACAATATGACAAACCATAAAAACACTAATTTTTTAATTGGATTCAGATGAAAAAGTGGAAAATGTCACAGGATACCTGTCAAAGTATCATTTGGTGTTATGTATTGAAAAAATAAAGACATATGTCATGTCACATAAATGAATTTAGATACCTCTTTGTCAGTATCGCTTAAAATTATGCTCTTTCTGTGCAGAAGTCCTCTTATATACAGAAAATTTTACATAGAAATAAGAGAAAGAGACTTTTCGCAATTGAAAATCTCTTTCTCTTATAAAAATGAAAATTTATATGTTGCTAAACAAAATGGTTGCCCGCCGCTTTGTTGCGATTGCTACGCTCTATTTTATCGCATTGCTCGTAGGTGTTACGAAGATCCAAAATCAATGGGCGGATGTCATCTAGGTGTTTACTATCCTTGCGAATGTTGGCAAACATGAGTTCTCGGGTAAAAAAACTATAAAGTTGCGATAGGTTATTGGAGATAGGGTAACGATGATCTAAATTATCTTGTAAATGACGAAGGATCTTTTGTGCCTTTGAGATGGTTTTGTTCATTTCTTCAACATTTCCGCTTTGAATAGATACTTTGGCAAAATCAATTTGTCGCAGTATCTCATCGTACAGCTTTAGAAGCATTTCTCCTTGGGTCATCGTTGTAACCATTTGTTTTTGATATTGCTCATATGGGTTCATATCTCAGATAACCTCTTTTCTGCTGAATCATTAAAGGGTGGTAGGGTTTAACTTGAATATCTGTGATTATGCAGTGCTTCCACTGCTTGACAAGCTACTGGTGAGCCAGGACATTTGCTCGTTCATTTGCTGTATGTACGATTCCATTGCGTTGAACTGAGACCAATAGCGGTCGTATTCGTTCCAGTAACGGTTTTCCAGTGTCAGCAGTTGCTCGTCAATGTCTTCTACTTGTTTATAAATATTGGAATTGACATCCAAAGAATTGATGCCGGCTTCGCGAGTGAGGTAACCTGTAGCACCCACTGCATCATTGATGGCAGTGTTTAGCGTTTCCATAATGCCACCAGCTCCTGAGAAAAGGTTCATCACTGCTTCGGGATCTTGCTCTAAAGCGGCAATCAAATCTGCTTCGCTACTCAACTCGAAATGACCATCTTCACTATAGAAGCTGGTGTCGATGCCAAGGTCGTAAATGGCGATAGAACTGCCCAAAGGACGCGTATACATAGCCGACCGCATGCTCTCTAAAATACTGAACAGGTTGTCATCCATGCGAAGGAGACCCTCTTTGGATTTCTCCTCCCAATTTTCGATTTCGGTTTCGGACATACCTGCCATTTGCTCGCTTGTTAGTGGTGGATAATCTTTATAGGTAGAGTCTGCGGTGTACAGCTCGTTAAACATCGTAATGGCTTCGTTGTAAGCTGTTAAGAATTCTTGCAAGCTTTCTGCAATCACTTCCGTATCTCGCTCTACCACCACTTCTGTGGGGGCACCTAAAGCTCCTTCTCCTTCATTGTAAAGGGAGTGCACAGTAAATGACATGTTGTTGTATTCAAATGTGTTGCTCGAGCGTTCCAGCTCAACACCGTCAATCCACACTTTGGCATTGGTTCCATAGCTTACTTCCACTGCGTCGGCATTGGCGGCTTGGTGCAGTTGCAGATGGCTACTACCAAACAAGTCCTCTGTATTTTCCCCATCAGTACCACCGTCAATTATAATATCCATTGGGATATCAATGCCCAAAATGCGGAAGCTGGCGGTGTTTTTGTCAAATTCTACAGTAGCAGAAGAGGTTGGTTCAGCTGTGCGAATGGCATTTTGCAATTGTGCGGCCACTTCATCCAATGTAAGCCCATTGAGTGTACTGCCATCAATTGATATAGGGCCCGAGCTCCCCTGAACCGTGATAGATCCGCCAGCACCAAATTGAATTCCCGCTTCGCTTAAAGTGGTGCTGCCATCGGTGATTTGGGTGGAGGCATCATCGGCAAATCCTAGGGATTTTACATCGCTTCCAACCGTTCCCGTGGGCATTTTGACCACAAGAGATTCTTTGTTGGAGGTGATGGAAAACTGGCCTGCATCATAGGTAAGCTCAATGGATTGCGTTCCGTCGGCCAAGGTGCCAAAACTGCTACGGAAAGATTCGTTGAGTTTTTCTGTAAACTCTTCGGCGGTGTACTTTTCGTTCACACCACTTTTTTGAGGAACCGTAAATGTGTAGTTTGTGCCGTTCACATTGAACATATAGGTGCCGCCATATTCGTACTCGCTGGCTGCAACACTTGCTGCACTGTTCATCACTTGGTTAATTCCGTGGGCGGTGAAATCACTGCCGCCTTCCACACCAAACAAGGCGCTAAGTAAATTGCCCTCTGTTTGAGACATATCAATGGCAGCATAAGGGTCATCTGCAGTGGTTAAACCGGTTTCAGCCCGTTGGATAGTAAACTTATCCTCAGCTTCCTGATAGATAATTTTTACACCGGCTTTGCTGTTGTTGATGTCGTTGATAATGGTGGAAAGAGATGTTGTGGAATCGTAAGAAAAATCAACACCATTGATGGAAAAAGAATGTCGACTGCCTTGCAAAGGAGAGGCAAAGTTTAAGTCGTCTAGCGCCAAAGAGGCGTTTAATTTGTTGGAAATGCCACTGGTAAGGCCAAACAGCTCCATCGAAGTGTTGGTTCCCGTTAGCATTAAAGTAGAAGAAGGACTGCCTGTGTCAAACGTAATGGTGTCGCCACTCATAGCCACATTTACACCGGTGCCAAATGCACGGCTTAATGATTCTTGCAAGCTTGCCAATAGCGCTGTACCACCATCACTGCCCGAAGCAACAGGGTTGCCATCGGCATCCACACCTGCAAAGCTACGCAGGGCATCAAAGTCAAGGTAAATCTCTTGCTCACGTCCGTCCAGCTCTACAGTAAGGCTGGGCAAGTAGAGGTCAGAGTCGATGGTGGCACTGAAAGTACCTTGTGCGCTTAAATCGGTAATTCCTTCGCCAAACATCAGCATAGATAGGTCGGAATCCTGAGAGTCTGCATTGAAGTTTCCGTGTACACGAATAAAATCTTCCGAGTCATTGGCATAAATGGTCAACTTATTGTTAACAAAAGCAGCATTGCCCTCTACACCCGCCGCTTCAAATTCAGCATTGAGGATATCCACAATTTCATCGGCACTTTTGCCGCCAAGCACTTCAGGGGCGTTGTCGATTGTAACGCTTTTATTGCCCACTTGAATAATTAAGTCTGCATCTCTAGGCACATCGCCGCCACTGTAGTTGTTTAAAATATTTTTTGCTACATCGGCATTCAGCGTGCCACTAACAGCGCCACTAACGTCATTTTTGGTTTTAATGCTATGCGCTGTTGCCAACTGAGAGATAGAGGTGAGCTTGTAGGTGCCCGGTGTGGAGCTACTGGTTGCAGTTACAGAAAAAGCCGCATTTTGCCCGGCAGTAGGCATCCGCAGGGAAGTGGTCATTTGGTTATAAAAAGAGCTGGACAACAAGTTTGTAGAAGAGCTAAAGCTCATAAAGCTTGTTTGCAGTGTTTTGAGCTGGGTAGCAACATCGCGATACATAGACTGCTTGTAGAGCAATGTTTGCTTATCTTGACCGGCCTTGTCAATTTTTGCCTGTGTGCCGGACAACATTTCTTTTACAACAGACTCTGTATCAATGCCGGACACAAGGCCGGCGTAGCCGTTGCTGGAATAACTGAGAGAATTGATGGCCATGAGAAGCCCTCCTTAGTAGTTATAAATATACATATAGGCATTGGTTGCCCCATAATTGTCTTCATTACTATATATCGGCAACAATTTTAAAAGCATTAGCTTTTAGCAAAGAAAAATCAAATTTTTGTGCTGGTAAAATGCCCGCTTGAGGGCTGCTCACCAAGGTTTGTTAAATATTTTTTGATTTTAGGTAGATTATGGTTTTCTTTTATCTTTTGAAAAGCTTCGCGCTTTAGGCCTTCTAGGCGCTGTATCACCTGCGGCTCCAGCTTTAAAATTCGTGCCATGGTGCCACGTACCTGTTGGCCCAACTCAAACATGGGCTGAAGCTCGACGGGGACATTCTCGAAACTAAGCTGCGCGTAAGAAACCTTTGCATATACATCACCCTTAGGTTCTTTAAGGCAAAGCGTCTCAATCTTTGCAGAAATTTCATCAATTTCATTTGCGAGCTTGCTTCGCTTTGTGATATAATTTCCTAGGTCATCAACATTGCAGTGTAGCATTTCTATAGTAAGCTTTTCATACTCCGAGAACTTGTCTTTTTTGTCGTTTAATAAATGGCATATATTCTGGATGATATCCATGGTTTTTGCTCCTTTTTGCAAAGAAATCATGTGGGAAACATAAACATTATTTAGGAGAAATCAATGAGGGATTACTACCCATTTCCGGCCCTGCTAAGTTCGGATTACAATGAAGTAGAAGAATCCGGTATTGCACAAATTACACCGCGCGGGGATGCGCTGAATTTTTACAGTGATTTTGTTCCCTTGATTCCCTTTGGAAAAAGTGCCACCATCCATTGGACATTGGGAGACAAAACGCTTGCCACTTTTGAGGGAGAAACCTATCTTTCCACTTCTGAAATGTTGCAAATTACCGGCTTAGAAGAGGTGAAACTAGCTACTGCACGCACTTTATTTCAAATGAATACACGATTGCCCTCAACGATAGCGCAATCGCCTAAGAAAAAAACACCTCAATATGAAGCGGAAGTGCTATATCTTTCTATGGGTATGATAAAGATATTGAGCAGCCAAGAGATTTCTGAAGGGCAGAAGATCTATTTGTCCATACAAGTGGATTTTTTGACATTGAGCGCTCTTTGTTTAATTGTGCATAAACGGGTGGATTTTTTGGAGGGTGAAAAGTTATTGCTTTGTGAAGTAGATACGATGACACAAGAAAATTATATTGCGTTAAGCGCCTATACTGCAAAGCTGGAAAAGCAGTGGGAGCAAGAGGAAAATGAGAATTAAAGGTATCAAAGCAGGTTCTTTTAAAAGAACTTGCTTTTTGTTTGCAAGCAATATAAGCTGTGCCAAAAACAAAGACGAGGCATGTTTGTAGGATAAAACAAAAGTTAAAAAATGGCAGGTAGCAGCAAGTGTCTTTAGGCGGTTTTTGAAAATAGCCAAACCTTACACAGATATAACTTCTTGGGGATATCCTAGAGGCTTTCTTTAGGCGGTTTAGGTACATTGCGCAGCTCTGATTCAGAGCGCAACCCTAAAGCCAGAGCCTGCAAAGCACTGCTACTGGCAGATTCAGCTGCCTGCTGGTTCACTTCCAACGTTTCAGAAAGTTCGCTGCGTAATATTTTAATGTGTTTTGGGGCATTGATGCCCACACGTACTTTATCGCCTGAGATTTCAGTAATGGTCACTTCTACCTCGTCACCAATAGTGAACCCCTGCCCTAGCTTCCGTGTTAAAATTAGCATGTGCTTTCCCCCTGTGTTTCAAACAAAGGCATACGCAAAGGGAAGTCTTCTTCTAAAATTACCTGTGTGGCCAGCCGATTTTCTGTGTTGATAACCAGCGGGCTTTTTAGGTTAACCGTGGTTTTGCGAAAATCTTCCGGTACAATGGCAATTAAACGCAAGGCAATGGGGCCAACATCCCCAAGCAAAAAAGCGGTTTCGTCAGAAATGGCAGGATTGTAGGGGATGTTAAGCGTTTGTGGATCTAGCAGAACAAAACACACCTCGGCCCGCTCTACAGACTGTAAAAAGGAAATTCCGTCCTCGGCATCCTCATAGCTTAATAAGGCAAAGCGTTGCAAGCCCTCATATCCAAAAATAGGTTGGGGAAAAAATAAAAGTTCGCTTTCATTGAGCTCCATCAAACCAAAATCACGTGTGTTGATTTTCATACGTTGGTATTCTCCCGTTGAAGTGAGATTTATGGAATTTTTACGGCGGCACAGCAGGGCTTTATTGCAAAACACGGCTATGCCGCATAGCCGTGTTTTTGTGTGAAGGTAGTATTTTTAAAATTAATGGATTGGTTTTTGTATATTCTGTGTTATGCATTTGCTTCGAAATCCGGGGCTGCACTGGGTGGCACATAGTTAAAGCCACCAATATACTCAAAATTGATGGATGCATGCTGCGAAAAAACAAGGGAAAAAGAACCCGGCACAAAATCTAGCTGTGCTTTGTTGATGTTCCAGTCGGCACGAATGCTTCCGGGGTTATAGCTTGTGTGCACCTTGGCAGGAACATACTGGATTTCTACCGGGGATAAGGGCATCAAAACCAATTCCCCTTTATTGTGCAGTGAACTTTGTCCCCATAGGGTATCTGGGATGTTGGTATTTTGAGAAATTTTTGCCAGCTGATTTCCGATTTCGGCATAGGTAGCAGTTGCATCTTGGCCCACGTCAAATCCCTTTGCAGCCTCGTCCTCTGCGCCTTCTACCACACCTTTAAAGCCCATGTCACTGCGCCTGCGAACAGAATTCATCTCAAGGCGTCCACTTTCCTGACGCATGTTCAAAGACGCCCGCTGTGTAACGCGTTCCACTTGTGGCATGGGCTGGCTTAGCTCTAGCCGGGCCCGCTCAATCTGATACTCGTACTGTGCGGGAACAGTGGTTATTTGCAACAACGGTTTCATCGTATCAACTCACCCCTTGTCAATCATTCACAATAGTTGTGATTATTGTGCCTTTCTTTAAAAAAATATCTTATGCTTAAAGCGTTTCTATCTCAAGAAGTTAAACAATGTCTCCGGCAAAATTTTGCTGCCCAATTGCAGGGTAATCATCCAGCTTCTTTCATAGGTTTTATTGTACATCATCTCTTCGGCAACATCAATAAACTCTAAGTTGTTTTGGTTTTCCGAAAGGTTGACGTATTCGTTTTCCAATCGGCTGGCGGTGTTTTCTAGCAAAGAAGTGCGTGCACCAATCTCGGTGATGGCAACCAGAAGTTTATCTGTAGCAATGGGCAATGCGTCTAAGTTGTCCTCAAGCCTGTCCATGTTGCTGCTGCGCAAGTTTGTTGCAATGTCACCAAATAAGCTCCATACATTCATTGGCATTCCGTTTGCATCCGTGCCAAACCCAAAGCTTTCCACTCCGGAAAAGGTGTCTAAAAAGGCTGTGTTCGGGTCTACTTGGCCTCCGTCATCCCGATAACCAAAGCCGATATCAATATAATTTGGCGTGTTGTATTGAATGGGTACAAGGCCTGCACCGTCATTATAATCATACAAAATGGAGCCATTTGTTCCGGCCACCATTCCATCTACGCTGGTGCCGTTAAACTGCAACTGTCCTCCCGCAATTTCAAATGGTGCACTGTGGGGTTCTGCCCCGCCGGAAGCGGCGAATAAAAAGCTGTCGCTATAAGAACTGTTCATGATTTGGAAAACCTCTGATTGCAGGCTTTCCACTTCGGCGGCAATTTTGCTGCGATCCTCCTCTGAAATGGTGCCGTTTAGGCTTTGAATTACAAGCTCTTGAGCACGTGTTACAAGGCCTACTGTTGTGCGAAGGCCGTCCTCGGCTGAATCTGCACGGCCTTGAGCTTCCTCTACCGTGGTTTGATAACGGATGTTGTCGTCTATTAAAACGCGCGTGCGCAAAGCCTTAGTGGCATCTGTCACGTCCTCGTAACTTTTGCTAAAGGCGCGCCCGCTACTCATTTTATTGTTTGAATCATTCAGTTGATTTAAATTGCGGTTCATCCGACTGAGATAATTGCGAGTCATAGACTGGTGTGTAATGCGCATAAAGGTATCCTCCGTAGATTATTTAAGGAATAAGGTAGGAAAAAATGAAATTTACCGCCCCACCACTCCGGTGCCGTTAATCAATTTATCCAGCATTTCGTCTAAAGTGGTGAATACACGAGCCACAGCGTCATACGCTTTTTGGTACATCATCATGTCCACACCTTCTTCGTCCATGCTCACGCCGGAAATGCTTTGTATTTGATCGAGCAAATCGTTCGAAACTGTAAATACTGCGTCTAAACGTGTTTCGTTGTAGGCAATGTCGTTGCCTAGCTTTGTGGTGGAATAAAATTGAATGTACTCTTGCATTGTGCCGGTAAATTCACCAAACTCCATATCGTTTTGGAAAAGCTGATACACTTTTGCGGCAAAACTATTATCGTCGCCACCGTTCACCAACTTGTCTTGAACATCTTCTATAATATATGAGGAATTTGCAGACCACTCGCTGTTAATGCGGATGGTAGCGGCATTTTCGTTGTTGTCGTTTTCGAAGGTAAACATGGTTTTGTATTGAGTGGGATCGGTACCTTCAATGGCAATCACGTTGTTAAATTCTTCGGCAAAGGTAACTGCGAAATTATCGATTTTTTGTTTGTAGTAGAGGATGCCTTGTGAATAGTTTGAATTGTCCTCATTGATGGTATGCACACCGCGTCCGTTTAGTGCGTCTATATAGCCGCGCAAAGAACCAGTGGTAAAGTTGACATCCTGGCCCGAATCATTCCAAAAAATACGCACCGTGGGGTAGCCTTCATCCACCTCAACCGTGTCGTAGGCTAGGGTTTCAAACTCATTGCCACTCACCACTTCCATTCCGCCTAAAGAAACTGTCACCATGCCATTGTCTTCTTCCTGGTAGGTGATGTCTCCATAGTAAGACAATTGGTCCAAAAGCACGTTACGTTGGTCTAGCAGTTCCAGCGGTTGATAGTTCATATTGCCCACATCAATGCTGTTAAAAATCTCTTTGGAGATTTCATCGTTCAGCATGGCAATGCTTTGCAAGATGGCGTTGACATCGTTCACTTCCTGTTGTACGGTGGCACTGTGTTGCTCCCACACATTGTCCAGCTTTTGCGACATTTGGTGAAAGATAGAAACAATTTGCTCTGCATTTGCCAAAATATTGGCGGCGTTGGTGGTTTCACCCGGTTTTTGAAGCAGCTCATTCCACGCTGTTTCAAAGTTCATCATTGCTTGTGTCATCACAGCCGGTGAAATTTCATCGATGGCACCGCTCACATCGGTTAGAATATTGGTCATTATATCGTGATAACCTACATCAGCATATTCTTCGCGAAAGCGTTTGTCCAAAAAAGGGTCACGGATTTGGGAAACACCATATACAGCAACACCCTGTCCTGCAAAGGAGGTGGAGTTTTGGGCAAATTGACTATAGCGCATGTCTAGATTTAAAGACACATGGTCGGCTCTTTGACGCGTGTATCCGGTGGTGCCAACGTTGCTTAAGTTATGTGATACTATATCCAATGACTTTTGTTGTGTCATCATACCGCGTGTTGCGGTTTCAAAGCCCATGAATGTTGGTCTCATATGATGTATCCTCCATGATGTTAAACTTTGGTTTGCAAAAGGCCGCTGGAATCATCCATATCTTGCGCTAAACGCGCATAAGTGTCACTACCTTTTGGTTTTTCGCCGGTGGTGGTATTTGGTAATACAGCGGCAGGGTTTATCGATTGCATGTTGTCTTTTGCCACCGCCATGGACTTATTGTTAAAAAATCGAATCTCACGCACGTTGCGCTCAAAAGAATCATATATAGGGCGTAAAACTCGAGATTCTTCATTTTCTTGCCTGTCTAGAATTTCACGAAAGGTAAGTTCTCCATAGCCTGCCTTGCTTTGCAAAGTAAGGCGCTTTGCTTCATAGTTTTCCAGCTTTTTTGCGTTTGCCTGCGAAACAACGATGCTTTGCTCGATATTGGCAAGCTCTTTGCTTTGTAAAGCTGAAAGTTTGTTTTGCTCATCCTGTAGCATTTTCTGTAAAAATGTGGAATACTCCCCCATGAAGGCAAAATATTCTTTTTCTATAGGAGATATCGCCATGCTGTTTCCTCCGCTTTCTTGATGATATTGCTCAAGGGCACAGTTTTGTGCTTACGCCTCACCTAAAATGGAAGAAGCCAATGCGTCGCTACTGATAAAATAACTACCCTGTGCGATAGATTCTGAAAGCTGGGAAAGTCGCTCTTCCCTTGCAGTATGCTCTACTTCGCTGGCAACGCGTGAAGAAATACGGCCGATTTCTGCCTGTGCCGCAGCCGACCCGCTAAAGCTGACCGTATCTGTGTTTTGTGCAAGTGAAGCCTGCCCATCTTTGCCTTTTAAACTAGGGGTATCGTTGCTTTTTAGCTCTGATATGTAGTTTTTGTAGGACTGAAAGCCTGCGCTTGATTGAATCTTCATCGTATATACCTCCCAAAAGAACACAGGATAAAAGAGCAAAATCGTCTGTTATCCCTCTGTATTAGTAATTCGTAATAAATTTACAAAACTAAAGAAGAAAAAGATTACAAAATAGTTACAAAATGGATTGTGTTGGTAAAATAGGCCTGCATTGTATTTTTTGGTGAAGGATGCAGTTTACACAGAAAAACGCTTGAATTTTACACAACAAAACATTTATGATAAAGTAGGATGAAATAAAAAAGAATTGGATAACCCCGAAGGGAAGGCAGTCATGAGTATAATTTCCGTTTCAAATCAAAAAGGTGGTGTGGGGAAAACCACGACGGTTGGTGCACTTTCGGCCGCACTAAAAAAGCGGGGTAAAACGGTATTGGCCATCGATATGGACCCCCAAGGCAATCTCACCTTTAGCCTTGGGGCGGAGGGTGAAGGCGTGGTGGGCACCTACGAAGTGTTAAAAGGGGAGGTATCGCCACGAGATGCATTGCAGTTTACCGAGGTGGCCGATGTAATCCCGGCCAATATTTTACTTTCTTCTGTTGAATTAGAGTTTACAGGTGAAGGACGCGAATATTTGCTATCCAAAGCTGTGCAAGGAATAAAAGATGATTACGATTACATTTTAATCGACACACCACCTG
This sequence comes from uncultured Oscillospiraceae bacterium, assembly GCA_964370445.1. Classification (GTDB taxonomy): domain Bacteria; phylum Bacillota; class Clostridia; order Oscillospirales; family Ruminococcaceae; genus JAAYCI01. Next base: position 2,692 of record CAYJJK010000041.1, on the reverse strand, counting down.
CGCTTAGTGTGCTCACCATCAATGCATTCACAGCATCAGATAGTGTGATTGTGCCAATGCTTAGTGATGTGTTTAGCTTACAGGGAATTACCCAGCTGTACGAAACAGTGAGCTATGTTCAGCAATATTGCAACCCATCCTTGCGTTATGAGGGGATGCTGCTTACACGTTTTGCTCCAAGAACGGTATTGGCAACCGAGGTGCACGGAACGGCAGAGATGATCTCTAGTGAACTTGGTATTCCTTTGTTTCACACTTGTATTCGCAACAGTGTAAGTTTAACGGAAGCGCAGGCCTTGCAAAAAGATATCATACGTCATGCACCACGAAACATTGCGGTAAAAGACTATTTGGCTGTGGCAGACGAAATTATTTATCGGGAGGCAGACAGATGTCGAACAAGGGAGAGCTAGACAAAGAAAAAATGTTTCAGAAAATTATGCCGTCTGCCAGGCGTGCTGAAATGGCACAGACCGAGGTGCAAGCGCCACCGGTGGAAGCCGAAATGGCACAG
>CAYJJK010000041.1:0-2078 GCA_964370445.1 uncultured Oscillospiraceae bacterium | reverse complement strand
CCGAGGTGCAAGCGCCACCGGTGGAAGCCGAAATGGCACAGGCCGAGGTGCAGGCGCCACCGTTGGAAGCCGAAATGGCACAGATCGAGGTGCAAGCGCCACCGGTGGAAGTGCTACCACAAGGAGTAGCAGAGCAGGAGCACAACAGGGGAGATGTTCCGCTGCCGGTAAATGTATCTGAATTATTGACACATCAATACTATGCATTTTATCGAGAAAAAATAGATGGGTGCCCTTGTGAGAGATGTCAAGATGATGTTATGGCGCTTACGTTAAACAAAGCGCCTGTGCGTTATGTTGCCAGCAACCACTTGGATTCGGTTCAACCAGAAGTACGCGTTTTAACCTCCGAGGTGGTGGAGGCCTTGATGAACGCTTTGTTTTTGGTAAAAAACAAACCCCGTCATGAACGATAGAGAAAACGTGTTGTGCATAAAATAGTAGATTAGCCAGGGCTATCCATAAAGCGTCAACTGCGTTTGTGTTGTTCGATGTGAAACGATGCGGCCGCTGTATATTGTATATAGGTATTTTTGCGGCATTTTTTGCTTCCTAGCACTTGGCACTTTCTTGCCGCCCTGTACTTTTTTGACACGCTAACCGCTGTGCACAAAATAGCACAGCGGTATTTTTGCGGCTTTTTAATAGAGTGGATGGATTTCCAGCTTATAAGTACGGCGATAGTATAACACTGCAAGGACGATAGCAGCAACTTCTGAAAGTGGAAAGGCGAACCACAAAGCATTTAAACCGCCAATATTTGCCAAAATATATGCTGATGGGATGAGGAAAACCAATTGTCGGACAACAGACATCACAAGACTGTAGCTGCCTTTCCCCAAAGCTTGAAATAAACTGGATAGCGTGATGGATACTGCAACCAGCGGAAAGCTGAGGCTAATGATGCGCATGGCGGGAACCCCAATGGCCAGCATCTCTGCTTGTGCATCGAATAGAAATAGAAGTTGTTCGGGGATAAGCCAAAATAACAACATGCCCACAGCCATAATTAATATCGAAATGATAACAGTGAGGCGAAGCGCTTGCAAAATGCGTTTTGGTTTGCGTGCGCCGTAGTTGTAAGCGAAAATAGAAACCGACCCATTGTTAAAGCCTAAAACCGGCAAAACACAAAAGCTTTGCAGTTTAAAGTAGATGCCAAACACCGATACAGGCACCGTGCCAAAGCCAATGAGAATTTCATTAAGGAAAAACACCATCACACTGCCAATAGACTGCATTAAAATGGTGGGGATGCCCACGGCATAAATTTGCTTAATGCAGGTAAAGTTTGGTCGATACTCAAGAAAGCGAAAGCGTAGCTCTTTGTTGTATACAAGGTTAAACACAATTGCCAATACCATGCTAAGAAGCTGGCCGATCACTGTGGCTAAAGCAGCACCGGTAACCCCAAGCTCCGGAAAACCAAACAACCCAAAAATCAAAATGGGGTGTAAAACAATATTGACAACTGCGCCTGTCATCTGCGAAATCATAGAGAAAACTGTGCGTCCGGTCGATTGCAAAAGCCGCTCGAACGTGACGGCAGAAAACAGCCCGATGGAGCCCACCATGACTACACGCATATAGGAGGCTCCCATGGATGCGATGGTAGGGTCGGTATCGGCATAGCCGGCAAAGAACGGAACAGAAAACAGTAGCCCTACCACTACAGTAAGAACCCAGCTCACTGCTGATAAAAAGATGCCGTTCATGGCAGCGGGGTTGGCGGCCTCAAAATTATCCTCGCCTAGGCGCCGAGAAAGCAAACTGTTTATGCCTACGGCCGTGCCCACTGCCACAGCAATCATCAGGTTTTGAACAGGAAAAACAAGGCTAACGGCCGTTAGGGCAGCCTCGCCCATTTGAGCCACAAAGATGCTATCTACAATAATATACAAAGCTTGCACCAGCATGCTTAACACAATGGGCAACGAAATGGCGGGCAATAAGCGGCCTATGGGCATAGTGCCCAGCTTGTTTTCAAGTACTACTTGTTTTTTCACAGATTCTCATTAAAATAAATAAGTAACGAAAAGACCAGCCAATTTGGCCAGTCTTTTAATCTCTAAATAAAG
>CAYJJK010000040.1:0-22821 GCA_964370445.1 uncultured Oscillospiraceae bacterium | reverse complement strand
CACAAGAGGGGTATTTCCTACTAAGGATTCACAGCTCAAATGTATCATCGTAAAATATAGCTTCCTTTCGTTTGATAAAAAGGCCTTGCCGTTTGAGTTACGGCAAGGCGATGTCTAAATCGGAAATTTGCATATTATCCACAACATCTTGTAAGGTGACGCTGTCAACATAATTTTGTATCACTTCATAAAGCCCCTCCCAAACAGGCAAGGCTTCGCATTGTCCTGCGCGCACACACCGGTTGGGCGTGCTGTCTACACAACTGCCCGGAGCAATGCTGCCTTCGGTGACACGTAAAATTTCACCTATTGTATACTGAGAGGGATCACGGGTTAAACGATATCCACCCTGTGGGCCTCGAACACTTTGCACCTGCCCTGCTTTGGTTAATTGGCTGACAATTTGTTCCAAATATTTCATGGAAATCTCTTGCCGCAAGGCTACCCCGCGCAAAGATACGTACTCATTTTCTTCTGCTTTGGCCAAATCCACCATTAAGCGAAGTGCATATCGACCTTTCGTGGAAATTTTCATAATTTCATCTCCTAGTTCACCATAGCGAAAAACATCTTCTTCTCAGTGACCGTATGAATTTCCATCGTATACTTCATAGCTTCTGACCCAATTGTATCACCAAGACAATGTACTCTAAAAGTGAAATCAATTGCCCCCTTTGCCAAACACACAAAGGTTACTCTGAATTAAAACACACATCTCGGCCTATTTTACAAAGGCCACATTTAGAAAAATGATCATTCTCCTATATTATTATTTCGGCTCTAGGCACATACCGCAATGGCCGCAATATTGCGATTGTGCTGGGTTGTCATTGTCACACAAAGGGCAAACCTTTTGTGTGGACGTATCTTGATTAAATTGATATATCGGTTTTTTTGCGTTCTGCTTGCCGCAATGCAGGCACTCATCTTCCTCGTTTATTGTCGTGTTTTCTTGCCGAAGTTCTTGCACTTCCCATTCAATCACACGTCGCGCTTCATATAATTTTTTTATTTTCTCACTGTGTCGTGGGTATCTTGTAGAACCATATTGGCGATACACATGGCGGCCTATATTGGCATATATATGATTTTCTTGCTCTTGCAATAGGCGAATCTTTTCTTGTTTTCGTTGTATTTTTGTTTCGACATCATGAATAGGCAGCTGCTCAAACACATCTTTTGCCGTTTCGCCCATCGCTTTTAAAATGTCTTTTACCATGGCATCACCCCCCCAAACTATCTTTTCAGCCACTTTTATCTTGCGACTTTTCTTTTCCTTCGTTTCTACTAGGGTTCTGTAATTTTATTATACCACCATTTTTACAGGAAATATACAAAAATAAACACTTTTATTCACTGTTTTGGCTTCCTGACAAAATATCTGTTTTTTTGCACGAAAAAGCGCAAAAAATGAAACGACATTTTTTGCGCTTTATATTATTTTTTTAATTTTCCTATCAATTTGTTTTCATCATTACAAATAAAGGGTATTTCAAAAACGCTCTGTATGTGTGAGCGGGCTTAAATCATATAAAATGGAAACGCTGCCTATACCCCCGGTATATCGAGCAGACCAATTTCAGTTTCATCCTCTACGTAAAAAATGAAACTTTCTCCACCTCATAGGCACTTTGTAATTGTAAGGCCTCAAAAGCACGGCGCTTACAATCTTGAAAGCTACACTGATTTAAAATTTTACGGCTTTGAAGCACCTGCCCGGGGCTCACAGAAAACCCATCCAACCCAAGGCCCAAAAGAAGTGGCAAGGCCTTTTCAAAACCCTTAGGTTCACCACAAAAATTGCAGGGAATGCCATGGTGATGTGCGGCGTCTACCGTCCATTTAACCTGGCGTAGCACAGCGGGGTGAAAAATATGGTGCTGATGGTTTAGGTCTTGATTATTGCGATCCACCGCCAGCGTAAACTGAATCAGATCATGAATGCCAATAGTGAAAAAGTCCACTTCCGAGGCAAAAGCCTCACTTAAAATAATCGCTGAAGGTATGGTCATCATCAGCCCTACCTGTATGGATTCATCAAAGGGAACTTCCTCTCGAATCAATTCTTTTTTCACAGTTTCCAGGGCAGACTTCACCTCGCGTATCTCCTCTATCGAAGAGATCATAGGAAACAGTAGTTTTAAATTGCCATAGGCAGAGGCACGCAGCAACGCTCGAAGCTGGGTGCGAAAGAAACTGGGGCGGCCAAGGCTCATTCTGATACCCCTGTAGCCAAGCGCAGGGTTGTCTTCTTCGTGCGGACGAAGAGCCACTAATGGGCGAGCGCCGGCACCATCGTCATAAGTGCGCACCACCACAGCTTTTCCACCCATTTTTTCCAAAACAGAGCGATATGCCAAAACTTGCTCTTCTTCTTGCGGCAAAGGCGGGTGTGCCATGTACAAAAGTTCCGTTCTAAAAAGCCCCAAAGATTCTGCATCGGCAAACTGTGTATTTTCCAGCTCATCTATTTGTCCAATATTAACTGTAAGCTCAATCCGTCTCCCGTCGCGCGTGATGGTGGGCCGCCCACGTAAACTTTTCACAGCCTCGCGCTTCTCAGACAATTTGTCTGCACGCAAGTGCAGCATTTTAATTTCATCCTCTGTGGGGTTTATCCAAATTTCACCCGAGGCGCCGTCTAGCCCAAGGATATCGCCCTCTTTAACATGCTCTAATACACCCTTTGCCTCTAAAACAGCCGGTATACCTTGGCTACGCGCCAGAATGGCTGTATGGCTGGAATATCCGCCCGTTTCGCACACAACACCTTGCAGGCGACTCATATCCAAAGTAATTAAGTCTAACGGTGAAATCGAGTTTGCCACCACCACTGTTGGATGGTCGAGACGCGAGGCCTTGGTGATGGGAATGCCCATCATTTCACGCAATAGGGCATCGCGCAGGTTGAATACATCCTCGGCCCTTTGGCGCATATATTCATTTTCCATTTCCAAAAAACAACGTGCCAGCTTGCCAAACTGAAGGTTTACAGCATACTCTGCCGAAAGACCTCGTAAATGGATGCTTTCTTTGATAGGCCGAAGCACCGCCTCTTCGTCTGCAAGCATCATCGAATACGCCTCAAAAATAGCTGCCTCATCATCCCCCATATGGCGGGCAGTTTTTGCCCGAAAGCCCTTATGGCGTCCAATCAGCTTATTTAAGGCGCGGTCAAAACGCTCTAGTTCCCCTTTAGGTTTACTGCTTTTACGTGGTACATAATCCTGTGCTACTGTCGGCTGCCAAATCAAGACCTGTGCAATTCCGACACCGGAAGAGACACCGTTCCCGAGCATATTTCCCCCTCATTTCTACAGAATTTGGCAAATATGACCACTAAACTTTTCTGTTGACCCACTTTAACTTATCTTCGATATATTATAGCACAAACAAACTGTGCAAACAATAGGAAATTTCGCTTTTTTTCTCGATATTACAGTAGACATTTAATATTTTTAGTTGTATAATAATTAATTAAGCATCTTTTTTATGTACAGGGTGCTTTTGGAGGCGTTTTTATGGACAACCTAAGTCAGTATTATCGGGGTTGGACAGAGCTAGATTTGGATCATTTGCTGCAAAACTATGACCGCATGAAAACCGCCGCCGGCGATGCCAGCCTTATGCCTGTGGTAAAGGCAGATGCCTATGGCCACGGTGCTGTGCAAATTGCTAAAACCCTGCAACAAGAGCGCGGTGTGCAGCGGTTTGCCGTGGTAACACCAGAAGAAGCACAACTTCTGCGCCAAGGCGGAGTGGATGGGGATATTTTACTGATGGGGCTAGCACCACCCGCCTGCATCCCCTTTTTGCAAGAAGCCAACATTTCGGTTTGTGTTCCCAATTGGTCCATTGCCACACAATACGCGAAGGCCGCTCATGCAGAAAAAGCCTTGCGCATCCACATAAAACTAGACACCGGCATGTCTCGCCTTGGGTTTTGTGAAGAAGAAGCCGAGGCGGAAATTTTGAAAATAGCACAGCTGAAGCCGCTATTCATAGAGGGGATGTTTACCCAGCTTTCTTCTTCTGATTTACCAAAAGAAGACGAATTTACCAAAGAGCAACACCGTTGTTTTCAGCGCATTGCCAAAAAACTGATGGACAAAGGGATTTCTATCCCCTTTCTTCACTGCGCCAACAGCGCTGCCACTATGGGTGTATTTGGTGTTCAAGAAGACTGTGTACGCAATGGACTTTCACTATATGGCTACCAAAGCCGCGAAGAAGAACTTCCGTTTGTACTTTCCCCCATTTTAAGTTGGCGCAGTAGCCTTGTTCAGTGTAAATCAGTGAAGCAAGGTACAAGCGTGGGCTACGACCGTGCCTTTCGTGCCCCACGGGACATGCGCATTGCCACGATCCCCGTGGGCTATGCAGACGGATATCTACGTGGATTTTCAAAAAACGGAGTTTCCGTACTGATACGTGGAAAAAAGGCCCCGCTTATCGGCAACATTTGTATGGACATGTGCATGGTAGACATCAGCCACATTGAAGACGCCACCGAAGGGGATGTGGTGACACTTTTAGGGCGTGATGGCAGCGCCTGTCTCAGTGCCAACGATTTGGCAGAGGCGCTTGGCACCATTTCTTACGAAATTTTGTGTACGGTGGGTAAACGCGTGCCGCGGCTTTACCGGCAGCATGGCACGTTTCTTAACCCACCATACTGGAGCGGATATTTTTCGCCTAATACCCCTAACGCCATGACACATACCCTTCCACATAAGAAGTAAACACTGTTTTGAAAAGCACACTCGGTAGCATGGGCAAATCTTTTTAAGGGTTTGCCCATGCTTTTATTTGCCCATGCATGCAAACCAAGGCACAGCTTATTTTCCCTGTCCTTTCTTTTTCACAGCAACCATCTGTCTATACATTTTTTAAATTCATGATCATATAATGTTCACTTTCATTTCCCCCATGATTATGGTATACTAAAGATACCATAATTAAACTATAAGAAGGGTTGTACTGTTCGATGAGGCCGAATTGGATTCCTAAAGAGTACGCTACAAAATTGATACTTTTGTGTTCTGGCATCACATTGTTGTTGCTTGTGTTGTTGTTTGGCATTTCGCGCACATTTCAAACGTCCGCATTGGAAAACGACGATATGCTTGGCTTGCAACAAGAGGCATTGATACGCGAAGAAGCCCTCACCGATGAAGTAAATGCCCTAGAACAAGCCTTACAAGAGGCTCAACTGGAAAATGCAGATTTAACAAATGAAAACGAAGACCTAAATAACGCCACTTTTAGTTTGTTAGATAGTTTTGAGCTTGAATATGTGGGCGAGTTTTATGCCACCTCTTACTGTGCTGAAGAATATCCGCACATTTGCGGTGGCAACGGCATCACCGCCTCGGGCACCAAGCCCACCCCCGGTATCACAGTAGCGTCCGATTGGGATGTGTTGCCCCCTGGCACATGGATTTACATAGAAGACGTAGGCCTACGTCGTGTGGAAGACAGTGGCAGCGCCATTATAGGAAATCGCTTAGATGTAATTTTGGACACACACGAAAACGCCCTGCGTTGGCCTTTACAGGGCGACCATAAAGTGTGGGTGCTAAACATGCAAAACGTCGAAGCTTAGAATGTGCTTTATTATTGCAATAAAAGATGGATTTTAAACGGAACGACTTCGCTGTCTTCCAAAATAAAATCCATCTTTTTTTATGGTTTTTCCCAATTACAGCTACGCTTAATGGCTTTGTACCAGCCTTCAAGCAGCCGCTCCCTGGTTTCTTTATCCATCTTAGGCTCAAAGTAGGTTTTGGCTTTTTGCAAGCTGCCAATTTCCGCCTTGTCTTTCCACACGCCTGTGGCAAGCCCTGCCAAAAGAGCAACCCCCAATGCTGTAGATTCGCGCATATCAGGACGCGACACACGCATATCCAAAATATCGGCTTGAAATTGCATCAAAAACATATCTCGTGCGGCTCCCCCGTCCACTTTTATTTCCTTCAAAGACAGGTTTGTATCTCGTTGCATGGCATGCACCAGTTCCAAACTTTGGTAGGCAATCGCTTCCTGTGCAGCGCGGATGATGTGCTCTCGTTTCACGCCTCGCGTTAGGCCCACAAGGCAACCCCTGGCATACATATCCCAGTGCGGCGCCCCAAGGCCCGCAAAAGCAGGCACAAGATAAACACCGGCGGTGTCTGGCACTTTGCTTGCAAAATACTCGGCATCTCGGCTTTCGCGAATCAGCCCAAGTTCGTCGCGCAACCATTGAATCACCGCGCCACCCATAAAAACACTGCCCTCTAATGCATATTGTAAGCGGCCACCAAGACCCACTGCCACCGTGGTAAGCAAACCATTTTCACTTTTTATTGCTTCATCTCCGGTGTTCATCAGCAAAAAGCAGCCTGTTCCGTAAGTGTTTTTACACTCACCCTTTTCAAAACACGCCTGCCCAAACAAGGCCGCCTGTTGGTCGCCCGCAATGCCTGCAATGGGCACATATTTACCGCTTATGAGTGTGTGCCCATACACCGTGCTGCTGTCTTTCACCTCGGGCAGACAGTTTCGCGGGATGTTCAACGCACGCAACAATGTTTCATCCCAGCATTTTTTGTGGATATCATACAACATGGTGCGCGATGCATTGGTGTAATCGGTTGCATGCACCTTGCCGTCCGTCAGCTTCCACAAAAGCCACGTATCGATGGTTCCAAACAAAATTTCGCCTTTTTGGGCTCGCTCTCGCGCGCCAGGCACCGCATCCAAAATCCACCGGATTTTCGTAGCCGAAAAATAGGCGTCCGGCACAAGGCCTGTTGTGTCTTTAATGTGCTCTTTTAACCCCATTTCACAAAGCTCATCTACCATAGCCGAAGTGCGACGGCACTGCCACACAATGGCATTATAAATGGGGCGGCCTGTGTCGGCTTCCCACAAAACAGTAGTTTCACGCTGGTTACATACCCCAATACCACTAAGCGCAGAAAGATCGATGCCACTTTTTAACAACACCGCATCCATCACCTCGCGCTGAGAGGTATAAATCTCTATAGGGTCATGCTCTACCCAGCCCTCTTTAGGGTAATATTGTGGAAATTCTTTTTGCGCTACTGCTACTACGTTTTGCTCATTGTCAAACAAAATTGCACGCGAGCTTGTTGTCCCTTGATCAAGCGAAAGGATATATTGTTTCATGGTTTTGACCCCTCCATGCGTTTTGGCCCCTATTCTAATAAGCAAAAACCCCTCAACGCCTACAAAGGTGCAAACGAGTTGAAGGGCCTTTATCAGCATACCATTCTACATGAAAATATACTGTGATTTTTTACACAACCTACTCTTCGCGGAAAGCCACAGAGCCCACACTCATACTTTCAATCACCGCCAAAGACTCCAGGCGTATGCCGCGCTCTTTCACCTGCGCACCGCCCTGCTGAAAGCCTTTTTCGATTACGATGCCCGCGCCCACTACCGTAGCACCCGCATCCTGCACCAAGTCCAAAAGGCCCACCAACGCACAACCATTTGCCAGAAAATCATCTATCAGCAACACTCGGTCATCGGCTGAAAGAAATTTTTTAGACAGGATGACGTCGTAAGTGCGCTTATGTGTAAACGACTCTACTTTCGTTTTGTAAATATCGCCATCCAAGTTTATACTTTGTGCCTTTTTGGCAAACACCACTGGCACATTAAAATATTGCGCGGCAATCACTGCGATACTAATGCCAGAACTTTCTATCGTTAAAATTTTTGTGATGTTCTCGTTTGCAAAACGCCGTGCAAATTCTTTACCAATTTCATTGAGTAACTCTACATCCACCTGGTGGTTCAAAAAGGAATCCACCTTTAATACTGTTTCAGATTTTACCACACCATCGCGTAAAATTCTATCTTTTAATAGTTGCATTTATCACGTCCACCCTTCTTTGTTGTCTTACTTATCTTATTTGTATCATACACCATTTTATGCTAAAATTCAACGGTTGGCCCCGGCCACACAAAGAAAAACCCGCTTTTTTTCTGTATGTTTTAACACTGGGCAAAATTTTACACATTATGCGTGTCTTTTTGGGTGTATCTACAGTATACTAGGTAATGTCAACAATAGTTTAATCGAGCATATTTTAAGTAATTTTTCTGTCCAATATAACTTAAAAATTGCCGAACTCCTTTATGGAATTCAAAATTTTTAGGCCATATTGGGCGGGAAAAGTGCCAAAATAGGCCGACTGAACACTATTGTCGACACTGCCTAACCATATAAATAAAATAATCGAGGTACACTGATGAAATATAAGAACCGCAAAACCATAGTTTTAGCCTTTGGCGTCCCTTTAGGGATTATTTTGGTTCTCATCATAATATTTTTACTGTATTCTGCCAATGTCTATACTGCTGACGAAACCGCTTTGGCTATTTTGGAACAAGGGGATGGCGTTAGCGAGCAAGATGGAATGGTTATTTTATCACCCGAAACAAAAAGCAACACGGGCATCATCTTTTACCCCGGCGGCCTTGTTGAATACACAGCCTACCTTCCCCTTTTGGATAGTTTGCGCCAAAATAATCTTACTTGCGTGGTTTTACAAATGCCCTTAAACTACGCCATTTTTGATACAGACGCTGCTTTAAACACGATGCAAAACATGCCCGAAATAGAGCATTGGTATCTTGCAGGGCATTCTTTGGGTGGTATTTCCGCAGGGATTTTTGCCGAGGAATTTCCGGAAAGCATTGATGGGTTAATTGTACTGGGCGCCTATGTTTATGGAGACTATCCCCCACAAAACGCGCTTACTGTGTATGGCACGTTGAACGCAAATTTGGAAGATAGCATCGACTATACCGAAAATATTGTAATGATTGATGGAGGTAACCACGCACAATTTGGCAATTACGGAAAACAGCGTGGTGACGAGGATGCCACCATCACTGCACAAGAGCAGCAAGACATTACTGTACAAGCTATTTTGGATTTTATCGCACAAAAATAAACCGCGAGCACTAATATGCGAAAAATACCGCAAAGCCCTTGCCCTATATCCCACCATTTTAAAAAAGATGCACAAATCAAGCACCTGATTTCTTAGCGCCTCAAAAGGCGAGTCGCTTTGCAAAAAATTCGATTTGCCTATTTTTTATGCTTACGCACAATGTCAAAGCACTACTTCAAGCATTTCAAAAAGAAACCCGCCACAGCTTTTTGCCAGTGGCGGGTTTCTTTTATTTATACCGCAATTTTTGCCAAAAGCACGTCTACATTGCTTTTTCTATTGTTGTATAAGCGTAATATTCTATAGAAATTTTGTTGCAGTAGCGGGTAAATCTTCCTCATTTGCAGACACGGATATCACAAATTTAATGTGTGGGGCCAGCCCCTCTATGTCTTCTAAAAATCGGCCCAAACCCTCTAGGTCTTTGTTGCCCACTTTTAAGATACCATCCATATAAATTTCATTGATGTCATAGTTTCCGGCAAGAATCCCGGCCACAAAGCCAAACATCATTGTATAACCTTCTACCTTATATTCGTCTATCCCAATCAAACGGCACTTGTGATCAATATCATAGGTAAGTTGCATGCCTTTTTCAATGCAAACCAAACTACCCTCGTTTGTTTTTGCGGATTCGTTAATCAATTCCACGAGTTGTTTTGTCTTTCCTGTGCCTCTGCTGCCTACAATCAGTTTGATCATGCCACTGCCTCCTTTATATTTGCTTTACCTTTTGGTGTTTCGTGCTATTTTAAAGCCCTAGCTGGGCTTCTAACACCTTACGTTGTTCTTCAAACCCGGGCTTGCCCAAAAGGGCAAACATATTCTTTTTATAGCTTTCTACACCCGGCTGATCGAAGGGATTTACGCCCAGCATGTAGCCAGAAATAGCGCATGCTTTTTCGTAAAAATAGATGAGGTAACCAAGGCTACGCTCCGAGAGGTCGTCCACCTCCAGCACCAACACCGGCACGCCCCCGTCGCAATGGGCCAAAGCCGTACCTTGCATGGCTTTTTTGTTTACAAAAGCCAGCTCTTTTTCCTCTAAAAATCCCAAACCGTCTGCATCGCTACCCAGCGCAGGGATTTGGATGTTGGCTCTTGGCTTTTGCACGTCCACCACAGTTTCAAACAAAAACCGCCCGCCGTCTTGCATATACTGGCCCATAGAATGTAAATCAGTGGAGAAAATAACGCTTGCAGGGAAAATTCCCTTTTGTTCCTTGCCTTCACTTTCGCCGTATAGCTGCTTATACCACTCGTTCATAAGGGCAAAATCCGGCTCGTAACAGGCCATCACCTCCACGGTTTTTCCCTTACGATACAAAATATTACGCAACGCCGCATAACGGTAGCAATCATTATCTTCATTGCACACCGAAAGCATGTTATGCGCATCACTTGCCCCTTGCATTAGGGCATCAATGTCCACGCCAGCCACAGCTACAGGCAGCAAGCCCACAGCCGTAAGCACTGAAAAGCGCCCACCCACATCATCCGGCACCACAAAGGTCGTGTAGCCCTCCTCATCCGCAAGGGCTTTTAATGTGCCTCGCGCCTTATCTGTTGTGGCGTAAATACGCTCTTTTGCACCATTTTTCCCATATTTATCTTCCAACATTTTACGAAAGATGCGAAATGCCACAGCAGGCTCTGTGGTGGTGCCAGATTTGGAAATGATGTTGACAGAAAAATCTCGGCCCTCACAGGCGCGTATCACGTCTGCCAAAGCCGATGGACTTACAGAATTGCCCGCAAAAAAAACTTGCGGCGTATCTTTTGCCAAAAGGTTGTATTGAGCACCCTGCACAGCCTCTATCACCGCGCGTGCGCCAAGGTAGGATCCACCAATGCCAATCACCACCAAAACCTGGCTATTTTGCCTTATTTTTTCGGCAGCAACTTTAATTTTGGCAAACTCCTCCCGATTGTAATCCTGTGGCAAATGCAACCAGCCAGTAAACTCTTGCCCCTCACCTTTTTGTTCATGAAGCAATGTGTGTGCAAGCTCTACCTGTGCAAAAAGCCCGCTCACCTCCTCTTGCTTTACATAAGGAGCCAATACACTTGTGTTCAACCGAACGCTCAAGGCCATTTCCCCTTTCACTTGTACATTTTATTGCTCTTATTCTATCTTATTTTTGGGCACTATGTCAACTATGACTTGGTATGATTTTTACAAATTTTATAAGTAAACCAATGATAATACACATAATTTCCCAAAAAAACCTACTCCAAAGAAAATTACTGGCTTTTTGGTTTCAAACCTTTAAAAGCATTTTGAGTTTTTTCTTTATAAAAACAATGGCAAAAAGCCCGCTATATTCTATCTGTCCACTGATCCTTGTATGATTTCCCCGTTCTATGTGGCATAGCTCAAATCTCGCTTCCCTAAGAAAGGTTACCTTTAAAAAAATGTCACAAAGCGGTGCTTTGTGACATAACTATCCATTTTTATGGACTTTAATGTAAAAAAATCACCCTCAGCTAAAAACTTAATCCACTTTTTCAAAAATGGCGAAGTGCAGAAAAAAATTCTGCACTCTTCGGGGCATAAGACAATCACAGCCGCTCTGCTTGCAAGCGCTCACCACACAAAGCACCAAGGCGCACTGTTACAATATCACCTTGTTTTGCATCCGGTGCTTCGCAACGCACAGGCAGATAGTGCTCTGTGTATCCCGAAAAAAAACCGTCCTCAAGCGGTGTTTCCAAAAGCACCTGCGCCATGCTGCCAACGCGATCTTGCAAAAGCCTCGCACGCACTTCATCTGCTGCTGTTTGCAGCTGCTTTGCCCTTTGTTCTTTTTCTGTTTTTGGCACCTGATTTGAAAACTCTGCCGCCGCGGTGCCAGGGCGTACAGAATAGGGAAACACATGTACTTTTAAAAATTTCATTTCTTTCACAAACTGTAAACTCTGCAAAAATTCATCCTCTGTTTCACCTGCAAACCCCACAATCACATCTGTTGTCAGTTCCACTGTGGGAAACGCAAGCCTTAAGGCATCGGCCACCTCTCGGTATTGCTGTGGTGTGTAGGGCCGGCGCATGCGGCGCAGTGTGTCCTTACATCCGCTTTGTAAGCTAAGGTGAAAATGTGGACATAGTTTTGGAAGCTTTGAAAACCGTTCTATGTGCTCTAAGCTCAACAAATCCGGGTCCAAGCTAGACAATCGAATACGCAAAATCCCTTCTATCTCCGAAAGTCGCTCTGACAATGCGGCAAGATTTGTGCCGGTATCTTTACCGTAGCTTGGCAAATTGATGCCCGTAAGCACCATTTCTCGCACCCCATCTTTGGCAAGCAGGGAGGCCTCTTTAAGGATATCTTCTTCACTGCGGCTACGCGAAGGGCCACGCGCCTGTGGAATAAGACAATAAGCACAACGGCGGTTACATCCGTCTTGCACTTTTAAAAACCCACGTGTTTTGCCCACAGCACGTGCAGGCGGCAAGTGCTCATAGAGCTTGCTTTGAGGTATTATATCCAAAACCTGCTTTTGTGTTTGCAAAAATTTCGTAATCTGCTGTGGCAAGCGGCTGCGCCCTGCAGTGCCCGTGATAACATCAGCCTCAAACATTAGGGCGTCCTTTGGCAAAGCCTGAGGAAAACACCCGCACATCACAGTGATAGCTTGGGGGTTGCGCCGTTTGGCACTACGCAACCAACGCCGGCTCTTGGCTGCGCCTTCGGCCGTCACTGTGCAGCTATTCACAATGTATACATCGGCTTCTTCCTGGGCACGCACCACTTCATATCCCTCTTTACGAAGCAGTTCCTCCATGGCCGCGCTTTCATTTTGATTCACTTTGCACCCAAGGGTATAAATTGCCGCTTTCAACTTTGCTTTATCTCCTTTGTACATTCTTTCCATGTGCTTTATCATTTTGGTATCACATACACCGAAATGCAAATAAAATGCAAAATGCTACCCACCAAAACAAACAGATGCCACACAGAGTGCATATAGCGTATTTTTTTAAGCACATAAAACACCACACCTACCGTGTAAAACACACCGCCCAAAAACAAAAGCACCAGCCCACCCGTGGCAAGATTTTGCACCACATCGCCAATTGCAAACACCACACTCCAGCCCATCACCAAGTATAATGCCAAAGAGACTTTAGAAAATTTCTTCAAATTTACAGAGTTTAACACGATGCCCACAATGGTGGCAGCCCAATTGACAATAAAAATCACAAGGCCATTTTTGCTGCCCTGCAAGGTGATGAGCATAAATGGTGTATAGGTGCCCGCAATAAGCAAAAACACCGATGAATGATCAAATATACGAAATAAGGCCTTCACCTTTGGAAAAGGAAAGGCATGGTACAAGGTGCTCATGGTATAAAGCAGACACAACGAAAGCGCATAAATTACACAAGCTGTTACCGTGAGCGCCGTGCCGTAAACAGTGGCCAATGTAACAACAATACCCGCACCGATGAGAGAGAAAACCGCACCTACTCCATGCGAAACAGAATTGAAAATTTCTTCACCCACTGTGTATCGAAACAGGTTTTTATCTGGCGTTGGCGGCGGAGTTACAGCGGGTTTTAAACTTTTATTGCCAACGTTTTTGCGGTGTTTCACTCGTGTCATTCACTATCTCCTTTTTTACTGCTGCCATTGTGGTTTATGATTTCACGCTCTTCATCCCCATGCCGTAAAAGCTGGCGCAGCACACCGGCCATGGTTTCGCGCCGCATGGTTGTTTGCTTTAATGCCAAAGCAAATTGTTCGTTTTGATACAACACCATGTCGCCATTTTTTATGCTTTTTGGCAACATAGAAAGTGGCACACCCAGTGGTTTTCCCAATTCGTCTATCAAAACAGCCTGTGTGCCTTCTATACGGTCAACTGAAAAAAGCATGTTCGCCTCCTGTGTTACATTGTAACATGCAGTTTTTTTGAAAAATAGTTGATTTTATGAACAGAGCAAACTTTACATAGAAAAATAAACCACCGCAAAACCTTTGAACCCTGCCAAAATCCACTCATTTAGAAAAAAGCGAACAAGCTGTTAAAGGAAAATCGGCTGTGTTCGCGGGATACTATGCCACAAAAACAAAACTTTACACCCTCCGCAAAACATACATTTTTACATGTTTTATCATCTAAAGAAAGCAGGAAAGTAACCCAGAAAGCCTCTATACGCAACTCTCATTTGAACAAAAAGGCCTATGCTGCCGTATATTCCGCCTGCACTTGCATTTCTCCTGCCTCATTTGCAAAAACACGCACCATACCATTTTCAGCTGTGCTTAATGTGGCAGTTTGGGTCTGCTCAAAGGTATCCAACACTTCTCGGTGTGGGTGCCCGTATCGATTGTCGGCTCCGTAGCAAATCACCGTGAGGGCGGGCTGTATCGCCTGCATAAACTCTAAGGTATTGCTTGTGGCACTGCCATGATGTGAAGCTTTAAATAAATCCGCCTGTAAGGGCACACCTTGTTGCAAAGCGTACTCCTCATTTTCGTCCTCTGCATCACCTGCCGAAAGATATTGAAATTCTCCGGTTTCAAACAACAAAACAGGACTAAGCAGGTTATAGTTATCTTCGTTTTCAAGGCTTCCACAAAGCACCTGTAGCGTGCCGGTGCCCAAAGAAAACCGTGTTCCCTCGTGCATCACCTCGCTAAAAACACCCTCTTGCACAAGACTTTGCATCAGTGTTTCAAAGGTTTGTGATGTGGGTAGCGGTGCTTTTTCAAAATCCGGAAGAAGCATGGTTTGCACAGGGATATTTTCCAAAACTTCCACCATGCTGCCAATGTGATCCTCGTGCGGGTGTGTTGCCACAAGGTAGCGAAGTGATGTTACCCCAAGCGCATGCAAATCGGCCAGAAGGTCGTCTTTTGCCGTGGCAGACCCTGCATCAATCAGGGCATACTCGCCACCACATTCCAGCAGCACTGCATCGCCCTGCCCCACATCCAAAAAAGACACCACCGCAGCATCAAAAGGCACTTCACCATCTTCAAGGGGCACGGCTGCAGTGCCAAGGCTTACGCTTTGCAATTCTGCCCCACCTTGCGCAATGCCCACCAGTGTATATAGGTCATTGCGCATGACAGGATTTGCCAAAATGGCCGCAACAACCAAAAACATAGCGGCCGCAACAACCGTTAAAAGTGCCGGATTTTTGGGTAGTGGCCGCCGCTTTCGATTTTTCGTTTTACGTGGCTTTTTTGACACCGGTTTCATCGTGCCTTCCCTTTGCTTTTTGTATGCGGATGTCGCTGCTTTGCAAGTTTCCCCTCTTTGCAGCCCCCTCTTTCGGGTTTTTCATTTTTGCCACGCCCGCCCCTTATTGTCTTTTTGCTTTTCTGTGCTGCAGCATCAGAAGGGCGTTTTTTCGCTGAGCCCTCCCCGTTTTTACCCACAGGCACTCTCTCACCCGGCATAAATATTGCCACCAAATCGGCTCTGCCGGCCTTGAGCAAAGCCTTTTTTGCAAGCAGACGCTGCTTTGGCAAGTGGGTTTGCAAAAGAGAACGCTGCATAGCCTTTTCTTCGGCAGTTTTGGCCACATATAAAGGTTTTAAAGTATAGGGGTCCAGCCCTGTGTGATACATTGCGGTAGAGATGGTACCGGGTGTTGGGTAAAAATCCTGCACTTGCTCTGGCCGAATCTTGTTCTTTTTAAGCCACAACGCCAATGTCACGGCGTCTTGCAGGGTGCACCCGGGATGGCTTGACATCAAATAAGGAACAAGATACTGTTCTTTTTTCGCCTTTTGAGACAGGGCATAAAACCGTTTTGCAAATCGCTCATAGGTTGCAATGGAAGGCTTACCCATGGCGCGCAAGGTATTTGGAGCGCAGTGTTCCGGTGCCACTTTCAGCTGACCCGACACATGATGCGCCACCAATTCCTCTAAAAATTGCTCACTTTTGTCTTGCAAAAGATAGTCAAAACGGATACCGCTGCGCACAAAAACACGTTTTACCCCGGGTAAAGCACGCAGGCTTTGCAAAAGAGAAAGGTACTCGCTGTGGTCCACCTCTAATTGAGAACATGGCGAAGGGGCAAGGCAATGTTTATCGCCTTTGCAAACGCCATATTTTTGCTGTTTTTGGCAGGACGGCACACGAAAATTTGCCGTAGGGCCGCCCACATCATGGATATATCCCTTAAATTCAGGCATATCCATAAAACGTTTTGCCTCGCAAAGTACACTTTCCTTGCTACGGCTGGTAACACGCCGCCCCTGATGCAATGTGATGGCACAAAAATGACAACCTCCAAAACAGCCACGGTTGTGTGCCAACGAAAACAACACTTCCTCTAAGGCCGGGATGTCTTTTTGGTACTGCGGATGTGGCTTTCTGGTGAACGGCAAGGCATAAATGGCATCCAACTCTTCACGCTCTAAGGGTAATGCCGGAATATTTTGCACCAAATATTGCCCACTTTGTTTTTGCACCAGCGGCAGAGCCGAAAGGGGATCTTGCTCATCATGCTGAATGCGCGTGGCCTTAGCATAGGCTATTTTATCGGTTTTCACCTTATGGTAGCTTGCACACTCGCGGTATTTGGCCGGCAAATTCATAAAATCACACAGGTATGCCGTGCCTTTCACATCTTGGATGGTTTTAATGTCTTCGCCCGCTGCAAGACGCGCCGCAATTTCCTTTAAAGAACGCTCGCCCATGCCAAAACTGAGCAAATCCGCACCACCGCTCTCTAAAATAGACGGTAATACGTCATCACTCCAATAATCATAGTGTGCAAAACGACGCAAGGAGGCCTCAATACCACCGATAACAACGGGTGTATCCGGGAAAAGTTCTTTGAGCTTTTTTGTGTAAGCGCTCACAGCATAATCGGGACGCAAACCAATTTTGCCACCAGGGCTGTATTCGTCAAACTGGCGGCGACGCTTTGCCACGGTGTAATGTGCCACCATAGAATCCACCACGCCGCCCGAGACAAAGAACCCGTATTTCGGTGTTCCCAAGTTGAAAAATGTTTTTTCATCTGCAAGATTTGGCTGGGGCAAGATGCCCACTTTGTGCCCTTCTGCCAAAAGCACTCGTGCCAAAAGTGCCGCGCCAAAACTGGGGTGATCCACATAGGCATCCCCTGAAACAAATACAAAATCCAGGGCCTCAAACCCCATGTTTTGTGCTTCATTTAGTGTAACAGGCAAGCATTGATGTGTCATGCATCTCCTTAATCGCTGTTGTTTAAACTCATTTCCAGCCACTGCTGACGATCTATCAGCACCTGGCGTGGCTTCGATCCCTCTGGTGGGGAAACAATGTGCAGGCGTTCCATTTCATCCATCATACGCCCGGCCCTGGCATAGCCAAGACGCAAGCGGCGTTGCAGAAAACTGGTAGATATTTGCCCTGTTTCTAAGGCCACTTCCACCGCATTGATAAACACAGGGTCATGCATCATATCGTCACCGTCTCCGTTATCGTCACTTGCGGACGTTTCAGGCTCCGACCTGCGCTCCATTTCCTTAATCATGCCCTCATCATAACTGGTTTCGCTACTATCTTTGATAAACTGCAATACGGCCGAAATTTCTTTATCCTTCACATATGTGCCCTGCACACGCACGGGTTTTGACGCACCCACGGGTAAAAACAACATGTCGCCCATACCCAGTAGCTTATCTGCCCCCGCAGCATCCAAAATTGTGCGGCTATCCACCTGGCTTGATACCGAAAACGCCACACGGCTTGGGATGTTTGCTTTGATAAGCCCCGTGATGACGTCCACGCTGGGACGCTGTGTGGCCACAATAAGATGCATGCCTGCTGCGCGCGCTTTTTGGGCGATGCGGCAAATGTAATCTTCCACTTGTTTTCCGGCCGTCATCATCAAGTCGGCCAATTCGTCAATCACAATGGCAATGTAGGGAAGTTTTTCTAATTCTCCTGTTTTTTGCACCAGTTTGTTGAAGGTGCGAATATCACGCACATTGTTTTCTGCAAACAAGTGATAGCGACGTTCCATTTCGGCAACGGCACTGCCCAACGCACCGGCCGCTTTGCGTGGTTCTGTTACAACGGGCATCAAAAGGTGGGGAATCCCGTTATACTCCGCCAGCTCCACCACCTTCGGGTCGATGAGCAGCAAACGCAAATCCTCAGGGGAACTACGATACAAAAAGCTCATGATGGTGGCATTGACGCATACCGATTTACCGCTGCCCGTAGAGCCCGCAATCAGTAGATGCGGCATTTTTGTAAGATCGGCCACCACGCTTTCGCCCGCAATATCCATGCCAAGGGCAATGGGCAAAGGTGTGTCGGCATGGCGGAAGGCTTCACTTTCTAAAATACTGCGCACCGATACCGTGGATTTGATATTGTTGGGCACCTCAATGCCTACAGCGGGTTTCCCCGGAATGGGCGCCTCAATGCGCACACCGGCCGTGGCTAAATTAAGCGCAATATCATCAGAAAGACCTGTTATTTTGCTAATTTTCACCCCGGCCTGCGGCTGGATTTCATACCGTGTGACACTGGGCCCACGAGACACATCCAAAATGCGTGTTTGCACGCCAAAGGAAGACAGGGTCGACACCAGTAAATCGGCTGTTTTGGTCATTTCTTCACGTACGTCACCACCCACTTCCACAGGTGTTACCGTAAATAGTTCCATCGATGGATATACATAGTTTCCCGTGGTGTCTCTTGCTGCAAAAGGTGTTTCCACTCGTTTTGCACTGGCTTTTTCCAGCGCAGCTCTGTCTATCATAGCTTCCACCGAAGGGTCGTGCAACACACCAGAAGCGTCTCCCTGTGGCAATGCTTCGGCCGGCAGCTCTTCTTCAAGTATGGTGGTATCTATATCCGGCTGAATCGAAATTTCACTCACCGTGCTTTGCGCCTGAGCCACCTCTTCTACAAGCGGCGCCTCGGCCACCTCGGGGTTTGAGCGGAACAAGTCAAACTCCGGTGCGTCATCGGGACCTATATACTCAACGTCCGGCAGGTTTTCCGGCGATAGTTTTGTGTCAATACCGCCCAACTTATGGTAAGGGTCGTCCTTGCCAAAAAGCAAGATATCCTCTGGCGGAGTTTCGCTTTTTGCATGATTGGCTTGAGCAAATAAATCAAAGGGCAGGTCTTCTTCATTTAAATTAGGCGTAGTTTGCAAAGGGTTTAGCCCAAATGTGCCGCCGGGACCCACGCTCACTTCATCATGTGCGCAAAGCCCCTCTTCACTTTTTTGTGCATCGGGCCCAAGGTCAATGTCCACATGGCGGCTTTGTCGTTTTGCGGGAGGCATCAAAGCCGGCATGGCCGTGGCATTTGTGCCTTTGCGCTTACCGCCACTTCGCACGGGTGGTGCAAAATCCTCCTCCTCACACAACTCCTCTTCGGCCTCTTGCTCTGGCGCCTTACGGGTTGGTTTTTCGCGTTTTGTACGGCGTGGCACACGCCGAAACACCCCCACAATTGCGTGAACCGCATGTGCCGGTGTAATTTTAAAAAACAGCATCAGCGCAAGAATAAAAAACAAAATCATCAATGCGCGAGCAGCGGTTTCGCCAAGCAAGCTTAAAAGGCTCCAACCAAAAAAAAGCGACAATAACCCTCCACCAAATATGTTTTCTGCACCACTATCATGCAAAGCCGCCAATGTTTGGCCAAATGATAAATGATCGAAGTTTTGCCCTCCAAACACCAATGCTGTGCCACACAACACCAAAGCAAATACAACGCCGCGCACAATCCACCCGCGTATTGGCTTTTCAAACCCCACCAGCACAGCCAAAAATATAAGAAATGGGCCAATTAACCAACCGCTAATACCAAATACACCAAACCAGATGTTTTCGCGTACAAAAGCCCAGCCACTTTCTCCTTGAATAAAAGCCAAAAGCACAAACAAAGCCCCAATGCCAAACAGCAAAATACTCCATTTGGGGTCTAAAAAAGGGGCACTTGTAGATTTTGTTTGTTTTTTTTGTGTTTTGGAAGCTGGCATGATTCTCTCTTTCTTTTCAATAGGTGTCTATGCGTCGTGTATTGCAGAGCAACCCCACAACCCGCTGTTTGGCGAGCGTGGCAAGGGCCTTCATGATAAAAACAATATTAGTATAAGAACAAATAAGGTCGGTTCCCATTTGACATTTTTTAATTTGACGTCTTTATTTTCCGGCCTCGCTGGTAAAAAATACCAAAAAATCACATCTTAAAATGCAAACCATTTAAAACCACTGGCCTTTCATCCCCTACAACTTCAAATGGTATGTATACGCGGCTATATTGACGATCTTTGCCAAAGCGTCTGCACTATATCATGGCACTTTGGGCCGGCACACTCGACGCCAAAGACGCCGCCGCCCCCGCAGCTTCTCCGGCAGCGCCAAAAGGTCCCACCACATGCTCTACAATGCCAATAATAAGCACAAGAATACCTAAAATTAGGGTATACCAGGCGAAAATAACCAATCGATTGCTTGTTACCAGCCAGCGTACCAAACATATGCACAAATAGCCCACCACTGCAGCAGAAAACATGCCAAGAACAAGAGGCAATGCCCCCACCTGCAAACTTTCACCGCCTAAATCCAGCAATTCCGCCACTGCCCCGCCCAAAATGGCCGGAATGGATAGCAAAAATGCAAAGCGCACCATAAACTCACGTTGGAAGCCCAAAACCAAACCGGAGGATAAAGTGGCACCAGAGCGCGAAATACCCGGCATCACGGCAATCCCCTGAAACAAACCCACTATCAGGGCCTGACGCGGTTTCATACGCCCTATGCCGGCCTTGCCAGGTTTTGACTTCACTGCACCAAACAAAAGTGCACTGGTTACCAAAAAGCAAATGCCTTCCACCACTATATCTGTATCACCCGTAACATCAGATACAAAACCGCGCAGAGGAAGCACCAAAACCAAAGGCAGTGTTGCCAAAACCAACATATACAAAAGACGGCGTGTATCGTTCATGTTTTTAAATTGAAACTGCCCGCGCAGCAATTCCCTTGCCATGGCACCCACTTCCTTTAAAAGAAGCCAAATTTCTTTATAGTAGGCAAATATCACAGCCACCAAGGTGCCAAGATGCAACATAAGGCCAAAAAATAAGCTGGTGTCGCTACTTTGTCCTGTAAAATGCTGAAACAAAACCAGGTGCCCGCTGCTGGATATGGGCAAAAATTCGGTTAAGCCCTGTAAAATACCCTGCAATACCGCATTGAGTATACTCATGTATGCTGCCTTTCTTTTGTGGCGTTTCATGGCAAACTAAATGGGTTTTACATTTGCACATGATTATTTTTATTATAGCACATTCCCCTATTTTGGAAAAGTTTTTTATACGCCTTACATCAACTTGTTATTTCCAATTTTTTGCCGGCAAAAAAATTGACAAACTTCTTTAAATACAGTAAAGTAAATATTTGAGCACTATAATAATACTTCAATATATATTTTGTAATAGAATGGGAGTGTATCATTTTTGGGAAAGACAATGGCGCAGAAAATCATCGCCGCACACCTTGTGGACGGGCAAATGACCCCCCAAAGTGAGGTGGGCTTACGCATAGACCAAACGCTGACACAAGACGCTACAGGCACCATGGCCTACTTGGAATTTGAAGCGATGGGTATCCCTCGTGTGAAAACCGAACTCAGTGTGTCTTATGTGGATCACAACACACTGCAAAGCGGATTTATGAATGCAGATGACCACGCCTTTTTGCGCACTATCGCAAAGAAAATTGGCGCAAAATTTGCCCACCCAGGCTGTGGCATCTGCCATCAGGTACATTTAGAGCGCTTTGCGATACCGGGCAAAACATTAATCGGCTCTGACAGCCACACCCCTACAGCCGGTGGTATTGGTATGCTGGCCATTGGATCGGGTGGGCTGGATGTTGCCGTTGCCATGGGTGGCGGTGCCTACTATATCCCCTACCCCAAAGCTGTGCGCATCGAGCTTGTGGGTGCTTTGTCTCCCTTTGTAAGCGCCAAAGATGTGATTTTAGAAGTACTTCGCCTGCTTAGCGTGAAGGGCGGTGTGGGACGCATCATCGAATATGTGGGCGAAGGCGTCAAAAATCTTTCGGTACCGCAGCGTGCCACCATCACCAATATGGGTGCAGAACTGGGTGCTACCACCTCTCTTTTCCCTGCAGATGAAGAGACGCGCCGCTTTTTAAAGGCCCAGGGCCGTGAAGCCGATTTTTCAGAGCTTTCGCCTGATGCCGACGCTGTGTATGACGAAACCTACACCATTGATTTATCAAAACTTGTGCCACTGGCTGCATGTCCACATAGCCCAGATGCCGTGAAAGAAATTTCGATGCTTTCGGATATCGAAGTAAACCAAGTATGCATTGGCAGCTGCACAAACTCCAGCCTTTCTGATCTTATGAATGTGGCAGCCATTTTAAAAGGACGCACGGTTTCAGAAAGTGTCAGCCTCACCATTTCCCCCGGTAGCCGCCAAGTGCTGGAAATGCTCAGCGCAAATGGTGCTTTATCGGACATATTGGCTGCGGGCGCCCGCCTTTTAGAATGTTCTTGCGGTCCATGCATCGGCATGGGGCAAAGCCCACAATCGGCCGGAGTTTCCCTGCGCACATTCAACCGCAACTTTGAGGGCCGCAGCGGCACTGCCGACGGCCAGGTATATCTTGTAAGCCCCGAAACGGCAGCAGCATGTGCCCTGACCGGTAAAATCTCCGACCCACGCTCTTTGCCACCCTTCCCCATTTTTGAGATGCCGGCTCAATTTAGCATCAACGATAACCTCATTGATGCCCCCGCAAGCGACTCTGAGTATTACACAGTGGAAATTGTGCGTGGCCCAAATATCAAGCCCCTACCTGTTGCAAAGCCCCTTGCAGACAACCTT
>CAYJJK010000039.1:7987-22872 GCA_964370445.1 uncultured Oscillospiraceae bacterium | reverse complement strand
TTGATTTTTCCCATAATTGGAAACTCCTTCCTTTTCAATGTAATCGGTTACATCCATATGTACATTATACACGATAATTTTTAAAAATGCTAGACTTTTTTTGAAATATTTATATTTTTTTAATTTTTGTTCATAAAAACACATCCCCATGTTGTTATAAACTTATCTTACACAGGTTTTAGGTGTGCAATCTTCATATAAATTAAAAAAAAATAGGTCGTGTCTACACATGCACTCAATCATCTAAGTTTAACTCGTGTAAACACTACCTACTATAATTCATTGAAAATCTCCAAATACTTACTGGGCATCATTTGTGCTTTTTGTGCTCTCTCGCAAGCATAGCTGCACAGAAAACAATTGTAAAAACGGTTGCACTGCCCCCCCTTTTAAATGGTTCACCAGTAATTCGGCTGCTTTTTCACCAAGCTGAGCATTGGGCGCAGCCACCGTAGAAAGCGAAGGTGTGAAGAAACGAGATAGCGTGATATCGTCAAATCCTACAACCTCTACATCGCCTGGCACGCTCAAACCTTCGCCCAAAAAGCGGCGCAACACACCCGTTGCAATCATATCGTTAAAACAAAAAAAGGCAGTGGGATGAGCATCATCTTGTAAAAAACGCATCGCCGTTTGGCCAGATTGCTCAAAATCAGCATAGGGTGTATTTTCTAATCTCCATTTGCAATCGGGTTTATCCCTAAAGAAATCATGCACAGCACGGCGGCGGCGAAGTGTAAGCTGATCACTGTCTGAGCCACCAATAACACCAAAATGACGGTGGCCGTTTTGGTAAAAGTAGCTTAGCGCTTGCTGCACGCCATAGTAATCTTCGATATACACGCAACTTACAGGGGCAGTGGGCAGCATTGCTTGATCAGGGTTGCCAATAAGAACATACGGCCGTGTAACCGCTTTCAAAAAGTTGCACATATCCTCATCTACAGGAATACCACATAAGATGATGCCGTCCACGCCGCGCTGATCTATCTTCTCCCAGAAGTTTGGGTCGTTGTTGGAAACATAAATTAACAAGCGATAGCCAGACAACCCCAAAAGTTTTTGGCAACCTTCCACCATCAAGTTGAACACCTCGTTGCGCAAAGTGGGCACCACACAAGCCACGGTGCGCGTTTGCCCTGTAGACAAACTTTGTGCCGAAGGGTTTGGTGCATAATCGGTGCGGCGAATGATATCTAAAATGCGCTCGCGTGTTTCGGGCACCACTTTTTCTGGCTGGTTGATGCTACGCGATACGGTAGCCACAGACACACCTGCTAATTTTGCAATTTCCTTGATGGTCAAAACGACACCCTCCGTCTGCTTTGTGTTATTTATCTTTTTCTATTTTGCATCAAATTTGCTTCATTTGCAACACACAATTACTTTTTATCAATTTTTTCTTTGCATTTAGCCTATTAGAACAAAAAAATAGACCGATTTACACACAGCTACACCATCCACAAAGGGAGCTCAATTTGCATCCCTTTTGGTAACGCCGCTGTTTTTGTAAAATCGGTCAAAGTATAACATTTTATAAAATTAGATATTAGCGCTTATCATCAATATAATATACACAGAAAATTTGGATATTATTTGATGCTTTATTGGCCCGCATCTGTATATAGCACACCTTTGGCACGGTTGTTTAATTAAACAATCTTACCGGGGTTAAAATAAGTGCGCGCCCCTAAAGCAAACTCTACGGGATAGGGCTCGTAAATTTCGGCCATGTAAGCATCAAAGTCGTCTTCGTACAAACTTCTTACTACATTGTCACGCTCTGCCTCAAACATTTCCTCATCTTCAAAATTTGGCACTTTACTGTACACCAAAATCACACTGTCCATGGTGTGGATGCCATATTCCCCTTCCTCCATCTCCTGTAATGCACTGCGAAACTCTTCGGGGTAATATTCGTCGTCTTCCTCCGGTGCATATTCAAGATAACTTGCAGAAATAGCGGAGGTGGCACTGGTGTCTGTAAGCTCTCTTTGTGTAATTGTGTACGCCTCTGTCACACCATACTCGGCCACTTCTTCCATTGATTCTCCGGCTTCTAGGCGAGACTGCATCTCCTCGGCCACCGCCATCACGTCCGCTTGTTTTTCCTCAACAGGATCACCCGTTGTGGTGAAAGGCAAAGAAATATATTCAATTCTTCCAAATTGCTCGTCATATGCTGTTTCTATTTCATCATCACTAGGGGCAAGCTCTCCTTCCGGCCCGTAATAATACAAAAAGAGCTCATCCTTTAAAAGATCGTTTGCCACAGTGCGCATCATTGTATCGTAGCTGATGCCATTTTCTGTATATATCTCGCTGGAAAAATCCCAATAGGTGGCAATTTGCTCCATATAGCTGCGGCTTTCCTCGCTCAAAATCACTTCATTTTCTGCGCTCAGTTGCTCCACAGCTACATATTCTTTTAATTTTTTCTCGGTTTCTGCAGAAAGCCACTCTTCAAACGGAACACCGTCCACCTCTTGTTTTAAGGGATCCCCCTCTACATCTTCAACCAAAGAGCTACCCATATTATAGGCATCGTATTGAAGATTTAAGTACAGCCCCGATGAAATTTCACGTCCATCCACCGTGCCCACATTCTCATATAAATTGCCAATACACCCCGAAAGCGAAACACAAAGGCCAGCAACCACCAGCAAGGATATCCATCTTTTTTTATTCAATTTCATAAGCTCCCTTCGAAAAAGCGCTTCACACTTTTCGTCATCATTACACAAAAAAAGCCGCTGCGCACAGCGGCCCAGTTTCTTTATTATACTCGGATTTCGCCCTAGATGCAAGCAATGTTTTCGGCTACAGTTATCCCCAAAGCGGCGTTGGATACTCTGCATTTTGATGTTTTTGCTCCAGAGCCTTCATCACGCTGGGTTTATCCTCTTGATAGGTCACTCCCCACCAGCGGTCTTTGCTCGAAAGCACCTTCACATCGGCTTTCCCGCTATCAATAAGCATTTGCACCGATGCCGGCAGCAGATATTCGCATTTTTCAGGGTTTTTGTGCAAGTTCTCCGCAAGAAAGCCGGGGAAACCGTTCTCCACTTCTTGCAAAAAGTCCTTGTCAAAGCCCCAAAAATTCATGGACACCAATGTATCTGCCGTAAACTCTTGCCAATCTTCGCCATTTTCTGCGGGCGCACGGGCACCCGTTTCGGTTTTTTCTACCCCACTGGTTTCTACAATGTTGCACAAAAATCCCGCGTCATCGGCTTTGCATACACCACGTGTAACAGTACCGTGCTCTGTTACGGTGTTTGCCACGCGATAACCCACCATGGCATAATGGCTTTTGTCGTCGGCTTTGGGCTGTGTTAAAAATTGATACAATGTTTTAAATGCGTTTGGCCCGTAGTAATCGTCTGCATTGATAACCGCAATCGGCCCTTGTATCAACTCCTTTGCACACAGCAAGGCGTGCGATGTACCAAATGGTTTTACACGACCTTCCGGCACCGAAAATCCCTCCGGCAATTTTTCAAGCTGCTGGAACGCATAATCCACTTCCATGTATTGCGATACACGCTCACCAATTGCCTCTTTAAAGTCTTTTTCTATCTCATGCTTGATGATGAAAACCACCTTCTCGAACCCGGCCTGTTTTGCATCATACAAGGAATAATCGATGATTAATTCTTTGTTTGGGCCCACAGGGTCTATTTGTTTTAACCCCCCATAACGGCTACCCATGCCGGCAGCCAGCACCACTAGTACCGGTTTTTCCATTTTTTCCTCCATTCAGCCTTGCAAGGCCTTTGTTTATTATGTTTTCGAGAAGCGGCTTCCTTTAGCTGCAAGCTCAACGGCTGTTATATCCGTTTGGGTTATTTTTTTGCCAGTTCCAGCTGTCTTTGCACATGGTGTTTAAATCCAGCTCCGTTTGCCACAAAAGTTCATCTTTTGCGCGGCTTGCGTCAGCATACATTTCAGCAACATCTCCGGCTCGTCTTGGCAACATTTCATAGGGAAGTTGCCTGCCACAAGCTTTTGAATAGGCCTCAATCACGTCCAGCACACTGTATCCCTTACCCGCACCAAGGTTGCACACCAAAAGGCCCGGGGCTTGCTTTAGTTTGCGCAATGCCGCCACATGGCCTTTGGCCAAATCCACCACATGGATATAATCGCGCACACCGGTGCCATCCGGGGTATCGTAATCGCTGCCAAACACACGCACAGCCCCGTATTCTCCAGTGGCCACGCGCGCGATGAAAGGCACAAGATTGTTGGGTATGCCGCTAGGATCTTCGCCAATCAGGCCGGAAGGATGTGCCCCAATGGGGTTGAAATAGCGCAATAACGCCACCGAAAAATCCGGTGTCACTGCCTGTATGTCTTGCAAAATATGCTCGATAAATAATTTTGTATATCCATAAGGGTTTGTAGCCGATGTGGGCATATCTTCATGCATAGGAGATTTATTATGCTCGCCATATACGGTAGCCGAAGATGAGAACACAAAACGCGAAACACCCGTTTTGCGCATGGCATTCAACACTGAAAGTGTGCAAGAAAGGTTGTTTGTATAATAGTCCAGCGGCTTTTGCACACTTTCACCCACTGCTTTCAGCGCCGCAAAATGAATCACCGCTTCTATATCGGCATTCTTTTGAAAAAGGGCCAAAGTTTCATCTTCGTTGCACAAATCAATTTGTACAAAACGCAAGCTTTTTCCCGTTATGGCCTGCACACGTCGCAAAGCCTCCTCACTAGAGTTTACAAGGTTATCGGCTACCAAAACCTCATACCCTGCCTCCAAAAGCTCTACACAGGTGTGGCTTCCAATATAACCGGCACCACCAGTGACCAAAATAGACAAAATACTCATCCTTTCTCTTGCCGTGTGTTTTCAAAATCGTTTGATATCCTCTAGGGTATGAACAAACGAAAAAAGACTTTAATGTGGGTCATTTAAACTGCCAACCCCTCTAAATCTCTGTCATTTTCACTTCCACACTAAAATAACGTGCCGCAGGGGTTTTGGCAAAACTTTCGCAAATACGATCTCGCACAAGGCGGCCCGCCTCTAGCGAAGCCACACTGAGCAAAACCGCATATTGATTTTGAGAATATCGCGAAAAAGTATCCGCCTTACGCAAAGCAATCATAGCCACCACTTTAAACTCTGTCATCGCACGCGCCAAATCACTTGATTGACTGTCGGCTTTTCGCGAAGAAGTTAGCGTAAACAGCGCCAGCACCAGTGTTTGGCAGTTTCGCTCTGACGAACGCTTTAAAAGTGAATACACATGGTGCAGCTCACTGTAATTGCAAAAATATGCTCCGCGCTGCGGGCGAGAGCCTTGTTCTCCATCGGTAAGGTCTGCCTTTATAATCATGATATCTTGTTCGGTTTTATTTACTTTCTCGCTGGCTTGTTCATAAATCACCCTTGCTTCTTGCGGTGGAACACTGCCAATGCTATTGCGATATTGTCGCACCACTTTTGAGTAAGTGGTTACTATCACGCGATACATTTTTAGTTCGTTTAATGCGCGAAGCTGAAAAATAAGAACCTGGTCGTCCAGCATATCAAGCTGAAATGGTTTGTTCACAACATCCAAAAGCTCGCGGTATTTTCCACGTTTCCATAGATGCTCGCTTAGCCTATGCACACAATCTAAATATTTTTGGCGTGTGTTGATAAAATAAGGCACGGCCCATAGCTCTTGGTCTAGCTGTGGCAAAAAATCGTCTTTATATACTTCCATGGCTTCTTTGCAGTATGCCATTTGCACCTCTTCCTGCTCTGTTTCATTTTTAGAAAGGGCGCATTGGCTGATAAAATAATCTAAATCAAGCTCAAGCTCTACAGCAGGATCGAAACGATAGCTACCCGAGGAATAAATGATGGGACTTTCCACCGAGCTTTCACCCGCGCAAAGTTCCTTACGCAAGCTATACACAGCATTTTTTAACACATTGGCCGGATCTGCCAGAGAATCATCCTCCCATAAAGTAGCAATCAATTTTCGGCTACTGATGAACTTTTCTCTATTTAAAATTAAATAACAAAATAATTGCCACGGTTTTGTAAGCCGGGAAGCACTTTGAACAATCAGCTCGCCGTTTACCCAAACAGAAAAAGAATCCAGCATATAAACTTTAATTTTTTGAACTTGCATCCTATACCCCCTGTCCCTCATCTTGCATCTAACCCCCATCATAAAAATGGCGAAAAGATAAGGAGACCTATGGTTTATACAAACCACCGATTAAGTAGTGGCAAAACACAGTTCTGTATGAACTGAAGCACAACCCTATTTCATACTACACAAATATTGTGTAGCTTCTTTTATTATACGCAATTTCCATCACAATCGCAATGATAAAATACCATAAACATGATTTTTTTTATAAAAAAAGATAAAACAGCAAATTGCTTTGCCGTTTTATCTAAATTCAGCACTGTGTTTATGTGCAAAGGCCTAACAAAAATTAAGCAACGCTCCTGGCTATGCTACGCATCTCGTCTGCAGTTAATCCATTTTCTGCCAAAATCGCATAACTGGCATCATCTTGCACCCAAACCGCTGTGTGCATGCGCTCTTGGCTACTGCCTGCATAGCTACGAATCACCGCACCGTCCTCGTCGGTAAGTGCGAAGGCATACTCGTCCTCTTCCGAAGAAGATAAGTCTCCTGTGCCAAGCGCTGTTCTGAATGAAATGGTATTTTGGCGCGCTTCATATACAAGCTCCAAAACACTGCCATCTAATGCACGAATTTCTGCAAGCTGATACCCATCCGGAATGGCGGAGGGCAAACGCGGCGCAAACCCAAGCACTGCTGCCGCCTCTTGTGTGGTTTCAAATGTTTGAATCGATACCGATGGCTCTGCGGCCGTGGTGTTTTGTGAAGTGGTGCTTACCTCTGCGCCATCTACAAAAACAGGCCCTAATAATACGGTGCTTAATGCTAAAATTAAACTGATGGTGAAAATAATAAAAACTGCTTTTTTAGAG
Source organism: uncultured Oscillospiraceae bacterium (assembly GCA_964370445.1). Taxonomy (GTDB): domain Bacteria; phylum Bacillota; class Clostridia; order Oscillospirales; family Ruminococcaceae; genus JAAYCI01. Next base: position 15,887 of record CAYJJK010000039.1, on the reverse strand, counting down.
CTTTTGCGTACTGCTTTTGCTTTTACATCTTGGGTAGGTGCTGCAACTTCTCTGGACATATTCTGTTCTGTTTGCATAACGGGAATAACCTAACCTTCTTTCTCCAAAATCTCTTTTCCTTATAGATAAAGAACCCGGTAGATTTGCACCAACATAGTGGCGCAAGCGATAGCACTGCAAGAAAAACAATAAATTATCATACATTTTTCTCTTCGCTACTGCTTTTATCCTAACACCCATTTGTGAATAAATTGTTAACATTTGTAGAATAATCTGTTTTTTTCTTTAAAATCACACCACAAAACCACAAATTGTACAAAAGAACGAAAGATTTTGCCCATCTTTTTATGACGCATCTGTCCCGGAAATTCCGAGCTCGTTTGCGTAGGGGCGCATACCCTCAATGCAAATTCCAATCAATTCGCCAAGGTCTATAGAAAGCATTTCTGCCCCTTTGCGAATCACGTCACGGTCTATTTTTGCAGCAAACGCTTTGTCTTTAAACTTTTTTTTCACACTTTTCACTTCCAAATCGGCAATACCGGCCGGCCGCATTTTAGCAGTGGCTGAAATAAGGCCGGTGAGTGCATCCACCGTATATAGGCTTTTTTCCAGCGTGCTTTTTGGCTCTATATCATTGAGCAAACCATAGCCGTGCGATAAAATGGCACGCAAGCTCTCCTCGTCCACACCGGCATTTCGCAACGGTTCTTCCGTGTGCTGCAAATGGTCGTCTGGGTGCGTTTCATAGTCATAATCATGCAAATAACCAACCGCCTGCCAATAGCTTTCATCTTCGCCATAATGCCGTGCCATGGCAGCCATGGCAACACTCACCGCCAATGCATGCTGTAAAAGGTGCGGCTCTGTGGTGGCAGTTCTTAATAATTCTTGACTTTTTTCCAAGTTTAAACGGCTCATCTTTTCCTCCGAAAATATAATTTGTTCAATTTCGCCAAATTTGTCTTAAAATGTGATATACTACTGTTAGATGCTAGATAATGGGGAGCGTTATCGTTCAGCCTATTGTACACAAAAATCGGTTCTGTGGCAAGCGAAATGCAAAAGGCATCCGCTTGCACTCTATTTGCAATTTTATTTTGGATTTTGCCTGTTGACAAAGTCTTGTTTTTTGCTATTTTTTATCAAATTGCAAAACGACAGAGCCAAGAGTTTCAGAACTATATTTTGGTAATTAAATGCTTATTTAGAAAAGGAGAGTGTGTGGAATGAAGTTTTCTGACATGCCCTACCAAAGGCCGGATTTGCATACGGCAATCCAAGAGATAGACAGCTTAACGCAACAAGTACAGCAAACCGATGAGGCACAAACCGTTTTGAAAAGTTTTCAAAAACTGCAGGCTTTGCTAGAAACGGTAAGCACAGCACGCACCCTTGCCACTGTGCGTCACACCATGAACACGAAGGATGAATTTTATCACGTAGAAAATGATTTTTATGACGTAGAGAGCCCTATCCTCAACGATCATCAGCTCAAATTTTACAGAGCGTTGCTCGCTTCAAAGCACTCATCGGTTTTGGATAAACACTATGGAATGTTACTGCGTCAAAAAATAGAGCTTGCTGTCAAAAGCAGCGACGAGCGCCTTATAGCCTTGCAACAGGAAGAAAACGCTTTAGAATCCTCTTACGAGAGGCTGTATGCTTCGGCCAAAATCCCATTTGAGGGCAGGGGGCTTACGGTTGCGCAGCTAGGACCCTTTAAGCAAAGCCGTCATCAATCCCGGCGCCATAGCGCTATGGCGGCAGAGGGTAATTTTTTTGAAAGCCATCGCGAAGAGCTGGACGATATTTATGAAAAAATGGTACAAAACCGAAGCAACCAGGCCAAAATATTGGGCTTTGACAGTTTTATCCCTTTGGGTGATATCCGAATGGAGCGCTTGGGTTATGGACGTAAGGAAATTGAAGTGTGCAGAGAAGAAGTTGCGCGTGATATTGTACCCATTGCGCAAAAACTTTTTTCCCGTCAAGCCCAAAGAATTGGCCTGGAAACTCTAAAATATTATGATTTGCCTCTTGAATTCATTGACGGCAACCCAAGCCCCAAAGGCACGCCGGAAGATATTTTAGAAAACGGCAAACGCATGTACCGCGAGCTTTCGCCCGAAACGGCCGAATTCATCGACTTTATGATGGAGCGGGAGCTGTTTGATGTGCTAGCCAAACCCGGCAAGGCACCGGGTGGTTATTGTACATACATCGAAGAATATAAAAGCCCGTTTATTTTTTCAAATTTTAATGCAACAGCCGGGGATGTGGATGTGCTAACGCACGAAGCCGGGCACGCCTTTGCCAGTTACCTTGCGTCCAGCCAGGGGTTGCCATCTGAATTGCGCAGTCCCGGGCTGGAGAGTTGCGAAATACATTCCATGGCCATGGAATTCCTCACTGAACGTTGGCACGAACTATTTTTTGCAGAGGATACCCCAAAATATACATTAAGCCACGCACAAGAGGCCATTAACTTTTTGCCTTATGGCTGCCAAGTGGATGAGTTTCAACAGGAAGTTTATGGGCGGGTACACCTCACAGCAAAAGAGCGTTGCGATTTATGGCTGGAGCTGGACAAAAAATATCGCCCATGGATCAACTATGCAGATTTACCTTTTTATAGCCGCGGAGGTGGATGGCAACGTCAACTGCATATTTATACTGCACCGTTTTACTATATTGACTATGTGCTGGCGCAGGTGGTAGCTTTACAGTTTTTCCTTGCAGCACGCCAAAATTTTGACGATACTTGGCAACGTTATTTATCGCTTACACAAAAGGCAGGCACGCAAACTTATGTGCAACTTGTGCAAGCAGCCGGTATGCAAACGCCTTTTTCAACCGGCGTGTTAAAATCCCTAAGCAATGAAATCTTAGCTTGGTTAAAAACATTACCACTCTTTTAAACTAAAAAAGCAGCTATATGGCACCCACCATTTAGCTGCTTTTTTATGTTCCAAAGAGGCGCTTAATACATAACGATACTTTATGAAAGATAACCTAAAGGGTCTTGCCTTGAGGGGTTATGTACCTCAAAATGCAAGTGGCTACCAAAAGAATAGCCGGTGTTGCCCATAAGCGCAATTGTATCGCCGGCCGAAACCGATGTACCAACACCCACAAGCAAACTGTTACAGTGTGCATATAGAGTTTTCAGGCCATTTCCATGGTCGATTACAAGATAATTTCCATAGCTGTAGTGGCTTGTAGCTATAATAACCGTACCACTTCCCGCCGCCACAATTGGCGTATTGAGCGGTGCTGCAATATCCAAGCCAAGGTGTGGCCTCCCCGCGGGGTCGGGTTCACCGTAATAACAGGTAAGCCTGCGTGAAGAGGGAACGGGCCAAGTTGTGATGCCGTTTGTGGCAGGTGGTGCAGGGTCTGGCACGGGTTCGGGCTCTGGTGTAGGTTGCGGTGTAGAATTTACTGTAGATTCAGGTGCTGTAGCTCCATTTGATGCGTCCGGCTCTTGCGGAACGGTAGATTCCGGAACGGGTTCTGGAGCAGGCTCTGGCGATGTCTCTGTTCCCGCAGATCCCTCACCCGGCGCTGAGCCTATGCCGGCAAGTGCGTTAGAAGCCGCCAGCATTTCCTGGTAGGCAATTTCAGCTTCAGCCGCTGTGGCGCCGTAGGCATCTTCATTGGCCTCAAGTAAGGCATCTTGCTCGCTAATTTCAGCGTCCTGCGCACGAATATTTCCAGCCAATGCGTTGGCGTTAGCCTCTAAATCATCATAACTCTCCTCGAGTTCCAACAACAGCGCTTGAACTTCGTCTTGCTCTTGCTGCAATTCGGCTTGTTGCTGCTGGATATTGCCTATCAACTCAGAGTCCTCTTTAGAAATCCGCCTCATTGCGTCGATCATCTGCATAAAACCTGTAAAACTATCTACAGAAAACAAAGACGATAAAGTATTTGCGTTGTTGATGGTATACATAGCCACCAAACGCTGACCAAAAACCTCCTCAGCTTCTTGCAAAGCTTCACGTTGTTCTGCCATTTTTTCTTCTTTGCCTTCCAGCTCGGCACGCGTTATCTCAATATCACCTTGGCTTATCTCTATCATTTCATCCAAAACAGCCCGTTCTTGCTCCAAAGAATCTCTCAATGTTTCGGCATCATCTAAATTTTCTTGTGTATCTAGGATTTTTTCAGACAGAACAGCCAACTCACCTTGCAAACGAAAATAGCGTTCTTCTGCTGTTTCTGCAAAAATCGAAACCGGAAACACCGATAACAACATAAGCAGTGCACAAAAGGCGGCGATCAAGCGCAAAATAAAACGCCTATAATCAAGTTTAAATTGAAACATATTGATGTTCTCCTTATCTATTACACACCAAATACTTATATGAAAAAGCCACCAGCTTTTCAATAGCCTAAACGAATTCATACTTCATCTAAATTATATAATGAAACTATAGCAAAACGCAAGAAATATACAACGTGTAAACGGTATAAAAAGCTCTTGAAAAAACAATTAAATATATTTTTTCACAAGGGATAGTATCCAGTAAATATTTAAAACACAATCTCTAGTACTTAAACAAAATAAAAAAAAATTATGCTTGTTTGCATGCGGTGCAAATTCTCAGTTATTTCAACGCAATAGTTTGTCAAAATTCAAATACAATTCACCCTCATTTTGACTGAAATCCCCTTAACAAGTCGACAAAAACACCTGCCAATTTTTTTGGCAGGTGTTACGTGACGCACTTTTAAGCACAGTTTATCTATAAAGATTCTAAATCATAAGGTGTGCTCTGATAAACATAATAGTTTAGCCAGTTAGAGAACATTAGATTCCCATGGCTTCTCCATCTATATATAATGCCGTCTTCAGGGTTATCATTATAATAATAATGTTTCGGCAAAGGTGGGTTCATGCCGCGGTTCATATCGCGAATATACTCATTTTGCAACGAATCTTTGTCGTATTCAGGGTGGCCCATAATATATATTTCCCTGCCGTTCTCCGTGCTAAGCAAATGAATTCCGGCCTCTTCACTCGCAGCTAAAACTCGTAGGGCCGACTCTTCTAAAATGCGCTCTTCATCCACACCGGCAATTCGCGAATGTGGCACATAAAACGTTTCATCAAACCCACGCACCAGGGGATTGTTTGGACGGGCCACACGATGCTCAAAAACACCATGAAGTTTTTGCTTGAAAACACGCTTGGGAATGCCATGATTAAAATAAAGTCCCGCAAGTGCCGCCCAGCAAAGATAAAGGGTAGAATACACATTTTTCCGGGCGTAAGAAATCAAATCTTGCATTTCCGGCCAATAATCCACATCCTCATAATTAAGATGTTCAACAGGCGCACCGGTGATGATCATCCCATCAAACCGCTCATGATGAAGCCCATCCAAAGTTTTATAAAAAGCAGCCAGGTGATGCTCCGGTGTATTTTTAGAAACATGACTACCCGTGCGAAGCAAGGTAAGCTCAACCTGTAAAGGTGAATTTGCTAAAACACGTGCCAATTGTATTTCTGCGCTTATCTTATCGGGCATAAGGTTAACAAGCAAAATTTTTAACGGGCGTATGTCCTGCCGAATGGCACGCTCATGTGTGATAGAAAAAATGTTTTCATCTCTTAACACCGAATAGGCCGGCAGATTTTCAGGAAGAATTAGCGGCATAGTAAGGCTCCTTTTTTTTGGGAAGGATACATTTTGTCCTTATATATCATACCCGCCCTTGTAAAAAAAAGCAATATTATGCAACCCCAATTTACAAAAACCCCCTCCCGTTGTAAAATTTTAACAATGCCCACGAGGACATAGCATTCATACTAAATCAATTAAAAACCATCTTCTTTCACTTACCTGAAAATTCCCACAAAATTAGGGTGTTTTTTTGCATCAAAATCGTGCAATCCTCTTAAATTGTTGTTTTTCCTAGTATATTTGTAAGAAATCACCTTTTTCCTATTGCATTACTTGCAGATACCTTTTATAATAAGAAATGCCTAAGGACGTTAAAAAAGCTAGAAATACATTAAATTTATTTGGGAGGTTATGAGATGACAAGATCGCAATTGATTGCTAAGGTGGCACGACAAACAGACATGCCGGCGGCACAAGTGGAAATGGTGATTTCTACAATGATTGACGATATTATCGAATCCTTACAAAATGGCGAAAAAGTTACCATTGCTGGTTTTGGACGTTTTGAAATGAGAGACCGCAAAACAAAAGCATACACAAACCCAAAAACCAAAGTACCCAGCCGCCTAGAGCCAACTAGCATTCCTGGATTTAAAGCCAGTGGGCTAATGAAACAACGCATTCAGGATAAGCAGTAATCTGGTTTTATCTGCATTTCCATCTATTTCTAAATACCTCTCATTTTGTATTTACATATAAATACAGCACAAGAGAAACCCATAAGAAAACTTGATGTGTTAACGGTTATTAACCCGTTTCTGCATCGAGTTTTTTTATATGAAAATTTTATACAAATATGAACCTAAACGATTCATCTTTAAACAAAAGGGCCTTTATTTCAACAGCATATCAAGAAAATCTTGTTAGGCTTTATACCTGTTTGCAATCATGCCACCTTTATGTACAGTATTTTGAAAGCGAGTGAGTTTTACATTTTTTGCATTTCGAGCCTGTTTTTCTGGCTTAAGTAAAAGATGGCGTAATAAATATATACTAATGAACAGAAGTAAAATAACACCCCACCACCCACTTTTTTGCAGCAAATGCATATCAAGAAGTGGAACAGATACAATTAATAAAAAAACGAGTGCACATCGATGTATAAAAGAAAATAAGCATTGTCGCATTGTATTTCCTCCTCAAAAAACAACTGTTTGTAGTAATTTGATTATATCACCACAAATAGTTGTTGTCAAGCGCAAAACAAAAAATTATTGTTTTTCCGGCTTGACAATACAACAAATAGTAGTATAATAAACTTAACAAAACTATTTAAATCTAAATACCTTTGGCCAGCTAAGTGGAGGACTCATCATGTTTGGAGAATGTTTGCGCCAGCTTCGAAAAGGCAAAAAAATCACACAGGGTGCTTTGGCAGAACTATTAGGTGTTACGCAACAAGCTGTGGGAAAATGGGAAACCAACAAAGCATTTCCAGACCAAGAGACACTAATGTATTTAGCAGATTTTTTTGAAGTAAGTATGGACGCACTCATGGGTAGAGGGGATGCTAAGGAATATCCGGTGCAGCCTTATTTTCCACAAGGAGAACACTTAATACCCGTGGTTGGCAGTGTGCGTGCCGGCTACGGAGCTTTGGCTTTTGAAGAAGACTTAGGAGAGGCGACTGCAACAGTGAAAGACCCTCAAAGCTATTTCTATCTTGTTGTAAAGGGTGATTCGATGGAGCCACGAATCCATGAAGGTGATTTAGCTTTAGTGCGGCAGCAATCCGTGCTGGATGACGGAGATCTTGGGGTGGTTGTTTATGGAGAAGGAGAAGGCACGTTAAAGCGCTTTTTAAAAAAAGGAAACGCTGTTGTCTTGCAACCGTTTAACCCAGCGTATGAGCCAATAATCATAGCAGGGGAAGACCTTGATAGCCTATATATTGCAGGAAAGGTAGTTGAAACCAAAGCTCAGTGGTGATGAGCAATTAAAAAAAACAATATTGCATCTTTCGAGGTGGGCAACGTGGACATAGAAGATAAGCTTAAAATTTTAACTCAAGGCGCAAAATATGATGTGGCCTGCACCTCTTCTGGGGCTAACCGTAGCGGCTCAGAAACCTTGGGACATGCTCTTCCTGCAGGATGTTGCCACAGTTTTTCATCAGATGGACGATGTATTTCTTTACTAAAAGTATTGCTTAGCAACGAATGTATTTATGATTGTAAATACTGTATCAACCGGCGTAGCAATGTTCT
>CAYJJK010000039.1:0-7977 GCA_964370445.1 uncultured Oscillospiraceae bacterium | reverse complement strand
GCACGCTTTACTGTTCAAGAGTTAGTTGCTCTCACCATCCAATTTTATCGACGTAATTATATTGAAGGCCTTTTTTTATCCAGCGGAGTGATGCACAGCCCAGACCATACCATGGAGCAGATGATTCTGGTTTTACACCACCTACGAATCAAGCATAAATTTTGTGGATATATCCATGCAAAAGCCATCCCCGGAAGCTCCCCAGAACTTATCCATCGCTTAGGCCTTTTGGCAGATCGTTTAAGTGTGAATATTGAGCTTCCGAGCGAAAACAGCTTAAACCGACTAGCTCCTGGAAAAAGCCGTAAAGCAATTTTAGGGCCCATGGCCCAAATCCATTATGGCTGTAGGCAAAATCGTCAAGAACTTGTACAATATCGGCATGCACCCCGTTTTGCTGTTGCGGGGCAATCAACCCAAATGATTATTGGTGCAAGCCCCGAAACAGACTATTCCATCCTACGCCTTACCGAAGGATTATACGACAGATATGCATTGAAACGTATTTTTTACTCAGCATATATACCGGTAGGCGATGAGACTGCTCTGCCAAGTGCGCAGACAAAGCCCCCCCTTTTACGAGAGCATCGCCTGTATCAAGCTGACTGGATGTTGCGAAAGTATAATTTTAAAGCAAGTGAAATTTTAAACGAAAATACACCAAATTTTAACCCTTACTTGGACCCAAAGTGTAACTGGGCTATACATAATCTGGCGTTTTTCCCAGTAGATGTCAATCAAGCTGACCGAGATGAATTGTTGCGTGTGCCCGGTATTGGGCCAACAGGGGCACAGCGCATTATAAGCGGACGGCGGCATGGGAAATTGGGCTTAGCCGAACTGAAACGTATGGGCGTGGTTTTAAAGCGTGCACAATATTTTTTGTTGACAAAAGATAGTATTCCCAGCCTTGCAAAGCATCCCCAACAATTGATAAAAGCGCTCGTGGATCCTCGCATATTTTCACACGGAGTGGAACAACTTAGCTTTTTCTCGAACGATAGCGGCATTGTTCCGGCATCATCGCTAAAATCGCATGGTGCACTTTTTTTACCTCAGCACAACGAAGTGCAAACAGTGCATGAGGCAGCTGAGGAGGCGGTACGTTGTCTGGCAAAGGCTTTGTGATACCGCCAACGGCGGCACTGGAATACCGGTATGACGGAAGCTGGTCAGGTTTTCTTTGCTGTGTTCATGAAAGCGTTTATGCATACGAGCATCCTCTATCCATTCTGTCAAACGATACTGCTGATTTGTCTTTATATCGACAAAAATATATAGAAACAAACCCCGAAAAGGCACATCGTGTTCTTTGTTCCATTCCTCAAAAAGTTTCTAAAAGAGCCTTGAAACTTTTGCAAGTTTGTTTTCTTTCCTGCTTACCCGAAAAAGAGGTATTGATGCTTCATTTTTTACTACTTGCGTATCAGGAGGGAGCAGATTTAGCTTTTCAATTAGGACGTGCTGAGGTGTATCCCCTGTTAAAAGCAGAACGTCACTTGCTAAACGAGGCCCATCTTTTAAAAGGATTTGTTCGTTTTAGCGAAAAAAATGGATGGCTCATCAGCACAATCACACCCAAAAATTTTGTTTTACCATTTTTATCAAGCCATTTTTCTTCGCGTCTACCACAGGAAACCTTTTTAATCTTTGACAAAACACATCACGTTGCACTTGTTCACGAAAAAAACTCTACGCGCCTTCTTGCCATTGAAAGTTTAACGATTGATGAGGACACTGAGGACGATTACCAATACTTGTGGAAACTGTTTTATCAGGCAGTGAGCGTAGAAGGGCGTAGAAATGAGCGGTGCCGCCAAAGCCATATGCCAAAGCGTTACTGGGAAAATATGCCGGAAGTCTCTTCGCTTTTAACTTCCTAGTAAGGCAATGCAAAACGCCTCCCATCAATAAAAGCTTGCAATTGCTTGGCTTTGCTTTCCTTCAACGTCTCGGTATTTTCAAGCAAAATAAGCCGATATTCTATGCTTATTTCTAGTAAAACGCAAAATAATAGAACTGACAGCTATGCTTTCAGTTCTATCGTAATTTTTATCATTTCATCGTTGTGAAACCTTGATGTGTACCTCTTATTTTGTATTGTCTTTTTCACTGAAATTCAATCGTCTTTTCGTGCTTTGTTCAAACATTGATTCCAACCCTTGCTTATCTTCCTGTACTAAGCACTCGCGTAACTCTTGTAGGCTTTGCGTAAAACGGTCGATTTGTTGCAACAAAGCTGGGGCATTTGATAAAAACAGCTCACTCCATAAAGGCGCATTCATATTTGCAATTCGCGTTAAATCGCGAAAACTGTCTCCCGTAACCTCGGGCAACAGGGGATCGTTATTCGCATTCATCAAACTTACAGCAATTGCATGAGTAAGCTGACTAACGTAGGCGATCACATTGTCATGATGCTCCACAGAAATTTCAACTGTATGTCCAAAAGACAAAGTTTTGGCCAATTTATAAGCAAAATCCATACCGGTTTGTGTGTTATATTCTGTAGGTGTTATCAAAAAATTTGCACCGTGGAACATGGCCTCATTTGCATGTTCCACCCCGCTCACTTCTCGGCCCGCCATAGGGTGGCAGGCAATAAATTCATGCCAAGGGGCCAGCAAAACCTGCGCATCTCTTATAAAACACCCTTTCACTCCAATGAGATCCGCAAGTAAAGCTCCCGGTTTGAAATACCCCCGATATTCTTGTAACCAAGGTAGAACTTGTTTTGGATACAACGATAATATGATGTAATCTGCACTATGCAGAAGCGATTGCGCCCGCTGCGTTCCGCCGCCCTCTTGTATGATTTTATGCTTTAGCGCATATTCGATTGCGTGAGGATTTTCATCTAAGGCGGTAACCATATAACCTGCCTTGGAAAGCCCCATTGCGTAGCTTCCACCCATCAAGCCAAGACCCACAATAAGAAAGCGCTTATCCTTTGTCATACTTCCTCCACATTGATTTCAAGTTCTCGGAGATCATCAAAAAAAGTTGGCCAGCTTTTGCTAATTGCCTCAGCGCCATCAATTGTCACATCAAGGCCAGCACAAACAGATAAAACACTTAAGGCCATCACCACACGGTGATCATTGTGTGAGTAAGTAACTGCGCTTTGCAAGGCTTGCCCACCTTCAATTCGTATACTATCTTGTGTTGTGGTAATGCGTCCCCCAAGCTTTGAAATTTCTTTCTCCATAGAGGCAATGCGATCGCTCTCTTTGGCGCGCAGGCGACCCGCATTATAAATTTCTGTAACACCGCTACAAAATAACGCTAAAACGCATAAAATCGGGCCAAGATCCGGACAGTTGGCAAGATCGATACGCCCCGCAGCACGAAGGGGCTGTGCTCCCGGTGCTATTGTATACACACCTTTTTCCAGCCCAATGTCTGCTCCGCAGCGGCGCAGGATCTCTAAAATCACACGGTCACCTTGCATACTATCTTCTTTTAAACCCGTAAGATTTAAAGGCCCTAAAACAGCACCTAAAACAGCCGGCACTGCCGCTTGAGACCAATCCCCCTCTACAGCAGCCGTGCACGGACGGTAGGTTTGCCCTGCAGGGATGTGCAACTCATGCGGTGTTTTCCAGTAACTTTTTACACCAAATTGTGCCTGTGCACTTCGTGTAAGTTCTACATAGTCTCGGCTTTCAAACGGCGGTGTAATGTGCAAAACACTGTCTTTTTCTAAAAGCGGCAAGGCGAACAACAACCCAGAGATAAACTGGCTGGACACATTGCCGGCCACAATAAACTCCCCTGCTTGCAATGGCCCCTGAAACGACACATGGCTTTGGTTCACACCAAAGTCTAGGTTCTGGTTTTTGAAAAGCTCTTGATAAACATGCAAAGGACGCTCAAATAGCCTTTCTGCACCTGAAAGTTGCTGTTTTTGTGCACATAATGCAAACAATGGAATCATAAAACGCAACGTAGATCCGCTTTCCGCGCAGTCGGCATCTGTTTTGGGTGTCCACATTTTACAGTCTGGCTTCACCCCATGTACCTCGGCATTTCCATCATCCGATAACTTCACAGTTGCCCCCAATGCCGAAAGAGCTCGAGCCGTGGCCCGAATGTCCTCTGAGTGCGAAAGCCCGCTTAACAAAGAGGTTCCATTTGCCAGTGCCGCACAGATAAGCAAACGATGTGCCATGCTTTTACTTGGCGGAAGCTTCAAAGTTCCCTTTGGGGAGGATGGACAAACTTGTATGCGCAACTAACCTTCCTCCGTTTTTGTCTCATGCGGCTTCAACTGCCAGCTTATGCCATATTGTTGGCACAACAAATCACACAAACCAAAAGCCGTAACTGCATCGGCCACAGCACGAGCCCGATGTAAAATGCATGGGTCGTGACGGCCTTTCATTTTCAAAGTCACCTCTGCACCGCTAACAAAATCCACCGAATTTTGTGGCAAAGAAATACTGGGTGTGGGTTTTACAACACTGCGCACGATAAGTGGCATTCCGTTTGTAATACCACCGTTGATGCCTCCGTTGAAATTTGTGGTGGTGCGCACTTGCCCGTCACGCAAACAAAAAGCATCGTTTGCCTGGCTGCCATTCATATAAGCAAAGCCAAAACCAAGACCAAACTCCACCCCTTTAACAGCAGGTATGCTGAAAAGTAGTGCCGATAATTCGCTTTCTACTGAGGCAAAAAATGGCTCTCCAAGGCCGGCCGGCAAACCAACCACAGCTGTTTCAAGGGCACCGCCTACACTATCGCCATTGTTTTTTGCAGCCACGATAGAGTTTTGCATTTGCTGACCGATATCATCGTCCAAAGTGGCAAAACGTTTTGCGTTTAATTCTGCCAAAGCTTGGCGTAAAGTGGCTTCGTCTTCCGGCAGCAAAGCGTCCTCTAAAGTGGCGCAAGAACATAAATGAGTGCCAAGCACAATGCCTTGGCCTGCCAAAAGTTGACGAAAAATTGCTCCTGCTGCCACAAGTGGTGCCGTTAGCCTCCCGGAAAAATGGCCGCCGCCACGTGGGTCTGCATAGCCCAAATATTTCATACGCCCTGTGAAATCGGCATGGCTAGGGCGCGGAATGTTATGTAGTTGATCGTAATCAGATGGACGTGTGTTTTGGTTGTGCACAATTAGGCACACGGGTGTTCCCGTTGTGTGCCCTTCGTAAACACCAGAAAGAAATTCCACACGATCCTCTTCGTGACGAGGAGTGGATATTGCGCCCACCGCGCGACGTTTTTCCATTTCAAAGGCAATGAACTCCTCATCAATTGGGATGCCCGGCGCAAGGCCGTCAATCACAACACCCACAGCAGGCCCGTGGCTTTCGCCGAAGAGTGTCATGTTAATAAAAGAACCAAAACTGTTCCGCTGCATGGTTATTCCCTCACCATCTTACAAATTGTATCGTAATGTATTGTCTCCAAATGTCCAAGGCCGGGCGTTTTTACGCGCACCACGGTAAATGTATCACCCTTGCGCTTTTTATCGCTTAAGATAAACCGCAAAATCTCCTCTTTATCTGCTGTGTGTGCCAAAGGCAAGTTCAGCTTTTTCATCACTTCCAACACACGCTTGCGCAAACCCTTATCTTCCAGCATAGGCAAAATTCCAAGAGCCACACACTCGCCGTGTAAAAGAACCTCCTCCTTGGGAAGGTTTTGCACAGCAGCCTCTATGCCATGGCCAATCGTATGCCCAAAATTGAGTAGTTTTCGGTCTCCTTGTTCGGTCTCATCGCACTCCACAATATTTTTCTTATAGCGCAGGCAAAGATACAAAATATCTTCATAACGCTTAGAAATATCATCTTTTTCCATGATTTCCAAAACTTCACTGCTGCCAATCAGTCCTGTTTTTAGGGCCTCGGCCATTCCGTTGGACCATTGGCGTGCATCCAATGTTTTCAAGGTGGCGGGGTCTATCACCACAAGCTTTGGTTGATGAAAAGCACCCACCACATTTTTTGCCCCGCCTAAATTGATACCCACTTTGCCACCTATTGAGGAATCAATTTGTGAAAGCGTGGTGGTTGGAAATTGAAAAAAATCGATGCCACGCATATAGCTTGCCGCAACAAAACCGCCAAGGTCGCCCATAACGCCACCGCCAACGGCTGCCACACAATCGCCTCTGTCAAAGCCTAGCTCCAACATTTTAGAGAGCACGCCTTGCCATTCAGCCACACTTTTGCTGGCCTCTCCTCCCTGCAAAATCACAGGGTATGCCTGCTTACACTGCTGCTGCAAAGTGCGAATATAGGTCTCTGGCACCCCTTTGTCACTTAAAATCAATACTTTTCTATCCAAGTTGCCAAGTTGTGCAACATGGCTTAAGCAACCACGCTTCATAATAATGTCGTAACTTCTGTCTGCAAGCTCCATGCGTAGTTTCAGTATGCTCACCCCTTGCTGTATATTCAAACTTGTCAATCCATTTTATCTTTGTTTTCATTATATGACATACAATTTAGTATAGCACACATAGCAGGGTATGGGCAAGCAATTTAACGAATATGAACGGTGAAAAGTATTGACAAAGAACTGATTATAAGATATAATGAATCGCTGCCCTATTCCGAAGGCAGTGCGGAAATTTCCGCTATCCTTGTCTACGGCAACCGCCGTGGACCTTACGTCCAAAAGGAGGTGCAACAAAATGCCCAAGTACGAAACCATGCTGGTTACCAGCACAACCCTAGGCGAAGAGAACACCGCTAGCCTTGTAGGGAAATTCAAAGATTTGATCGAAAAAAACGGCACAATCGATGCAGTGGATGAATGGGGAAAACGTCGCCTGGCGTATCCTATCAACAAAGAATTCGATGGTGTATACACGCTGATTCACTTCGAGAGTGAGCCATCGTTCCCGGCAGAGCTTGACCGTGTATACAGAATCACGGATGGTGTTCTGCGTAGCTTGATTATCGCAAAAGAACCCGGTGCTGCCGTGCCGCAACAGGCCAACAAACAGCCTGCCACACAACAGGAAGAGGCAAGTGGCGAGGAGGCATAACCATGCTTAATGTGATTGCTGTAATGGGCCGCCTTGTGGCCGACCCTGAGCTGCGAAAAACACCAAACGGCATTAGCACTACACGTTTTACCATCGCTTGTGATCGTAGCTATGTTAAATCCGGCTCTGAGCGTCAAACCGATTTTTTTGACATTGTGGCCTGGCGATCTACGGCAGAATTTATTTGCAAATATTTTAAAAAAGGCCAACTGGTTGCAATAGCTGGCTCTTTGCAAACCCACACCTACGAAGACCGTGAGGGGATTAAACGCAAAGCATACGAAATTGTAGTAAATAATGCCAACTTTTCTGAGAGCAAGCGCTCTGGCGGTGGTGACTCGGACAGTAGTTTTGAGCGCCGTACTTCTCCGGAACCCAGTTCTTTCTCAGTGGGCTCTCCAGAAGATTTTGCCGTGGTAGATGAAAGTGAAGATTTGCCCTTTTAACAACATTTAATTGAATGACCCTAAGGAGGTTCACCCCTATGGCTTACGAGAGAAATGACTCCCGTGGTGGCGGTCGTCCGCCGCACCGTGGTCGTCGCAAAGTTTGTAGCTTTTGCGTAGACCGCGTATCGGAAATCGACTATAAAGATGTGGCACGTTTGCGCAAATATGTAAGCGAGCGTTCCAAAATCATCCCCCGTCGTGTTACCGGCACCTGTGCAAAACATCAGCGCGATTTAACCATCGCCATCAAGCGTGCACGCCACTTGGCTTTATTGCCTTATGTAAGCGGCTAAGCTTGCACTTTGCTAAAATGAATAAAAAAAGCCTGTGTTGCAATTTTTGTAGCACAGGCTTTTTTCTATATCTGCATTTTTACCCTATTTTGCATCCCATAGTATAAGACCCCACTGCCATGTAGCACTAGCAGTATTTGCCGTCTGACAACGCAATTGGTGCTTTTATAACATAAAAGTACAGAGCGGCAAGAAAGCGCCAAGTGCTAGGAAGCAAAAAATGCCGCAA
>CAYJJK010000038.1:17166-22909 GCA_964370445.1 uncultured Oscillospiraceae bacterium | reverse complement strand
CACTATGCTGATTTAAAGCGGCTTATTGCCGCCGCCGGCAATAAGCCACACCGCATCACCGTGGTGATGCCTTTCCTCTACGAAGGCCGCCAGCACCGCCGTAGTGCACGCGAAAGCCTAGATTGTGCTTTGGCCTTGCAAGAGCTCTTTCAAATGGGCGTAAACAACATCATCACCTTTGACGCGCATGCCCCTCGCATCCAAAATGCTGCACCGCTTAATAACTTCGACTCTGTGATGCCCACTTATCAGATGCTCAAAGCCATTTTGCGCACAAACCCAGATTTGCAAATTGACCCAGATCATATGATGGTCATCTCTCCGGACGTTGGTGC
Organism: uncultured Oscillospiraceae bacterium; assembly: GCA_964370445.1. Taxonomy (GTDB): domain Bacteria; phylum Bacillota; class Clostridia; order Oscillospirales; family Ruminococcaceae; genus JAAYCI01. Next base: position 22,574 of record CAYJJK010000038.1, on the reverse strand, counting down.
TGCGGACCGCAACATCTATTACGCCACCATGATGGGCCTCGACCTTGGACTCTTTTACAAGCGCCGCAATTATTCTGTGATTGTGAACGGACGCAACCCCATTGTGGCACACGAATATCTTGGCGCCAACGTAACCGGCAAAGACATTTTTGTGGCCGATGATATCTTGGCCACAGGCGAAAGCCTCATTGACATTGCAAGAGAACTGAAAAAGCGCAAGGCAAACCGCATCTTTTTGGCTGCGACCTTTGGCCTGTTTACCGAAGGCTTAGAAAAATTTGACAAAGCATTTAACGACGGCCTCTTCACCCAGGTTTTTGCCACCAATCTAAGCTATCTAAACCCAGAGCTTAAAAACCGCGCTTGGTTTACCGAGGTGAATTTATCTAAGTATATTGCCACCTTAATGGCCACCTTATACAACGAGCATTCCATTTCACATCTGCTCGATCCCTACGACCGAATCGAGCGCGTTTTATCAAACCATCGTAAAAAGTTGGAAGAAAACGGCCCCGTTCAACCGAAAGATGAAGAGGCTTTCGCCCCCGGTTCTTAAGCATTTTCAATAAGGGAGGTTCTTTGAAATGATTTGCCGAGATGACCGCATTTGCGATGTTTACAAAACGCCGCTTGGACACGATTTGCTCCATTTTTTGTTTCGTGCTTTGCGCCGCAGTCCCAAAATCCTTTCAAACCCTCTTGTTGCAAACATGAAGCTCTCTCAGCTGGAAAAGCTGGTGCAACGCCGCATGCCCGGTGCTGTAGATGCACTTGTCGATCTTTTAAAACAACATCCCGAGACCGCGCCGCCTTTTACACCTGTTTTGAAAAAAGCGTTTTGGAAAGAGGCCGTTTGCTATCAAATTTATCCGCGCAGTTTTCAAGATTCAAATGGCGATGGCATAGGCGACCTTGCCGGTATCCGAAGCCGCCTGCCCTACCTAAAGGAGCTTGGCGTGGATGTGATTTGGATATCGCCTTTTTTCGACAGCCCCGATGACGACATGGGCTATGACATCCGCAATTACCGAAAAATTGGGAAACAATATGGCAATATGCGTGATTTCAATGCCCTTTTGACAGAAACCCACAAGCTTGGCATGAAGCTTGTGCTGGATTTGGTGGTCAACCACACCTCCGACGAGCACGCCTGGTTTAAAAAAGCCTTGCAAGACCCAACTTGCGCCGAGCGAGACTACTATCTTTGGGCAAAGGGGCAAGACGGAAAAGAGCCCAACAACTCGCAAAGCATTTTTTCTGGTCCCGCTTGGAATTACGACGAAAAAAGTGACGAGTGGGCCATGCATTTGTTTAGCAAAAAACAAATGGACCTCAACTGGGACAACCCGGCTTTACGACATGAAATTTATGAGATGATTCGTTTTTGGCTGGATAAGGGCATAGATGGCTTTCGCCTTGATGCCATCAATCTCATTTCAAAAACCAGCCTTGAAAACGGAAACGAGAGCATTGGCAAGCTTACAGGTTTTTGCGGTGTAGAGCATTATATTTATGGCCCCCACTTGCACGACTATCTTGCCGAAATGAACCGCGAATGTTTTGCGGGCCGCGAGGTGATGACCATAGGCGAAGCCGGCTGGCTTGGCATAGAAACCAGCCGTTTGCTTACAGCCGAAGAGCGCGGCGAACTAAACATGGTGTTCAATTTTGAACACCTAGACAACGCCGGAAAAAGCCGGTTTGAACCTTATGAATTCGACCTGCGAGAATTGAAACCCACCTTAATCCATTGGCAGCAAAACTATGGCAATAACTGCTGGCAAAGCCTCTTTTTCGAAAACCACGACCGTCACCGTATGGTCAGCCTCATAAATCCAGATCCCGCTTGGAGCATGGTTTTAGGGAAGTTGCTTGCCGTTTTGATGTTCACTTTACGTGGCACACCCTTCATTTATCAAGGGCAAGAAATAGGCATGACAAACTCTCGCTTTTCTTCACTTGACGAACTGCGTGATGTGGATGCTTTAATGCGCTATGAAACCGCACTTGCTGAAGGTGATACCAAGGATGCCGCACTGCACAGTGCTGCCTTTTGCACAAGAGACCATGCACGCACCCCCATGCAGTGGAGCTGTGCACCAAACGCCGGCTTTAGCGAGGGCGTACCATGGCTAAAACTGAACACAAACTATCCTACCATCAATGTGGAAAACCAAAAGAACAACCCCGCTTCTGTTTTGTCCTTTTACAAAAAACTAATCGCTTTGCGCAAGCAAAATGAAGCTTTGGTTTATGGGGAATTTCACCCCATGTTTTTGCGGGATACAAACACCTTTTGCTATTTCCGCATCGCCGGCGGCAAAAAGTTTTATGTGGAAATCAACCTCACTCAGGATGATCGAAAACGCCCCGGCCCACTTACCGCAGGACACCGCTTGCTTTTGGCAAACTACGGCGGCATTGCACGCCATCTACGCCCCTATGAAGCAAATGTATACCTTGTAAACATGGGTGAAACCGAAAGCTAGCACCCACCCCCCCAACACAAAACACCCCTTACAGAAAAAGGTTTATCACCTTTCTGCAAGGGGTGTTTTCATCGCATAGCATCATGCGATTGTCATCTTGTTGAGGTCGTGTTTTCCCTAAAAATATCCTGTAAAATCACGGCAATAAATGGTTGCGGCTTTTCTATTTCCATCTTGCTCAAGCGCCCTTCATCCCACAAAATCTCCTCATACAATCGTCCTAAGTACCTATAAAAAACCACGAGTAGGGCTATGGCCTATTCATCAAGCAATGCGGGCTCTTCTTCGTCTGTAGTAACTGTTTTTAAGCGACGGTTAATGGCTCTTGTGCGCACACCCACCAGCTTATCCAGTTCTTCCGAGGCTTGACGCATTCTGGACTGTGTTTTTTCCAAAGCGTCACCAAACCGTGCAAACTCTTGTTTCACGCCCTCTAGCACCGCCCAAACTTCGCTGGAATGCTTTTGAATGGCAAGCGTCTTAAAGCCCATTTGCAAAGAATTAAGAAGTGCCGCCATGGTAGTGGGCCCTGCAATGTTGATTTTTAACTTTTGCAATTCTTCCACCATGCCACGACGCACTACCTCGGCATATAGGCCTTCCACAGGCAAAAACAAAATGGCAAACTCTGTGGTGTGTGGCACATCAATATATTTAACACTGATGTCTTTTGCAAAACTTTTAATGCGTGTGGTAAGCACTTTTGCGGTTTCTTCCACCTGTGCGGCGTCTCCGCTGTCATAGGCATCTAAAAGATTTTGATAGGCATCCATAGGGAATTTTGCATCAATGGGCAAATAAACACACTCGCCGTGTTCGCCCGGCAATTTCACAGCAAACTCCACACGCTCGGCCGAGTCTTTTTTTGTAGCCACATTGAGTTCATACTGCTCGGGGCTTAGGATTTGCTCTAAAATTGCCCCCAGCTGTACCTCCCCCAAAATGCCCCTGGTTTTTACGTTAGAAAGAACCTTTTTAAGTTCATCCACCCCGCCGGATAACTTTTGCATTTCACCAAGAGATTGATACACCTGCTCCAGTCGCTCGCTCACCAATTTAAAGCTACGGCTAAGGCTATCCTCCAAGGTTTTTTGTAATTTTTCGTCCACCGTAACACGCATTTGTTCCAGTTTTTTTTCATTGCTTTGTTGCATGGCCAAAACACGACCCTCAAAACCTTTTTGAAAACGATCGAAACGGGTGTCTAGGCTGTTTGCCATAGCAGTCACGGTGTCGCGCAAGTTTCCAATATTATTTTGGGTTCCTGTGCTAAATTCGCGAAAGCGTTGTGTTTCCAGCTCTGCAATTTGCCGCTGAAAATTGCTCTGCGCTGCGTTTTGTTGTTCCATTTGCTTGTGCAAAAAATCTCGCGTTTCTTTGTTTTCTTTTTCCACAAGTGCCAAAAGCTCGTTTTTGAGCTGTTGCATTTTTGCAGTTTCATCTTGCTTTGCCAGCTTAACAAGCACCACCACGTTCAGCGCCACACTTGCTAGAAGCAGTACCACCAAAATATACTCCATACCTGTCCCCTTTCATTGTTTCGGCCATCTTGAAATAAACAGTGAAAAACACAGGCTGGTTTCATTCATAACAGAGCTGAGACAAAGGGTTTTCATCCTGTGTTCCCTCTGATAATAGCGCAGTTATGGTTGAAACCAGCCTGTGTTTTCATTGTCTTAACTTTAGATACTAAGGCAACACCCCGATATTGCACGTCATTCGCTTAAGCTGCAGGTACTGCAGGTGCCGGGTGGTTTCCAAGGCAAACGGCAGGCAAGCCGTCCTCTGCGTAATATCCAACCCCACGGCTTGCACAAGCATCACCGGCCAAAAGGCCCGTATCCACACAATAGGCACGCTCTACAACACCGGCAGGCATCTCCGGGAAGCTAGCCTCGGGCATCTCAGCTTGCACATTGTCCATCACCTCGCGCCACACGTTTGGCGGTGGATTTGTGGAGGCCGAAGGCGACCAACTGATGACTTCGTTTTCATCATAGCCCCACCACACAGCCGAAACATAATTTGGCGTTAAGCCCACAAACCAACGGTCTTTATCGTCACTTGTAGTACCCGTTTTGGCAACGGCTTCACTCGTTTGCAAGGTCATGCCGTAAGCGGTGGCCCCAGATTGTGTCAAAACGCCACTCAGCAGGCGATTCATGATATAACCGCTTTGGGGCGAAATGGCCTGCATCGAGGCGATTTCGGGCTCCATTACCACGTTACCACTCGCGTCTGTTACACGCTCGTAACAGTGCAAAGTGTTGTGCACACCATAGGTGTCTTCTCCACCAAACATCGTATACGCTGCCGCAAGTTCAGCCGGGATCATTCCCTCTGTCATACCACCCAAAACCAAAGGCGACAGCGCAAGATCACTAACACTGCCTTCACCCACCAAGGTGGACACTTCCAGTGTGTTTTCCAAAAAGTCATACATCACAGGTACACCAATCCATTCGCCAATATGGGCGGGAATGGTGTTCAAGCTCTGCGCAATGGCACTGTATACAGGCACCGTGGTGTTAGAAGGTGCCGACGGCCCATAGTTTACAGGCCAGTTTTGTGAAGGAATTACATAGGTATCGGGCACGCGCGTTGCGTAAGATACAACACCTAAATCAATGCCCAATGCATACGACGTAAGTGGTTTCATGGTTGAACCCACCTGCCGCACCGACTGTGTGGCACGGTTGAGCCCAAGGCTCTCTTGTTTTTCGCCAATACCGCCCACAACGCCTGCCAAAGAACCGTCGTAGCGCAGCACAGCCATGGCACTTTGTGGATACACAGTATTGCCGGCGTCATCTGTAACATTCACTTGCTCTGGGAAGGGACTACCCTCAGAACCTATCTCCAAAGAATATAACCGCTCCATTTCCTCTTGCAATCGCAAATCCACAGTGGCTTCGATAT
>CAYJJK010000038.1:0-17156 GCA_964370445.1 uncultured Oscillospiraceae bacterium | reverse complement strand
CGAAGCACAAATGCCTTGATCTACAAGATCCGTCACCACTTGCTCAAACACAGCATCCGTGAAGTAGCTGGTCACCTCTTGCCCTGCATTAAGAGCCTCTTCCACCTGGCCTTGATTTAGCCCAAGCGGCTGCGCGGTAGCTTCATCAAACTCGGCCTGCGTGATGCTGCCGGTTTCCAACATGAAGAAAAGCACATCATTTCGTCGTTCTAAGGCATTGTCCGGGTTTTGTATGGGGCTATAATAAGTGGGCGCTCTTGTAATGCCGGCAATCACTGCACATTCTGCCAAAGTCAATTCACTCACATCTTTGTCAAAATATTCTTTTGCACCGGCCTGCACCCCCACAATGGTGCCGGAAAGCGGCAGCGTGTTGAGGTAGGCTTCCATAATCATATCTTTAGAATAGCGCGTGTTTAAGCCCCAGGCTCTAAAAATTTCGCGTATTTTACGCTGATAGCCTGCCTCGCCGTCCACCGCGCGGTCATCTGTAATATTTTTAACCAGCTGTTGGTCAATGGTAGAGCCACCAAACGTGGATTGGAACTGGAACACCTCATTGAGCGCTGCATATACCGTGCGCTCAAACGAAACACCCTGATGCTCGTAAAACTCCCTATCCTCTGTGGCCACCATGGCGTCCACTAAATCGTCCGGAATTTGATCCAGTGCCACCCACACGCTGTTCGATTCGCGCGAGAGCTGCTGGTATTCTATCCATTCATCCGTGTCTGGATCCCTTGCCAAAATATACCCCGTTTGAGGCAATTGCAGAAGCTCCAAATCCAGCACCACATCGTCATCGGCCGTGGTTTCTACCACGTAAGATGTTACTTGCACACCGATAATAGCCACAACAATAAGCCCAATGCAACCAAAAACCAACAATGTTTTAAAAATGTTAGAAATGATCACCAACGCTGTTTTTTTAGCACTGGGTTTGCGTTTTGGTTTTTTTCCACCGGGTTTTTTTCTATTTCCACCGTTGTTTGGCGGCCCTTGAGAGGGCACCAGACGCGTTGCATTTGTGCCCCCGGCACCGGCAGCGTTGTTTGCCGGCGGACGCTCACTTTGAACAAGCATTGTCGGGTATTTTTCGGCCCTAGTGGCCTCTTGTGCTGCGGGCACTGGCGTGGCCAAAGCCACCTGTCGTCTCGGCCTGCCACTGCCCATAGCCTTATGCCTATTTGGGTTTGATTCAAATCTCAAAATGTAGTTTCCTCTCCATAACTATCAAAAGCCGCAATCCTGATATACGGCGCCGCACTGGGTTCCTCATCTTATATAGGGGTAAAAAATACACCTACCCACCTTTGTATAGCCTACATGGAATTGCATTTTTTTTCAAGTGTTTTTTCACTCTTTTTATATTATTGTCATAATTTAAGGCCGTAAAAAACACAGGTCTTCAAACTTGCCTGTTAAAAGCAAATGGTGTATGATTAAGGTACATTATAGATAAAAATTGTGTCTATTTCATGATTACTTAACAAGGAGGTTCCTCACTTGCCCCAAATTTTTTTATTTGCAGACAATGTGGATACCGATCAGATTCTTGCCAGTCAGTATCTTATCTTACCCAGCATCGAGGAAATGAAAACCCATGGTTTTGAATCCTTACGCCCAGATTTTGCAAGCACTGTAAAAGAGGGTGATTTTGTGGTGGCCGGCGCCAATTTTGGCTGTGGCTCCTCACGCGAGCAAGCGCCCAGCGTGCTTAAAGCCCTTGGCGTAAAGGCTGTTATTGCCAAAAGCTTTGCGCGCATTTTCTTTCGCAACGCCATCAACATCGGCCTGCCCGTTTTAGAATGTGCCGATCTGCCCGGCTCCTTGCAAGATGGTAGCGAGGCCACTTTAGATTTAACCAAAGGGCTTTTGTGTGTTGACACAAAGCAGTATACTTGCACCAAGCTGCCTGCACATATGCAAGAAATATTAGAAAGCGGCGGCCTGATTTCATGGCTAAACGCGCGGGAGGTGCAGTGATATGGGAATGACCATGGGCGAAAAAATCATTGCACGGGCTGCCGGTGTACCCTTTGTAGCACCGGGCGAAATTCACACCGTGCAGCTGGACACGCTGATGAGCAATGATGGCACCACACACATCACCATCGGCCTTTACAACGAAAAACTCAAAAACCCACGCCTTGCTGATGCTTCTAAGCTGGTATTTGTGGTAGACCACAACGCCCCGGCCGACAGCCCCAAAACCGCAAAAGCACACCGCATCATGCGCGAATTTGCCAAAGAACATGGCATCACATTTTACGAGGGCAAGGGCGTATGTCACCAGCTGATGGTGGAAAACCATGTGCGCCCAGGCGAGCTTATCATCGGAGCCGACAGCCACACTTGCACCTATGGTGCCTTAGGGGCCTTTGGCACGGGTGTGGGCAGCACCGACTTTCTGTTTGGCATGGTCACCGGCACCACGTGGCTGATGGTGCCCAAAACCCTGCGCTTTGAACTGCGTGGACGCCTACCCAAAGGCGTTAGCAGCCGTGATTTGATGCTGCGCATCATTGGAGATATCGGAGCAGATGGCGCCAACTATAAAATTATGGAATTTTGTGGCGAAGGACTTTTTGCCATGAGTGTAAACGAACGTTTGGTTCTTTCTAACCTAGCCGTGGAAGCCGGTGCGAAAACAGCACTGATGGAAGCCGACGACAAGGTTCTATCTTACTTAGCAGAACGTGGCCGCACACCGCTTGCCCAGTTTCAAAGCGATGAAGATGCTACGTTTGAAGCCGTTTATACCTACGACTTAAGCACCATCGAACCCGTTGTGGCGCGCCCGGACAATATTGATGATGTGGTGCCTGCAAACGAAGTGCTTGGCACGCGCATCGACGAAGCGTTCTTAGGCAGTTGCAACAGCGGGCGGATTGAAGAACTGCGCCTAGCCGCTGAAATCGTAAAGGGAAAAACCATCCATCCTGATGTGCGTTTTATTGTTGCACCCGCCTCAAACGAGGTGTATGCCACAGCCCTTGCCGAAGGCGTGATTGCCACTTTAAACAATGCCGGTGCCATGGTGGTAAATGCAAACTGTTCTGTTTGCTGGGGTAGCTGCCAAGGCGTTTTGGGTCCCGGTGAAGTGCTGGTTTCTACCGGCACACGCAATTTCAAAGGACGTAGCGGACACCCTGATTCCAAAGTGTATCTTGCCAGTGCTGGCGTTGTGGCAGCATCTGCCTTAAAAGGTGAGCTTGCGTTGCCTTAGCTGCGCAAAAAATGCCGTGGGACGCTATCCCACACCCCGCCTGCTTTTTGAAAAAAGCAGGCGCAAAAACTTTTGTTTAAAACCACGTGCCATGAAGGTGCATTAAAAAAGTGTGACGGGGATTTTTGAGGTCCCTCTCCACAGGGCACACAACAACAATTTACGCGTAACAAAACAAGGAGGCTTTTTACATTGAAGCGAACGTTCAGTGGTAAGATTTGGTTGCTTTCAGATGATATCGACACAGATATTATTATCCCAACAGAATATTTGGCCTTGCCCAGCGTTAAGGAAATGGCCCCGTTTGCGTTTTCGCCACTGCGCAGCGATCTTGCCAAAAGCATCCAGCCCGGAGACATCATTGTAGCGGGCCGAAATTTCGGGTGCGGCTCCTCACGCGAGCAAGCGCCCGAGGTCATTAAGGCGCTTGGGGTATCGGCCATTATTGCACAAAGTTTTGCACGCATTTTTTTCCGCAATGCCATCAACAATGGTTTGCCGGTATTGGAGTGCGAGGATCTTACAGCGGCCGTACAAGAGGGCGATGAGCTTTTGGTGGTGCCGGGGGAATATGTCCAGTGGCAAAACCAGCGTTTTGCACTTCGTCCATTGGCCGATAATGTACGTAGTATCTTAGAAAGCGGTGGCCTTGTAGAGGCCATGCGTAAACGAAACGGGGTGGGATAAATGGGCATGACCTTAATAGAAAAAATCATTGCACGCAATGCACATCTTGCCATGGTGGCCCCCGGTGATATCGTTACAGTGCGCCCAAATCGTCTGATGATTCATGACATTTTTATCCCTTTTGTGGCAGAAAAATTTGAACAAATGGGGTTTTCTAAATTATTTGATGCAGAGACCGCAGTGTTGATTTACGACCATCTTGTGCCGGCCGCCACCTTTGACGATGTGCGCCACCATAAAACAGGCGACGAATTCGCAAAAAAATACGGCCTTAGCCATGTGCACCGGGCCGACGGTATTTGCCATCAGCTTATGGTGGAAAAAGGCTATGTAAGGCCGGGCGATGTTGCCTTTGGCACCGACAGCCACACCACCACCTATGGGGCCGTGGGTGCGTTTTCCACGGGTATTGGCTACACAGAAATGGCCGCAGTGCTTGGCACGGGCGAAATGTGGGTGCGTGTGCCGGGCAGCATACGCATAGAGGTGAATGGAACCTTTGCCCAAAATGTATATGCCAAAGATTTGATTTTGCGCCTCATCGGCGACCTCGGTGCCGACGGCGCCACCTACCAAGCGCTGGAGTTTTGTGGCAACACCATTGACAACATGACGCTGTCGGAGCGCATGACGCTTGCCAATATGGCCATTGAAGCCGGTGCAAAATGTGCTGTGTTTGCCCCAAACGAAACCTCTCTTACCTATTGTGGCAAGGTGGATTTTGATTTAAATTGTTTAACAGCAGACGAAAACGCCATCTACAGCAAACGAATCACCTATGATGCGCAGGCCCTAGAACCTGTGGCGGCCTGCCCTTCTCAAGTAGACGACATCCGGCCCATCCACAGCCTTTTGGGCACGCCGGTAGACGAGGTGTTTTTGGGCAGTTGCACCAACGGCCGCCTAGAAGATTTGCGCATTGCGGCAAACCTTTTAAAAGGCAAGAAAATTTCTGATTTTATACGTTTTATTGTAACACCGGCCTCTCGTGGAGTATATGCCGAAGCCGCCGAAGAAGGCATTTTGCAAACCTTAATTGAAGCCGGCGCCACTGTTACCATGCCGGGTTGCGGCCTATGCTGCGGACGCGGCGGCGGCATTGTTTCGGCAGGAGAAGTGGTGCTGGCCACCAACAACCGAAACTTTTTGGGCCGTATGGGCGATAAGGATGCCAAAATATACCTCGCCTCTCCTGCAGTTGCCGCGGCAACCGCATTGGCGGGCAAAATTGCCTTGCCTTAAAACAAACTTTCGCTTGGCGGTTGGCCAATATGTGCAGGCCACAGGCAAGCGCCTACTTGCATGTGGGTAAACGTTGCCTTAAAGGCAGAATTCTCGGGGCTGCAGGCATAAACACCGAACCGAATTTCCTCTTTTGCCGCACAAAGATGAAAAATACGCATCTGGCAAAAGTGGATGCCGTCTACCGAACATTCGACGCGAAAATCACTTTCCCTGCGGCTTAAACGATACCACATCGATTTATGCTCGGCAGGGATTTCTGTAGTGGCCCAATCAGAGTATCCGTTGTTTGTCACTACACTGCCCAAATGTTGAAAGTTTTCATTTTCATACTCAACAGAAGCCTTCATCCAGTTATCACTGTCCAAATAAATGGCCACCCCACACTGATCAAAGCGATGACAACTGGCAAATTCGGTTTTAACCGTAAACGAAAAATACTTTTCACTGGTTTTAGCTTGCAAAACAGGGGCATTATCATTCCTAAAATGATAATAGGTTCTTTGCCACAAATCAGTGTGCGGCTCTGTCATCATTTCCAGCTTTTCGTCAGTTAGGCAAAAATTTCGAGGTTCTCTCGTCCAACAAAGCTCTTTGGTATTCCACTGCATATTGGCTTGCCTGCCGCCCACACAGCATAAACGGGGGTTTTGCAACTTGCGGCAGGCTTCCTCCTTTTTTAAAAGTTTCAAAGTTTTACAAAGCAAAGTTCCATATCAGCCGCCACTCTCTATGCGCACAAATACTTCAGCCGGTAAGCACGAGGCCCAATCTCCCTCGTGCTGCAAAAGACCAAAGCCTTCGCACAAATGGTCGGGGCATACAGAATTCACAAAACGAATACCGCCCCCCTCCACAGAGAGAGTCACCGGCAAAGCTGCGCCCTCAATAGAAACCAACCGATCTTCTGAAAGCAAAATACGCTGGGTGGTTTGGTTTTCATCTACCCCCACACTCACCACCGCCACGGCCTCATTTGCAAAAATGCGTGGCCAAAACAAAAAGAAAAGCAAAGCACTTGCGGCTAATACCAATAAAATTAACGCAATATCACGCTTTTTAAAAAATATAGGTACAGGACGTTTTGAGTTCATAAGTACAATCTCCAAAGTATGCAGTGTGCCAAATGTGCTATTAAATCGTGCTACAATAAACCAATCAGTGTGTAAAATAGGAGTGTTTCAAAATGGAAACAAAAAAACAACGTGTATTTAGTGGTATTCAGCCCTCTGGCACTATTACCTTGGGCAATTACGTGGGCGCGGTGCGCCACAGGGCGCCCTTGCAAGAGCAATACGATTGCCTGTATAGCGTGGTGGATATGCACGCCATCACCGTGCGCCAAACCCCGGCAGAGGTTCGAAAAAAAACCTTAGAAGCCGCTGCAATGCTATTGGCCTCTGGCCTAAATCCTGAAAAAAGCATTGTGTTTGTGCAAAGCTCTGTGCCACAACACGCCGAACTTTCGTGGGTGCTGAATTGCAACACAATGTATGGTGAATTGTCTAGAATGACACAATTTAAAGACAAAAGTCAAAAGCATGCTGAAAATGTCAACGCAGGTTTGTTTACCTATCCTGTTTTAATGGCCGCAGATATTTTGCTTTATAACGCATCTTTTGTGCCTGTAGGGGTGGACCAAAAACAGCATGTGGAACTAGCGCGCAACATTGCGGTGCGTTTTAACGGCGCTTATAGCGACACCTTCATTGTGCCAGAGCCCCTAATTGCAAGCGAGGGTGCTAAGGTAATGAGCCTGCAAACACCCACGGCAAAAATGAGCAAAAGCGAAGAGAATGTAAACAGCTACATCTCTATGACCGACGACGCCGATACGATTGTGCGTAAATTCAAGCGTGCCGTCACCGACAGCGAGGCCGCTGTGTATCGCAGTGAGGAAAAACCCGGGGTTTCTAACCTCATGAGCATTTACAGCGTCATGAGTGGTAAAAGTGATGCAGAAATTGTGCGTGAATTTGAAGGGCGTGGCTATGGTGATTTTAAAATGGCGGTTGCCGAAAGTGTAATTGCTGTGTTTGCCCCCATTCAAAATGAATACAACCGTATTTTAAGCGATAAAACATATCTTAATAACACCCTTTCTGAAGGGGCACAAAAAGCACAAAACCTGGCAAAACGCACCTTGCAAAAAGTGTATAAAAAAGTGGGATTTGTGCAATTGTAATGCAATCCTCCGCTAAGGATGGCAAGGCCCAGCACGTGCCATGCATAAAAAAAGGAAACTTTTTACAGTGAAAAAAGCTTCCAAAATGGCTTATATCTTGCGTTTTTATTATCTAGCTGTCCTTTTTTGTAGGCACAAGGTGGCCAATGCGCTCTTCGCTGGTTTTAATTAAATTTAAAAGGCTGCTTGCATACAGTGGATAATCGGCCGAAAGACTTTCGGTCGTCATCAAAAAGGCTGAAAAATCTTTAATGGCCGCTTTGCCAAAGGGGTTGTCTCCTTTTAAAATAGAGGCCACATTTGCAGCAGACACATCCTGTGCCGCCGTGCAATATCCACGCCAAAGAGGTGCCGGAAGGCTGAACATGCTGCTGGCATTTTTTGCCGCACTGCTATACATCAAACGAAACATATGGTAAACACTAATCATCAAATAAGCCGAAATTTCATTTACTAAATCTTTATCGGGGCAAGCGTTTAGCTTATCGTATAAAATATTTAAGCTGTTCGAAACCAGCTTTCGATTTAGTGTGGGAAGCACGCTGCCCTTAAAATGTCCGTCTTTCGTGCTTTCCGGGGCCGGAATATCATCTACGTTTAAGGTTAAACCGCTTCGGTCTGCACTGCGGCTTAAAAGATAATCACACGAAACCTGATAATAGTCTGCCACCTTCACCACAAATTCAAGCCCGCATTCGCGGATACCCTTTTCGTAGTGGCTTAACAGTGCCTGCGAAACCCCCAGCTCTTCGGCGGCTTTTTTTTGTGTAACACCTTTTTCTTTGCGAAGCAAGGTAATGATACGACTGAAGTTTGAAGCCATGAAAGTTGCTTTCTCCTCTTCTGTTACTGGTTGTATAATACACTGTACAAAGCAAAGAATACTGCCCACAAAGCACAAAATACAAAATAGCCCCTGCCTTGCAAAAAGATGTTCTCTGCGTCAAAAATCGAATTACGTGAAGTAAATTATAGCAAGTACACAACAACTTGTAAACACTCAAAACAAGAAAAAGACCTGCCCAAATTGCCAAACTTACAGCAAATTTTTTGGGCAGACTCAAGATATATGTAATGCAAAAGACCAAAGCGCAAAATATAGTGGTTTTATAAAAAGTGATTTTTTTAAAAGGAGTTATGGATGAAAAGTTATCGGTTGCATCTTCTTCGCCATGGTTTGACAAAAGGAAACAAGGAAGGCATTTTTGCAGGTGGAAATTTGGATATCCCCCTTTGTGAAGAAGGCAAGGACGGCCTTAGAGCTCTTTGGGCTCAACATGAATACCCTGGCGTGCCACTTGTGTTTTCTTCGCCGATGACACGTGCTTTAGAAAGTGCCGATATTTTGTACCCGCAGGTAAAAGAGCGCATTATTTTAGAGAACTTACGTGAAAATTGCTTTGGCGAGTTTGAGGGCAAAACCATGCAAGAACTAAAGGGCAATAAGCAATTTGAAAAATGGTTGGACCCGCAAAGCGGCTTTGTGCCAAAGGGTGGTGAAAGCGGCCAGCACTTTGCCAATCGCACAGCAGATGTGCTTTTGCACATGATGCGCTACATGGCACAAAATGGAATCAGCGAGGCCGCCTGCATCACACACGGTGGGGTTATCATGTCGATGCTTGGACAAAAGGGCTTACCGCAAAAGCCTGCACCGGCTTGGATGTGTGATAACGGCTGCGGCTTTACCGTGCGCGCCGACGCAAGCATGTTGATGCGCGATGAGCTGGTAGAAGTGATGGGGGGGCTGCCACGAGGTTATCAAGGGGCACAGGGTGAAGATGTGATTCGCAAATATTATATCAAATAGAAGCGTCGACATGAAAAACGCTTGTGTGTGTTTTTTTGGCACACCCTTTTCGAAAACAAGGGCCTTTCAGCACGGCCGGACATAGCGTTTTAAACATTGTCTTTGCCCATTCAAGGGCCCCTATCCCCCTTCTTACACGTAAAAATATGTCCTCTTTTCTTAGCACAGCAAGCCATAGGGTAACTCTCACAATTTTTTGCCACTTAAACACGAAACAAGGCTTAGAACATCTTTTTTTTGATAGTAGAATGTGGTAAAATAAAAAGGTATTTTTAAAAATAGACAAAAAGGGGGAGTTGCCGTGACATCACCAATAGGTTTTAACAACGAACAGTACTTAGAAGAGCAGAGCAAGCGCATTCGAAACCGGGTGGAAAGCTTTGAAAAACTCTATTTGGAATTTGGGGGCAAGTTGTTCGACGACCACCACGCAGCTCGCGTTTTACCGGGGTTTGATGTGAATGCAAAGGTGAAACTTCTTTGCCAATTGCGCGACCAAGCTGAAATTGTTTTGTGCATTTCGGCTTGTGCGATTGAGCAAAACAAAATGCGCGCCGATATTGGTATCACTTACGACATGGACGTGATGCGTCTTATTGATAGTTTACGAAAAATGGATTTGTACATCGGCTCGGTGCTCATCACACAATTCACAGGCCAGCCCGCGGCACAAGCGTTTCGCCAAAAACTGGAACTGCGTGGCGAGCGCGTATACATCCACACTTTAACCGAGGGCTACCCCTCGGATGTGGACACCATTGTGTCCGAGCGTGGCTACGGGGCAAACCCGTTTATAGAAACCACCCGCCCGCTGGTGGTGGTGACAGCCCCGGGCCCCGGCAGTGGTAAACTGGCCACCTGCCTCTCGCAAATGTATCACGAACATAAAAATGGCGTAAAGGTGGGGTATGCCAAGTATGAAACCTTCCCCGTGTGGGATTTGCCCCTAAAACACCCTGTAAATATTGCCTATGAAGCAGCCACGGTGGACTTAAAAGACGTGAACATGATAGACCCCTTTCACCTTGAAGCCTATGGCACAACCGCAATAAATTACAACCGTGACATCGAAGTTTTTCCGGTGGTAAGAGCCATTTTAAAACGCATCACCGGTGAGGATATTTACAAATCCCCCACTGATATGGGCGTAAACATGATTGGCCGCTGCATCGAGGATGATGAAGTGGTGAAGAAAGCCGCAAGGCAGGAAATTCTGCGCCGATTTTTTAAAACCAGCGTAGAATACATGAAGGGCCTGCATAGCGTTGATGCCATCAAAAGCATTGAATTTTTAATGAGTAGCCTTGATTTACACACCACAGAGCGTGCGGTGGTAAAGCCCGCCTTAGACAAAGCCGAAATTTCCGGTTGCAGTGTAATTGCCATCGAGCTGCAAGACGGGCGTATTGTTACCGGCAAAAGCAGTGAACTGATGAACGACACCGCCAGCGTAGTGCTAAACTCTATAAAACTGCTGGCCGGCATTGCAGATGATATGCTCCTTATATCCCCCATTGTGCTAGAGCCCATCATCCGTATGAAAAAAGAGATTTTGGGTAGCCGTTATCCGGTGCTGAAGCTGGAAGAAGTGTTGCAGGCGCTTTCGATTTCGGCCGCCACAAACCCTATGGCTGCTTTGGCTTTACAACAATTGCCAAAACTGCGCAGCTGTGAAGCACATTCATCCGATATTATCACCCAAGACGACAACGATACCTTTTTAAAACTGGGTGTTCGCTTAACCAGTGAACCCAAATTCCCCACCACAGATTTGTATTTCCGCTAAAGAGTGCATAAAGGCTATTGCAATAATTAATTTTGATTTTATAGAAAATGAAGGAGAGTACCATGCAACTAAACCAAAACTACCAAAACCTTGCCAAAAGCTATTTGTTTATCGATATGGCACGGCGCATTTCGGCCTATAAAGAGGCAAACCCCACTGCTGACATCATCCGCCTGGGCATTGGTGATGTAACTCGTCCCTTGGCAAAACCCGTGATTGATGCCTTGCAAAAAGCCACCATCGAAATGGGCGAAGCCGAAACATTTCGCGGCTATGGCCCAGAGCACGGCTATGCCTTTTTACGCGAAGCCATCATGGGCTATTACCAAAACAAGCACGGCGTTAGCCTTGAGGCTGATGAAATTTTTGTTTCAGACGGCGCCAAAAGTGACTGTGGTAACTTTGTGGAACTGTTTACAGAAGACAATGTCGTGCTCATTCCCGACCCTGTATACCCCGCCTATGTAGACACAAACATTATGGCCGGACGTAAAATTGAGTATGTAAAAGGCACGCGTGAAAACGGGTTTTTGCCAGAGCCTCCAAAAGAGGTGAAAGCAGACATCATCTACCTGTGCAGCCCAAACAACCCCACCGGTGCAGCCTTCACGCGCGAAAAACTGGCCGCATGGGTAAACTATGCCAAAGCGTGCGGTGCGGTGATTTTGTATGATGCCGCCTACGAGTGCTTTGTAGAAGACGAAAATGTGCCACACTCTGCTTACGAAATTGAAGGCGCAAAAGATTGCGTTGTGGAAATTTGCTCGCTTTCTAAAACCGCCGGGTTTACGGGTTTGCGTTGCGGTTACACCGTGGTTCCAAAAGCCCTGCGCCCGAACGGCGAAGATTTGCACGGCATGTGGAGCCGCCGCCAACAATCGAAATACAACGAGGTACCCTATGTGGTGCAACGTGCCGCCGAGGCAGTGTTCACCGAAGAAGGCCTAAAAGCCAGCTTTGAGAATGTGGCTTACTATAAAGAAAACGCCAAATTGATTGCCAAAGTGCTGGATGAAGCCGGTGTTTGGTATACCGGTGGCATCAACAGCCCCTATATTTGGCTAGAGTGCCCCAAAGGCCTAAAAAGCTGGGAATTCTTTGATTTGCTTTTGGAAAAGGCAAAACTTGTGGGCACACCGGGTGTCGGCTTTGGCGCAGGCGGCGAGGGCTATTTCCGTCTCACCGGCTTTGGTAATGCCGAACAAACCAAAGAGGCCGCCACACGCCTTGCAGCGTTTTTGAAAAGCTTATAAGATGAAGAAAAGGCTGTAGAGCGGCGCCCTTCGTCTGCTTGCGGCAGAAAAGGCCGTGGGGCGCCGCCCCACACCCTGCCTGCCTTTTATGAAAAGCAGGGGCAAAAACTTTTATTTCAGAATCCATATTATGTGGTTTTCTAAAAACGAACAACGCGTCACAAAGCAAAGCTTTGTGACGATTTTTTTGATTATCATTTTTTAAAAAAGGGCATAGCTTTATGCTGCTGTTACACATCACCGGATAAAATCACTCAAAAAATCGGCCATGCAACTTGTGTTGGCGCTGGTTAAAAAAGGGAATAAGGTAAATATTTTGCTTTGCTATGTTGGCAAACAGCGCTGAACAAAATAGCAGAAAGAAAAGAGTAACTTTTAAATCAATTTTTTTTGATTTAAGTGTTGACATTCGAGGAAAAGGAATGTACAATTAAGTTGCATCAAAAATTATTGATTTGAAAACAACGCAAAGCGTATTGTAAGCTCTTATTCTACAAAAAGAAAGTGGGGCAAGATGACGACAAATTGCAAAACAACAGTGCAAATTTTCAAAGCCCTATGTGACGAAAACCGCGTGGCCATTGTGCAGCTTTTGCAAAGCGGAGAAAAATGTGCCTGCCACATTTCCGAAAAGCTGAATATCTCGCAATCTAAACTTTCGTACCATATGAAAATATTGTGTGACAGTGGTATTGTAAGCTCTTGGTATGTGGGCAAATGGACACATTATCAAATTGACGAAGCGGGCAGCCGGGCGGCCATTGCATGTTTAGAACAAATTACACACGTGAATGCCACAAAAAATGAAGAGGTGGCTTGTGCTACCTGCCATAAACAGGCCGTCTAAGCGGGTGGTTTTTTAAAAAAAGGGAAGCATCATAAGATGTTGATTTTCCATCGTAAGATGGGTTTTATTTTACAAAACATATCAAAAATAATTGATTTGGAAAGAGGCGTGGACGACAAATGGGAATCTTAATAGCAGCGTGGGATTTTTTTCAAAACCAAATTTTGGGCATGAAATGGCTTAACGACGGTGTGGGCAACATTTTGGTAAGTGTTGGGCTGGATATCACCTCTCAAATTGGTGGCAGCATTCATTTTTTCATCTATGATGTAATTAAGATCACCATTTTGCTGTGCTCTTTAATTTTTATGATTTCCTACATCCAAAGTTTTTTTCCGCCCGAGCGTAGCAAACGCATTTTAGGCAGATTCAAGGGCATTGGAGCGAACGTTGTATCGGCCTTGCTTGGCACGGTAACGCCTTTCTGCTCGTGCTCTTCCATTCCGCTGTTTATGGGTTTTACCAGTGCCGGTTTGCCCGTTGGCGTCACGTTTAGTTTTTTAATTTCCTCTCCCATGGTGGACCTAGGCAGCCTAGTGCTTCTAATGAGCATTTTTGGCGGGCGTGTGGCCATTGTGTATGTGATTGTGGGCCTCATCATTGCCGTTATCGGCGGCTCGCTTTTAGACAAATTGGGCATGGAAAAATATGTAGAGGATTTTGTGTTAAACGCCGGCAACATCGATATCGAATCGCCCACGCTTACCAAAAAAGACCGTGTGATTTTTGCAAAAGAACAGGTTGTGTCTACCTTTAAAAAGGTGTTTCCCTACATCTTAGTCGGGGTTGGCATCGGCGCCCTCATCCACAACTGGATTCCGCAGGAAATCATTGAAACCGTTTTGGGCAACAGCAACCCCTTTGGCGTACTCATGGCAACCTTGGTGGGCATTCCCATTTATGCTGATATCTTTGGCACCATCCCCATTGCAGAGGCTCTTTTGGATAAAGGCGCGCAGCTTGGCACTATTTTGGCCTTTATGATGTCTGTAACCACCTTAAGCTTGCCCTCTTTAATTATGCTGAAAAAGGCTGTAAAACCAAGGCTTTTGGGCGCATTTATCGCCATTTGTGCAGCGGGAATTATCATTGTTGGCTATCTGTTCAATGCTTTTCAATATTGGTTGGTTTAAAAAAACTTTAAAACAAATTTGTATAAAACAATTTTAGGAGGATGTTAAAATGGGACTTTTCGGTTTTGGAAAAAAGAAAAAGGCAGAAACTTGTGGTTGTGGCTGTGCGTGTGGTGCCGAACCAGTGGAAAACGAAGTTGTTGTAAACGAAAAGGGCGAAGAAATGGCCGAGTGCGAATGCGGTGGCATGTGCCCGGTTTCTGAAATAGAAGCCAAAAAAGCACAAGAAAAAAGAGCAAATGAAACGGGCAATTCCATCAAGGTTTTAGGCCCCGGGTGCAAAAAATGCGCGGCACTGGAGGAAGCTACAAAAGAGGCTTTGCAAAGCATGGGAGAACCCACTTCAATTGACCATGTTACCGATTATGCCGAAATTGCAAGCTATGGTGTGATGAACACCCCCGCGCTTGTGGTAGACGGCAAGGTGGTCTCCATGGGAAAAGTGCTAAGCAGCAAAGAAGTAGAAGCCATTTTACAAACAGCAAGAGGTTAAGTATGACAAAAGCAAAAAAAAACACCGGCATTGGCTTTTTTGAGCGGTATTTAACGGTTTGGGTTATCATCTGCATGGTGGTAGGTGTGCTCATTGGCAAGTATCTGCCGGCTATCCCTGAATTTTTGGGCAATTTCGAATTTGCCAATGTGTCCATTCCCATCGCCATTTTAATTTGGCTAATGATTTACCCCATGATGATGAAGGTGGATTTTCAAAGCATCAAAAACGTGGGCAAAAACCCAAAGGGTTTGTTTGTTACCTGGGCAGTAAACTGGCTCATTAAGCCATTCACTATGTTTTTCATCGCGTGGCTATTTTTCTTTGTTATCTTCAGCGGGTTTATCTCGCCCGAGCTTGCCGGCGATTATTTGGCCGGTGCGGTTTTGCTGGGCGCTGCGCCTTGCACGGCTATGGTGTTTGTATGGAGCCATTTAACCAAAGGCGACCCCGCGTATACCGTGGTTCAAGTGGCCACAAACGACCTGATCATTTTGGTAGCCTTCACACCCATAGTGGCACTTCTTTTGGGCGTAGGCGGTGTTGCAGTGCCCTGGGCCACTCTTATTTTGTCGGTGGTGCTGTTTGTGGTAATCCCCCTTTTGGGCGGCATTATCACAAGGCACATGGTAAGCAAAAGAAAAGGCGTGGAATATTTTGAAAAAACCTTTATTCCAAAATTTTCAAATATCACCATCATCGGTTTGCTGTTAACACTCACACTCATCTTTTCTTTCCAAGGCAATGTGATTTTAGAAAACCCTGTGCACATTGTGCTGATTGCCATACCGCTCATCATCCAAACCTTCTTCATTTTCTTCATTGCCTATCTTGCCTCTAAAGCCTTAAAGTTGCCCCACAATGTGGCGGCACCGGCCGGCATGATTGGTGCGTCCAACTTTTTTGAGCTGGCGGTGGCGGTGGCCATTGCCCTATTTGGCACAGACAGCCCCGTGGCCCTTGCCACCATTGTTGGGGTTTTGGTGGAAGTGCCGGTGATGCTGGTGCTAGTGAAAATTGCAAACAGCACAAAATCGTGGTTTAAAGCAAAAAAGGAGAGCTAGGCAATGAGTACGGGATGGTATCCGGTTATCGATTACGACAAATGTGTGGGCTGCATGATTTGCAACAACATGTGTAAGCATGGTGTATACAAACCCAATGAAGAAACAAAAAAACCAAAAGTGGTTTACGGCAACGGCTGTGTGCATGGTTGCCACGGATGTGAGAGAAAATGTCCCAAAGAGGCCATCCACTATTTTGGAGACACCGGAGATTTGGATATCGAGTATGATTTTAAAACCTATAAACCTAAAATAACATGTATCGGTAAACCCAAAGTGGCTTTTGTGTGCAACCACAACTCTTGCAGAAGCCAAATGGCAGAGGCCCTAGGCAAACTGCTTGCCAGTGATGTTTTTGACAGCTATTCTGCCGGCACAGAAATCAAAAGCCAAATCAACCAAGATGCGGTGCGCCTCATCCAAGAAATTTATCCTATAGATATGGAAGAAACACAGTTTAACAAAACGATAGACGACATCCCGCCCCCCGATGTTGTCATCTTTATGGGTTGCAATGTCAGTTGCCCCAATGTACCCTCTCAATACGCCGAAAACTGGGGCCTAGACGACCCCAGCGGCAAGAGTGATGAGGAATTCAAATCCATCATTGCAGAAATCAACACAAAAATATTGCAGCTAAAAGAAAAACTTTGCTAAACAGATATCCCCCGGCTTAGCCGGGGGATATCTGTTTAATTCTCGAAGTTTGCGTGGGTTTCCCATGTTTTGCATGACAACAACACAAAACCGCGCTGCCCCACAAAAAGTCACCTTCAAAAAAACGTTAGAAAACAACGCTTTGTGACAAGCTTTCCTTTTGCGTCACACTTACAAAACACATGGTCTTAAGCAAAAGTATTATCCTCTTTTACAAAAGTGGCAGGATGAAAGGCCAAGGGGCACGGCCTTTCCTAAAAAGCTCCCTAGCTTTTCTTGTCCACCAGTGCAATGGAAAGTTCTGCCAATTGTTTTGCGTCTACG
Organism: uncultured Oscillospiraceae bacterium; assembly: GCA_964370445.1. Classification (GTDB taxonomy): domain Bacteria; phylum Bacillota; class Clostridia; order Oscillospirales; family Ruminococcaceae; genus JAAYCI01. The sequence goes on along the minus strand of CAYJJK010000038.1, from coordinate 446 downwards.
ATATCGGGGCAACCACTCATGGGCTCGCCCGCATTTTGCACCTTGGGAAAAGCAATAACATCACGGATAGAGTCACAGCCTGCCAAAAGGGCAATCAACCTGTCAAGACCAAAGGCCATGCCGCCATGTGGTGGTGCTCCATAGTGGTAGGCGTCCATCAAAAAGCCGAATTTCAGGCGTGCTTCCTCTTCTTCCATCCCCATCAAATCAAACATCTGTGCCTGCAACGTGGGGCTGTTAATACGAATAGAACCACCACCAAGCTCAACACCGTTGACCACCATATCATAGGCTTTGGCGCGGCAGGCACCGGGGTTTTGTGAAAGCAGGGGCAAATCTTCGTCTTTTGGGGTGGTAAACGGATGGTGCATGGCCACATAACGTCCATCTTCCTCATCGTACTCAAACAAAGGAAAATCGGTTACCCATAAGAAGTTATATTGGTT
>CAYJJK010000037.1:22741-23507 GCA_964370445.1 uncultured Oscillospiraceae bacterium | reverse complement strand
AAATGCCGTCCACAAGGGGTTTATCAATCGTTAATTCAGAAAAACGTGCGGTGGAAAGCATCAAGAGGTTTGAATATTTTGCCCCAAAATCATCCATGGCAATGTCAAATCCGGCCTCTTGAAGCGCGGCGAGCTTATGGTCGAAAAATTGAGTATCTACTTTGTCGATGGTTTCTGTGATTTCTACATTGATAAAATGATGGGGAATGGCATACTTATCGCAAATTCTAGAAATTTCTTCCACTAAATTGTGCTCCATAAAAGGGACGCGCGAAAAATTTACCGACATTTTAAGGGGTATACCCTCCGGAATAAGCTTTGTCTTCTAGCTACAAACACTTTCCAAAATAAAGTAATCCACATGTCGAATGGTTCCATCGTATTCGTAAGTGGGGATAAATTTATCGGGAGGAATTAAGTGGCCCTCATCGTCCATTTTTCGCACCAAAGCCTCGGCGCCAATGATTTTTCCCGTTTCCATGTCCACCTTTGGCTGGAAATAAGCACAAAAACAGCCTTTACGGATTTCTGTTAAAAGATGTTCTGCAGCGTTGGTTCTGCGGTTAGAATGCCCTGGCTGAAGGGTTTTATAATAGCTTTGTTTTTCGGCATACATTATTTCATCCGATTTTGCAATTTCCTTTAGAACGTCAATTTTTTCTGAGAGCCATATGCTTCCCACAGAAAAAGAACAACTCTCATCCTCTAAAGATAATAATCGCATCGTATCCACAATGTGCTCGAAAGATTGCTCTTCCATCTTGGG
>CAYJJK010000037.1:20659-22731 GCA_964370445.1 uncultured Oscillospiraceae bacterium | reverse complement strand
GGCATCGCCATAGCTATGTCCATACACATCATTCATGCGCTTTAGGCCGTTGATGTCTACATAGATAACACCAAGGCTACTGAGCGCCTGGGCCGAAAGTTCTTCAATGGCCTCAACATATTTGTTTCGGTTATGAAGGCCGGTTAAATTATCGGTGTAGCGTAAATATTCCAGCTGCTGGCGCATTCTGCGTTTTTTCAAGTCATCCAAAACAAAAAGTGAAACCGAATGCAAAAACAGCATGTCCTTTTCAGCTTGTTTTGGGTTGTCTACGCCAATAAAACCAACTACCTGTCCATCGGACTGAAGCGGAACCACAAACAAAGAATGAATGTTTTGCCGCTTTAGCAGATGATAAAGATCACTTGTTTTATCCACATCTTGTTCTAAGTCTATGATGCAAATTTCGCCGGTGTTTTCAAAACCATGAATCCAAGGTGCCAAAAACTCCATGGGAACGTCTTGTAAAGAATCGATTTCTGCCATATCGGGGGAGAGACACCATTCATAGGTATTATTGGCAACATTGTTTTTGAGGTCAAACTCAAAAATATAGGCCCTGTCCGACTGGTAATACTCACCTACGATGGCAAGAAGGCTATTTATGGCATCATCAATGCTAACGCTTTCTACCAAAGTTTGAATGCATCGCACCAAAGTCTCTTCAACAGTTAATTTGTGGGAGAGTGACTCCACTGTTTTATAATGGCGAGATATATCAAAAGCAACTTCCAAACGTGCTTTTCTATTTTCCACCTCCACAAGGGTATCGATGAGTGAGTAGTGGTTTCCCGTGACATTGTTTTGAATTTCCCAAGTCACCTTTTCGCCAAACTTTAAAATGTCATTGTTGCAAAATTCGCAAGGGGTATCTTTGTTTTGCAACACCTTATGGCAAGGCTTGCCTAGGTAATCCTCTTCATTATGAAGGCCAAAAGCATCTCGAATGCTTTTGTTCACATAAAGAAGTTCATAGGTTTCTATATCAGACATATAACACAAAAAGTCTTGTGTATCCATTACCAAAGTAGAAAGTGCTTCGTATTTCACAGCTCCTCCTGTATTGCTTCATCTTGTCATTATTTTTATTTTTTTTAACCAAAAATGGTTGAATATAGCTATAATACCATGTTTTTGTACATTTGTCTATTTCATCGGAATGCGCAAATGCAAATACACCGCGCTAAAGGGATTCTTGTCTTTCCAAAATAAGCACCGTGCTGTTTAGGCCTAAATTGCGAACATATTCTACCTTTTTTGCAATGCGGCGCATTACCGAAAGATTATCAAAACAAGCTTCGCTGCTTTCTTTTGGTGGCACAGCGTCAAAGGGTTTTCCATTATCACGAAAACTAACAATGATGTCCTGTGGCAAAATACGACACAATAGATCGATTTCGAAAGCCTCTGCATCATTGTTGTATTCTGTAATGTACATAATTGCCTCTTCAGCCACCAGCCCAACCAAGTTTGCCTGCGAGGCAGAAAGGCCATGCTGCTTGCCAAAGGTGATCAGATTTTTTGACGTTTCTACGGCATTGTTTGCCTTTCCTAAAAGGGTGATGTCGAAAACAGCCTCCTCTTTAGGTGGGGACTCGAACAAAAATAGGCTATAATAGCGTTTGTTTGAGCGAAGTTGGGTGATTTTGCAAAGAAGGGCGGTGATGAGCAATGTGGCGCTTTCGCTGAGAACATAGGCCCACCAAACGCCGGCAAGGCCAAACTGCCGCGAGAGGAAAAAAGCAGAGGGCACAATGAGCACAAAACCACGAAGCAAGGAGATTGTTAGCGCAAGAGTGCGGTGGTGCATGGTTTGCAAATAATACATCATAGTGAAAGAAACACCAAGGCCAATAAGGCTTAAAGCAAAGATACGAAGTGCAAGCGTGCCGGCAATTACGGTACTTTCTGCAGTGATATTGAATAGGAAGAGAATTTGCACCGGAAAAAGCTCAATCAGCAAGATGATGGCTATAAGACAAACAAACAGCACCGTTAAAGTGCGTTTTAGCACAAAGCGAATTCCGTTGCGGGCTCTTTCGCCATACAACATACCCAAATGGGGCACCATG
>CAYJJK010000037.1:20364-20649 GCA_964370445.1 uncultured Oscillospiraceae bacterium | reverse complement strand
CACCGCCTGCAGCCATCACAATGTAATTAAGAGCCAATGTTTTAACGGTTAAAAGTAAGGTGTTTACAGCCCCTGCCAAACCGCTGTTGCAGATTTCTAAAAGCAGTTTGCCTTCTATTTTTGACGGTGTTGTAAAACGTAAAGTTCTTTTTTTTGAAAAGATATAACGCAACATCATTAATGCGCCTGCTGCATAGCCGGTAATTGTGGCAAGGGCGGCACCGGCGCTGCCAAAGCCAAACACTTCAATGTAGATAAGATCCATAAGCAAATTGACCCCGTTTG
>CAYJJK010000037.1:0-20354 GCA_964370445.1 uncultured Oscillospiraceae bacterium | reverse complement strand
AAAAACAAAATATTGGCAGAAAGCTTAGGAAATCCATCCGTGCGAATAAAATAAACTGTGCCCGGCACAAGAAGCATAAACGGTGAACCTAAAAGCAACACCCGGGCATACGATTTTGTTAAACCCCATAAACTTTCATCACTGCATATTAGGTGAACAAATTCGTCTAAAAACATAAAACCCAACACCATAAAAATGGCGGCAAACAGCAGCATACAAAAAAGAGATAGTGAAAACACCGCATTGGCTTTGTTTTGCTTGCGCTCTCCTTTAGAAATAGCCACAAGCGTTGCACCACCAATGCCAAACAGAAAAAATAAAGTTTGAAACAAAAGAACCAAAGGTTGGGTAACACTTACAGCTGCCATGGCATTGGGCCCAATGGTGTTGCCAACAATGATACCGTCCACCACAATGCCCAGCATAACAGATAAACCGCTAAGTGTGGTTGGAATGAGGTATTCTTTGAATTTATTCTCTAAAAGTCGTCCGTTGCGTTTGAGGCTTACTTGTTTCATGGTTACTCCTTTGTGAAAAAGCCAAGGCTATCAAGTGCAGATAAAAATTGCTCCATATAGGTGGTTGAAGTGATGGGCCAGTGAAAACCAAGACGGTAAAGTACCTGTGTGGTGTAGTTGTTTTTAACCAAAATGGGCTCTACATGTTTGTTTGGGTCTCTTTCGGCATAAGCGAGCATAGCGGTTAAAAGTTGTGCTTTTTTGGGGTCTTCCTGCGCAGCTGCTTGTGCTTTTTTAGCCTCTGCATCTTCTGTGAGCTGGATGGACATGCCCATGGAACGCATGTGTAAAATAAGATCTCCAAGAGGAATTTTGTGGTTGTTGCTGGGGTGGAACACACAACAGTGCTTTGGTGTTTTGCAAAGAATCAACACAGCTTTTGCGGTATAGTCGATGGGGGACATCTCCACCAGGCGCCCCATGGCACTATAGGGGAAAGCGCCAATCAAATCGTAAGCGCGCAATCGGCCAACAAATCCATTTGTAGTGAAATTGATTTGGAACTCACCATCGCTGTGACGTGCGGCCAGGTTGCCCACACGCAAAATTTTCGCCTCTAAGCCCTCTAAGGTTGCCTGTAATATTAGGCGCTCAGCTAGAAATTTGCTGCGCAAGTATTGGTTGTCTACCGTTTGGCCAATGTACAATTGCTCTTCAGAAAGAGAAAGTCCTTTAGCAGGCACATCATTGATTCGTGTGCCGGCCACACTACCTGTGGAAACTTGCACCAAACAAATTGCGTGTTGCTTGCAAAAAGACACAAGCCCTTTTACGCTGTCGAAATTCACCTCATCAATTTCGTGCCCACTGGAAAAATGCTTTACTAAGGCTGCACAGTTGATCAGTGTATCAATCTTTTTGTTTTGTAAATCTTCCATCCACTGGGTTTTTGTCACATCGCCTTCCACAATGTGAATGCGCGTGTCAAACAGCTCGTCATAGCTATTTTCAAAATAGTAGAACAGCTGTGCTTTTAGTCTGGCTTTTGCGCTTAATTGTTCTTTACTGCGAAGCAAACAATAGCAAATCCCATCTTCTTCTTCTAAAAAGGTATGCAAAATGTGGATGCCTAAAAAGCCGGTAGCACCGGTGAGCAAAATATTGCCAAGATTGCGCTGTGTACCTTGCAGGAAAGACTCCAGGTTGTTTTTGCAAAGCAATTCATCAAATTGAGCATAGTTATATTGTGTGATATCGTCATCTTCTGCTGGCTCCACACCCGTTTCGGACAGCACAAGTGCGGCGAGGGATCTTGGGGTTTTGCAGCGGAACACATCGGCGTAAGATAAGTTAAGCCCTTTTTCACTTGCTTTCACCAGCACATTGGTGGCGCTGAGCGAGGTGCCGCCAAGCTCAAAAAAGCTGTCAGTGGCTCCAGTGGTGGGGATTTGCAAAACTTCGGCAAACACTTCGCACAAGATGCGTTCAGCTTCGTTTTGCGGAGCTTCGCCCTTGCCGGCAGCTTGTAGCAATTGGGGTGCGGGCAAGGCTTTCACATCCACTTTTCCGTTGGGTGTGGTGGGCATTATTTCCAGCTGGCAAAAAGCTGTGGGCACCATATAAGCGGTTAAGGAGTGGGTAAGGGCTTCCTTGAGTTGTTTAACATCCACAGTTTGTGTGCCCGTGAACCAAGCGCATAGGTGTTCGGTGCCGTGAATTTCTCGAATGAGCACCTGAGCTTCCTTGATGTGTTCGTTTTGCAGTAAGGCTGATTGCACTTCACCAAGCTCAATGCGTAGGCCACGCAGCTTCACTTGGTTGTCTAAACGCCCTAAAATAACAACGTCGCCATCTTCATTCCATTTTGCATAGTCGCCCGTTTTGTATACGCTTTTGCCGTTTTCTAGCATAAAACTTTGCTGTGTGAGCTCGTCTTGGTGCCAATAGCCTTTTGAAACGCCAAGCCCCCCAACATAAAGCTCTCCCGTTACACCCTGAGGCAATAAATTGCCATCCATATCCCGTATGGTTTCCCATACATTAAGCAGTGGCCGGCCGGCATTAACAAAAGATGCCTGCGTGAGCTCTTTGGCATTGCAAGATACCGTAATTTCCGTGGGTCCATAGGTGTTGAATAATCGGGCATCGGTAACCGCTTGCAACTGCTTTAATAATTTTGGAGAGAAGGCCTCGCCTCCACACATCACCACTGTGCATTGTTTTAGGGCTTTGCAAAAGCCGGGAACCTCTAAATATTGTGCCATTCTGGACGGTGTGGCATTAAATGCATCGGCACCTGTGCTTGCAAATAGCTCTGCCAGTTGCAGGGGATTATTGGCTTCATCTTCATTGGCCAAAACAAGGCACAATCCATTACAAAGCGCGGCAGCTGTTTCTTTAAGGGACATATCAAAAGAGACAGTGGTGACGGAAATAAGCACTTTTGCATCCGTAGAAAGCGCATAAATATGCCGGTTTTCCGGGTGGCAAGTAAGGTAGTTGCTGATGCCACCATGCGTGAGCATAACGCCTTTTGGCTTTCCGGTAGAGCCCGAGGTATAGATAAGATAAGCCAAATCATCGGCAGAAAGATCAATGTTTGGGGCGGTATCTTCGCCTTTGTTTAAAAGGGTTTCTATTTCTAAAGTTTGGCAGGTGCTAGGGGCTGCTGCAAGGTTTTTAGTAGAGAGAACAAAACTCGCTTCGCTGTCGTTTGCAATGGTGCGTATCCGCTCTTTTGGATGATGAGGGTCGCAGGGAATGTAAACACCGCCTGCTTTAAGGACGGCATACATAGCAATGATTTGGCGGCTGGTGCGCGGCAAAAGAAGCAGCACGCGGTCCTGCTTTTTCAGGCCGGCTTCAAGCAGGCCATTTGCCACACGGTTTATCGCCTTATCCAGCTCTTGATAGGTGAAGGTTGCATCACATGCAATAAGAGCTTTTTGGCTTGGGTTTTGCATTGCACAGCGCTCAAAGCAGCGATGGAAAAGCGTTTCTTGCGGTGGTGCCAATTCACCTTGGCCTAAAAGATGCATCTTCTCTTTGGCAGACGAGGACAAAAGTGATACCGATACCAAGCTGCCCTCAGGGGTTTGCATCATTTCGTTTAACGCGGTGGAAATAGCAAAACAAAGCCCTTGTGCAAAACGCTTGCTATAGAGGGCGTCATTGTATTGTAGGCAAACCGCCGGTGTTCCCTCTCTGGTTTCGATATGAATGGAAATGCCAAACTTTGGAAGCGGCATAGTTAAAACTTCTTGTTCTACCATTGTGCCGCAAAATTCGAGAGAAGGGACAAGCCCAAGCTGACAAGCATAGTTGATTTTGGGCGAATAGCTGTAGTGTTCTTGTAGTTTTAGGAAGGGATAGTCGCTATGGGAGATGGCAGAATGCATCGCTTTGCCCACTTCCTTCATAAAAGAAAGTGAAGTTTGCCCGGGTTGCACCGAAAGAGAAAGCGGGAGGGTTTTTACAAACATGCCAACACTTTTTTGCAAACGCACATCTTCACGTCCACTGCTAACCATCGATAAAAACACTCTTCGCTCGTTTGTATAGCGAGATAGTGCATAGGTGCTGGCCGAAAGGAATAAGCCTGCCGGGGTAAGGCCGTGCGCAAGGCAAAATTGCTCCACAGCATCACGATCCACTTTGGTAACACATTCTCCAAGCTTTCCGTCTTCGGCCTTGCCGTTTAGGTCCGGAGCAATGGCGCTGGCGGTTTCAAAGTCTTTAAACAATGCGTCATAATAGGCCAATGTTTTTGTGCCGCGCTCGCCTTCTTCAGCCTCTTTTTCTGCTGAAATTGCCGCAGAAAAAGGCAGGGTTTCGGGTGTGAGTGCTTTGCCTTCATACGCCTCTTGCACTGTTTGTAAAAATACAGTGAGTGACATGCCATCGAACACAAGATGATGCACATCAAACAACAAATATACCTGTGTGCCGGTGGTTACAACGGCTGCACGATACAAAGGACCACTTGATAAATCAAATGGTTTTGCAAATGCTGTTTTGTAGCTTGAAAAAGCGGTTTCGTCCATACTGAGCACAGGTATATCTGCCACTGCATTTGGCTGAAAACGCTGGCAAAGTGTGCCGGATTGGTTTTCAACATGCACAGAAAGCAAGGGTCGAGCGCTGATGGCGCTTTGTACGGCATCTGCCAATTTGTTGCCGTCAATAGAAGGGGCAAAGCGGTAAAGTACCGGTATGTTGTAAACCAGCGCATTGGGTCGTTTGATGCTATCGTAGTAAATGCTAAGCTGTGCAGAGGAAAGAGGCAAAGAGTCTGTCTCTTGCACTTTCACATCAGAAAGGATCTCTTTATCCTGCGGTTTGGAGAGTAAGAACTCTAAAAGTTCATTTTCGACATCAAGCAAAGTGCCGCCGTCAAGTAGTTTAGAAACAGAGAGGTTTAAGCCAAAGCGATCGTAAATTTTGGTGGCCAACATCATCATGGAAAGCGAAGAAAGCCCAAGGTTAACAAGCTGTGCGTCCAAACTGTGGCTTTTTTGTCCGGTGATTTGTGACACAAGCTCTATCAGTTCGTTTTCTAGGCGGTTAAGTGTATGTTGACTTTGTATAGCCTCGGGTTCGGGTTGTTCTGGCTGTGGAAGGTGGCGCCTATCCACTTTTCCGTTGGGGCTTAGCGGCAATGCATCCAATTGCATTGTGATGGATGGCACCATGTAATTTGGAAGGGTTTCGCCAACAAAGGCGTTCAGTGCTTGTGTATCCACCACCTGCGGTGCCACTACATAGGCAACAAGTACTTTGCCGCCGGCCGGTAGATCCCTTGCCACCACACACACACGCTCTATACCATCAAATTTTTCAATTCTTTGCTCAATCTCTCCAAGTTCAATGCGAAAGCCACGAATTTTCACTTGCTCGTCACGTCGGCCAATAAAGTGCAGGTTGCCGTCTGTTGTAAAACGGCACACATCTCCTGTGAGGTACATGCGTTCATACCCCGGGGTTTTATTAAAGGGGTTTGGTACAAATTTTTCTGCTGTCAGTTCCGGTTTGTTTAGGTACCCTAGGCTTAATGAGGCACCTGAAATACACACTTCACCCGGTGCACCCACAGGCAGGGTACGGTGATAGGGGTCAACAATGTATACATCGTTGTTCGAATATGGGCTGCCTATAGGCACCGTGTGATACATTTTATCCACTTTGAATTTTGAAATGAGCACAGTGGTTTCGGTGGGCCCATAGCCGTTGTAAAGCGCATATTTTGGTGGGGGGCAAGGCACCAATTTTTCACCACCCACAATTAAAACACGCATATGGGGAGCATTGGGGTATTGGCACACAAATTGTCTTCCAAGTTGTGTTGTCATTTGCCCAAAGGTGATTTTATGCGACAGATAAAACTCGTGCAGTGCCGCAAGGTCTAATCGAGTTTCTTCAGGGATAATATGAACCGCAGTGCCACTGAATAATGTGGGGTAAAAATCGAACATGGACATATCAAAACTAAAGCTGGCATATGCACCGGCGCGATCTTCTTCACAAAGGCCGAAGTTTCTTTGGCACGCAAAACAAAGGTTTACAAGATTTTTGTGTTGCAACATTACACCCTTGGGCTTTCCTGTAGAACCAGAGGTATATAAAAGGCAAAATAAATCCTCGGGTTTGGGTGGATGTAAAATCACATCATCTTCGACGGGCAAAGAAGAGATTTCGTCTGCATATAGAATTTGGCCATGAAAATCGTCTAAAGGTGTTTGCAGGCACCTGTCTATGATGAGGACATCGGCCTTGGCATCCGATAGCATATATTGAAGCCTATCGGCAGGATAGCTTGTGTCTAGCGGCAGGCAAACGCCACCGGCTTTTAAGGTGCCAATGGTGCAAATGGGGTAAAGCTCGCTACGATTAACCATAATGCCAACCACATGGCCAGGCCGTATGCCTATTTTGGCAAGATATTTCGCCAAACGCTCGCTTTGCTCGTCAAGCTGTGCAAATGTAAGGCTTTTATCCTCGTACACAATGGCCGTTAGATGTGGGCTTTTGGCAAAGCGCTCTCGAAGCAAATCCACCACAGTTAAATTTTGGTTTATGGGTAAATCATTGCTGTTAAACTGCTTAAGTATTGAAAGGTCTTGGCTGCCACACAAGGGTAAATCCTTTAACTTGTTGCAGAGTAAAAAGCCTTGTAATACCTGTGTGTATAGCCTCCCAAAACTTTCGATGGTAGAGGGCAAGTAGTTTTCTGTATTATACTCAAACCAAAGTTCGTATTCATCGCCTTTTTTGAAAAGCTCTAAGGTGAGGTTTGTAAGGTTTTCGCCGGATTTTATCGATTCCAGTTCAAATTGTTTTCCCAAAAAAGAGACGCTGTTAAACAGTTCCCCTTGGTAGGCAAAAAGTATATCGGAAGTAACCCCATACTCTGCGGCAAGTTTTATAAAGGAATAGGAATCTTTTTGAATGCTATGAAAAAATTGTTCTTTCACAGCATGGGTATATTCCTCTATGGTTTGTTCCTCATCTAGCTGCACATAAATTGGCAAAGTGCGCACTAGCATACCCATAGTATGCTTAACTTCTGCTACATGCCTGCCGTGGCTTACCGTGCAAAACAAACTTTCGTTTTGGCCTGTCATTTTGGCAAGGGCATAAGCAAAAACACTAAGGAAAAGCGCACCCTCTGAAAGGGCTAATGATTTTGCATATTCGCGGATAGCATGGCCCGAAAGCTGCTTGGCTAGGTGAACTTTATGGATCTCATAAACTTTTTCGCGCTCTTCGCCCTGTGCTGTTTCATCAAACAACAGGTTCGAATCCACCTCCACGCCGGAAAGGAGGTTGTGGAAATATTGTCGGCTGGCTTCGTATTCTTGGGTTTTTTCTAAGGTTTTTGCATAGTTGCATAGTGCAAATGAGGATATGTTTTCTGCTTGAAGCTCCTTTCCTTCGTATGCGCGCATCAAGTTGTCAAAAAAGATCGCCATTGAGGTGCCGTCTGTAACAAGGTGGTGAATGTCGCCTAAAAGCAAAAGTCCATCGTTTAATGTATACAGGGAAAAGCGAAATAAGGGTCCTGTGCTTAAATCAAACGGCTGTATAAATTCCTTTGTCAATTCATCCTTTGTTTTGCCCGTCGCCAAAATAACCGGACGGGTATCGCGCACTGGAGCATTTGGCACAAGGGAAGGCAGTCCGTCCGTCATCTCCACATGCACTTTTAAAATGGGGTAGCTGTCAATAACAGTACGAAGGGCTTGCTGCATTTTTTGAGAATCTACATTGTACTCATTTGAAAAAAATAATCGGAACGGGCAATTGTACATCAAACTGCTGGGCTTATGTATGGTATCAAGATAAATACCCAGTTGACTGTCGGTCATCGTGTAGGCATCACAAGCAAAGTCCATGTTGGCATAAAGGCTAACGCTATTTCCCTCGTGCAACCACCTGGCAAGATTTCGTGGCGTACGTTCTTTAAAAATGCTGCCGGATGAAAGAGATAGGTGTTGCAGCTTTTCCTGTAGGTTTACCACTTTTACAGAATCGCCGCCAAGAGAGAAAAAGTCATCATCAATACCCACGGATTGGAGTTTCAAAACTTGTTCAAAACCCTCGCAAATTTCTTGTTGCAATGGGCTTTCTGGTGCGACATAAAGTTTTTGAAATTGTTCTTTTTGGGGGGGCTTTAAGCCTTTTCTGTCCAGCTTTCCATTTGCGTTTAAGGGCAAAGAATCCATTTTTACTAAAAAGCGTGGAATCATATAATCAGGAAATTTTTGGGCTAAAAAAACACGCACATCATCGTCGCTAACAGTATCATCAGCTGAAAAATAACCGCAGAGGTAGGTTTGCCCATTTTCGTCCTCAAAGCTTTTTACAACAGCGGTGTGAACCTTAGGTATTTTGCCTATTTGAATTTCCACTTCGCCCATTTCTACACGCTGCCCATTTACCTTTACCATCCAGTCTTTCCGGTTGGTATACACAATTTCACCACCGGGCAGGCGCTTGCCCACATCGCCTGTGCGCAACATTCTTGCATCCATTTCTTTGGTGGAAAATGGGTTTTCAACAAAAGCTTTCGCCGTTTGTTCGGGCAAATTGAGATAACCGCGTGCCAAAGGCCCTGCGATGCATATTTCGCCCTCTTTTCCATCTTCTACAAGATTGTTTTGCTCGTCTAACAGATAGATGGTAAAATCCTCTAAGGGCAGCCCGATGGGGGTGTTGTCATAGGCTTTGTCTACAGGAAGAGTGGTTGCCGCACTCAATACCTCGCTAAGCCCATAGATATTTCTCAGAACACCGTTTTTTCTAGAAATACCACTGAGGCGCTCGCCACCGCAGCAGATATTGACAAGGCTACTTTTCCTGTCGGGCAAAAACTTTAACAGCTGTAAGCTAATAACGGTGGAGGTGATGCCATGTGTGTCGATATAGTTTTCGATGGTAGGGATATCTTTTCGGTCTTCTTCCGATAATATATGTAGCGGCGCCCCCTGCCACAGTGTAACATGCGCGTCGAGGTTGGAAATGGCAAAATGAAACGGAGCAAGACAAAGCTCGATGCCATTCTTTGGGCAACCGTAAGGCAACTGGCGCATGATAGCGCGTGAAAAACTATATTGCGTGTGCACAATGCCTTTTGGGTTTCCGGTGGAGCCAGACGTGTAAAGAACCAATGCAGCATCCTGCCAATCGGTTGCCACAGGCTCATGCAAAGGGGCGGCCTGCAGGGCGTTTTCATAAAAAGCTTCATCCAAAACAAAAGGGCAACCACAATCATTTTTTATATAGTCTAGGCGGTCTTGGGGATACTCAATCGATAACGGGGCAAATGCGGCACCTGCTTTTAAAATACCAAGCTGAGCCACAATGTAAGCTGCGCTTCGCTTTAAGTAAATTGGAATGATGCTTTCGCGCTTGGCTCCATTGGCCAAAACGGCAGTTGCAATGCGCCCGCTTAGCTCATCCAGCTTAGCATAGCTGATAATGTCGTCCTGAAAAACCAGGGCGGTTTGGTCTGGTTTTGAATTCACATGTTCTTTAATGCGCTGTATCAAAGTTTTCATAAAATATCCTCCAAAAGACTATTGATGGTAAAAGATGAGAAAACAGGGATGAAACGAAATTGAGAAAAATGAATTACGGGTAGAATCGCCTCGTATAAAACCTCTTTTGTGCACACACTTTCAATCATGAATTTCCTTTTAAGGATAGCAGAAATAGCGCTGGAAATCAACGTGTGCACTGCCGAAGGCTTATTGTGTTTTGGGGATAATTTTGATATACTTTTAAAAACGTAAACCTCAAAAGAAAAGGAATACTCTGTGAGAAAAATATTTCGAGAACAAGCTGCAGTTTTTGTGTTTATCGCTGTTTTTTATTTTATACTCACGTTGCCACAAATCACCCTCATATTTCAAGACGGTCGTTCGACGATTCGCATATCCGGCTTTTTTCCAATTGTGGCGGGTCTTCTTTACGGTCCCTTGGGGGCGGCCGCCTGTGGGGTGGGAAATTTGATGTCGGACGCCATGGGAGATTTGCACATTACAGACCTTGTGGGCTCATTTGGTGTTTTTATGATGGGCTTTTTGCCTTATCGTCTATGGCATCGTCTTTTTTTGCCTTGTAAAAATAAGCCGGTGTTTTTAAATACTGTTGGCTCCATTTTAAAGTATGTATTCATCACAGTCATTGCCGCAGCCGGCGCCTCAGCCATTGGGGCCATTGGAGGCCAGTGGACACAGCAATACAGCTTTTATGGGTTTTTTCCACAAGTGGCACTGCAGTATTTCAATTTATCCATTGTGGTTGGAATGCTATTGTTTCAGCTTTTGAGCCAATACACCGCACTTCGCCCTTGCATTCCCAAAGATGCCTATCGAACTCAAAGTACGCAGCGATGTTTTTTGCTGGATTATATTCTGTGCGCGCTTATTGTGGTTTTGAGTTTTGTTTTGATGCATACGACGAAAGTTGTGGGGGCACAGGGCTCGGCGTTTGTAAGCGTATTGTGTGGGGTCTTGGTTTTATGTATTTTGATACTGGCCTTTTTGCCAAGCTCGCGCCGTGGAAAGCCGGTGGAAAAACGGGAAGATTATCAGCCGACAGGCAGCTTGCAGCGTCAACTTGTTACTATTTTTTTGATGTTATTATGCGCTTTTTTGGCTTTTTATACAGCTTCCATCGTCGTGTTTTTTCACATTCATTACACAAGCGGTTCCAGTGTAGAGCAGTGGTCAAATGTTTTGATAGACATTGCCATGGCCTGTGTGGTGTTGCTGGCGGTTCTTTCACTTTTGCTTAGATGGACAGAAAAGTATCTTGCAAAACCGATGCAGGCGATTTCTTTGTATGCACAGTATTTTGTAGGCAGTGAGTCTCTTTCTACACAAAATCTGACATTGCCAAAATCCAATAACGAACTGGATGGTTTAAATATTTCTTTAAACAAAATGGTAGATAACATTCGGCAATACGTTGCGCAGTTAAAAGACAAAACTGCAAATGAAGAGCGTCTTGCCGTTGAAATGGATGCCGCGCGCAGCATTCAAATGGGATTGCTTACAAAAGATTGGAAACAGGCAAAGCCGTTTGACCTTGCCGCGAAAACACAGCCGGCTCAAGAAGTGGGTGGCGATTTTTACGATTTTTTTCGTTTTTCAGACAAAAGACTTTTTGTGGTTATTGCCGATGTGTCGGGCAAGGGGATATCGGCAGCTTTGTTTATGATGCGGGCAAACACCATCCTTAGCGGGAGAAGCTATCCTACCATTGCAAAAGCAATTGGCGAACTCAATGCAAAGCTTTCTGCACAAAATGAAACCATGATGTTTGTAACGTTATTTGCCGGCGTTGTGGACCTTGAGGCCATGGAGTTTCGTTATGTTAACGCAGGGCACAACCCCGCTATCATCTACCAAAATGGGTCGATTTCGGTGCTGGACACCCCGCCAAACCTTGCTGTGGGCCCCGTTGAAGATACGCAGTACAAAGAGTATTGTGTGCCCATTTCTCACGATTTTCGCCTTTTGCTGTATACAGATGGGGTGACAGATGCAGAAAACACGGCCGGAGAATTTTTTGGTATGGAGCGTTTTCTTTTGGTGGCAGAAGAAAACTTAAAAATAAACGTAAAAAGTGAACAAGTGATAAAAAACATAGAGGCCGAGGTGGTTTCTTTTGCAGGAGAGGCAAACCAGGCCGATGACATCACCATGCTTTGCCTTTCTATTGGAGAAGGAGAACTAGACGATACAAAAGAAAAATAGGGCAAAATGAGCGGAGAAAATTTTGCCCTAAAGGTGTGAAAAATTGCGAAATGGATTTTTAAGCGAGCGGAAATGGTGTGACGCGCAAACTGATTTTGTTTAGACCCTATTGGTGCGAAGTACGCACACCAATAGGGTAAGCGATAGAATATCAAAAACGAAAACTTAATTGCGATGGTATATTGGCCTCATTATCCTTCGTACACCAGTGCACGTTCTTCGCCACGCAAAACACGCAAGGCACCGCCCATCAAAGCCAGCATCTCATCTTCACCGGGGTATACATGCACATCGGCCAAGCTGTCTACACGTTGCTTAATACCGCCGATAAAACGGTTGGAATGGGCAAGGCCACCCGTGAGCAAAATGGCGTCGACACGCCCTTCTAATGCAGCATACATGGCACCAATTTCCTTGGATACCTGATAGGCCATGGAGTCTAGAAGTAGGGAGGCAAACTCATCTCCAGAGGCAATCATTTTTTCTACTGCGCGCAAATCATTTGTGCCAAGATAGCCGGAAATACCACCGGTTTTAAGCACCTTTTTTTTCATTTCCTCTTTGGTGTATTCACCCGAAAAACACAAATCGATTAAAGGTATAGCGGGAATAGAACCACTGCGTTCCGGTGTGAAGGCACCTTCACCGGCCAGTGCATCGTTAACATCAATAACACGGCCATAGCGATGAGCCCCCACCGAAATACCACCACCAAGATGGGCAACTACAAAGCGGCAGTTTTCATAGGGCTTGTGAAGCTCTTTGGCCAGCCGCCTTGCAGTTGCTTTTTGGTTAAGAGCATGAAAAATGCTGTGTCGCTCAACACCGGGCATGCCGGTTAGTTTTGCATGGCGGTCCATTTCATCCACCACGATGGGGTCCACCACATAGGCAGGCTTGTGGTATTCATCTGCAATCTCACCAGCGATGATGGCGCCTAGCGCTGAAGCGTGTACCGAAGCTGCCGCAGAGTGCAAGTCGGTTAACATTCTACTGTTCACTAGATAGGTGCCACTGTCGATGGGCCGCAAAAGTCCTCCCCGGCCGGCTATAGCATCCAGGCTTTCCATACAAAGTCCCGCTTTTTGCAAGTAATCCACAATGCATTGCTTGCGATAATTTTTTTGTTGCAATATTTCGCCAATTAGCTGGTTGCTATCATGGCGGATTATATGCACCAAAACGGAAGTTTCGTCATCATAAAGTGCAAATTTAGTGGAGGTAGAGCCGGGGTTGATGGTTAAAATACGCAAAGCACCTTCGCGTTTTTCCGGTAAGCGTGCTGGTGCATGTGAGGCGCATTCCTCTTCCGAAATGGGAAGAGGGGCTGCTTTTTCGCAGGTGACACCGTTCATGCCAACGCTGAGCACACAATCTAAACGGTACATATGTTCGGCCACAAGTGCCAGCTTGGAGTGCCGACCTTCGATGTCAATTTCCATTTGAGATTGTTCGCTATTTTGGCAAACTCCCACCGAAAGGTGGTTGATATTCCACCCTTCGTTGCGAATATACGCCACAATGCGTCCCAAAACTCCGGGGGTATTGCGCACCAATAGGCTGATATGTTGTGTGTTTTTATCCATAAAACATCCCCTCGTTTTTGTATTTGATAAAGCTATTGTATCATGAAGCTTAAGGCATCGCCAGCACGGGCAACATGTTTTTTTAGGTTTGGGGTTGAAAATTATTGCAATGCAAGTGAAATTTGATATAATTATGATGTTGCTATTATATTCATATAAATATCATCTATATTAGGAGATTGATTTTCATGCCTTCAAATTCATCGTCATCTAAGAAGAACGCGTCCTATGTTCCTCGTCATGCTAGCGAGCATAGCATGCGTAGCACACCAAAACGCCGTGCACGCAGTGCTACACCGCAAAGCACAAGCTCTCAGCAAATTTTACAAGAAACGGTAAAGCCAAAACGTGCACGCATAGGCCTGCGTATTTTGCTATGTTTTTTCACCTTTTTGGTGCTTCTTATCGGTGGCATTTTTGGGGCAATCACAGTTATTGTATATGGGCCAAGCCCCACAGCGCGCGACTTGCTAGTTACCTCGGTGCTGGAGACAAGCGCATTGAAATTTATTGCAAATATGTATTTTAGCGAAGATGAAATCAACACAATTTTAGCGAATAACAGTGTGCAAGCCACCGATGTTGTCACCGATACGGAGATGATTCAGTTTTCACAAGAAGAGGTGCCGGCAGATGTGGAGCCTTTGGTGATTGAAACGGTTAATGGCAATACCTTTAACGGTAAAATGATGATTGTGCAAGATCCTTCACGTGTGTTTGTGGGCACCTCTGCCGATACTTATACCGGTGCTGCCGGGCAAACTGTGCAGGAAATCATCAACCGCCATGGTGGTGTGGGTGGCACAAATGCCGGTGGTTTTGCGGATGAAGGTGGTGTTGGCAACGGCGGCACCCCACTTGGCATTGTGATGAGCCAGGGCGAGCTTTTATGGGGAAATCGCGGCACCAGCTATGATGTGATTGGTATGGACAACGACAACAAACTGGTGGTGGGCCGTATGACCGCCCAAGAGGCCATCGACAGGGGTATTCGAGACGCTGTAAGCTTTGGCCCTGTTTTGATTGTTAACGGGGAAATGATGGAAATTACAGGCCAAGGTGGGGGGCTGAACCCACGCACGGCTATTGGCCAAAGGGCAGATGGTGCCATGTTGCTTTTAGTGTGTGATGGTCGCCAGGCCAATAGTATTGGTGCAAGCATGAGTGATGTGGCTGAAGTGATGGCGCAATATGGTGCAGTGAATGCTGCAAATTTAGACGGTGGGTCTTCCACCATCATGTATTATGAAGACGAGCTGATTAACGTATCCTCCTCGCTGTATGGTCCTCGAGATATACCCACAACCATTGTGGTGGCACCAGAAGCTGAAGGGGGGGCCTAATATGAATGCATCAAAACCTCGTCGCTCTAAATTTTGGGGAATTTACCTCATTGTGGTTGTGGTGATTTTGGCCATCATAGCAGGAGCTTTGTTTTACCTATGGCAGATGATGGGGGCATATGAAGAAAGTACGCCAGAGTATGCCTTGCAATCGTTAGATACTGTTTTTTCTGCAGATCAATATGAGGTTCTTGCCCAAAATGCCGGCATCGAAAACAGCCCCTATGAGCCAAACGATGTTCGCAGTGCCGCCTTGCAGGAGGAATTGAATGGTGGAGAATTGCAAAGTGCCCGCATGGCAGGTGGTAGCTCGGAAACTGAGCAGAGCTATCAGGTGAAAGCAGGGGATACTGTTATTGGCAGTTTTACACTTGCGTATGCAGATGAGGGCATGTTTGGTTATTGGCAAATTGTACAGCCGCAAATCAACCCTTCTATGTGGGGTGAAGTGACGGTGCGTGTTCCGTCTACGGCACAGCTGTTTGTGAACGGCACAGCCGCCGGTGAAGAGACTGTTTTGCAAACCAGCCTACCTTACCAGATGTTGAATAAATTGCCCGAAGACATTGTGCAGCCAGTACAAACTGAATATCAAATTTCTAACCTTACCAGTGCCCCACAGCTTAGTGCCATAGACGAGAACGGCATGGAGTTGAGTATTGTATTGCAAGACGAGGCCCCGTGGCCTTTAGAATATGTGGATGAAAGCGAGCAAGAAGTGGCGGCGCAGCATTATGGCGCCACCACCTTGCCGCAGCCGCAAGAAGATTTAGCCGCTTTACAGGAAATGGCGCTGCAAGACGCCGAAAACTATTCAAGATATTTATCAAATGACAATTCTTTTACCACGCTAGCTGCGCGGCTTTTGCCAAACAGTGAAATATATAGCGAAATGCGTGCAATGGAGACGATGTTTTACACACCGCATACCAGTGTAAGCTTTACCGAAGCGCAAGCCGGAAACATCCAGCAATACAACAATGATATTTTTAGTATTGATGCAGATTACCTTTATACAGTGTTTCGTGGAGAAGATAGGCCCTACCTTTTTGATACAAAGGTAACTTTTGTGTATGTACGCGATGGCGACGATTGGCGCATCGGAGATATTCAAATTCGATCTTGATTAGAGAAATCTTTTAACCTAAAAAGGCAAATGGGGGGCTTATGTGTAAGGGGATCGCACTTTTAGGTGCATCGCTTGTGGCGTGTTGTGTAATGTTGGTGCCGCAAACCATATTGGCGAGTGAGGAAGGTTTGCAAAATGGCCAAGCCGAGTTTGTAAATATAGAAATCACAAACAGTGGCGGAACACCACAAACAGCCCTACTGGATGATAACACATCCTCGGGCGTTTCTTTGCAAGAAGGTGATACCCTTATCCTAAGTGCCGAAACGGATGCAGAAGGCCTATATATCACTTGGGATAAGTACCCACAGGGAGGATATACCCTAGAGCAAAACGGTACGGTTCACGAGCAAAATACAGGGTTCTTTCAAGAATATTTGCCGCTGTCTTTTGTGGCGGAAGAACCCATTACCCTAGAGGTATTTGGCGAGGGGAAGCCCACCGAAATTCAAATGCTTGGCACAGGGGCTTTGCCAAATGAGGTGCATGCTTGGCAACCACCGGCACAGCGTGCTGATATTCTTGTGATGCCCACCCATGCCGATGATGAGCATCTTTTTTTTGGTGCAGTTATGCCAACTTACCTGGACAGGGGCGATGTTACAGTGCAGGTGGCATACATGGTGAACCATAGCACAGAGCCTTACCGTCAACAGGAGTTGCTCAATGGGCTTTGGGAAGCGGGTGTGACACATTACCCTATCATTCCGTCTTTTCCAGATCAGTATAGCGATAGCTTAGAACATGCCAAAACCATCTATAATGAAGAGGAAATCATCACTTACATTGAGGGGCTTTTTGAGCAGTTTACGCCACAGGTTGTGGTGGGGCATGATCTAAATGGTGAATATGGGCACGGTGCACACATATTGTATGCCGAAAGCCTGCTAAAAGCGGCACAACAAAGCAATAGCCCGCCACAAAAAATTTATTTGCACCTGTATGGTGAAAATGAAATGATTATGGAGGTAAATACACCTTTGGAGCGCTTTGAGGGGCGCACAGCTTTTGAGGTGGCAGAGGATGCTTTTGGTCACCACCATTCTCAGCAGACTTATTTTACCGTAGAGCAAGATGGTCCTTATGATTTGCGCCTATTTGGTCTTGCTTTTAGCCTTGTAGAGCCGGATACTGGCAATGATATGATGCAACACATAGTTCCATATGCTGTGCAAGAGGAGATGGCGGCAGAGGAGGAGGCCGAACGTTTAGCAGCCGAGAGCGCTGCAGAACAAAGCGCGGCAACGCAAAGCGAGTTGCCGCCTATGCCCAATTCCACTTTGGTGGCAGAGGCCGACCTTACCGCTTCGCAAAACCTGTATGTGATTTTGGTTGTTTGTATAAGCGCTTTGGTTTTAGCGGTGCTTATAGTTTTGTTTGCACTTTACAAAAAAAATAAGCGTTAAAACTTGTTTATAAAAAAATGGTATAAATTTTGACCTGTGTTTACATTGCACTGTCGGGTGCAAAATG
The DNA here is from genome assembly GCA_964370445.1 of uncultured Oscillospiraceae bacterium. GTDB lineage: Bacteria > Bacillota > Clostridia > Oscillospirales > Ruminococcaceae > JAAYCI01. Next base: position 3,104 of record CAYJJK010000037.1, on the reverse strand, counting down.
CGGTTGCTGTTATAGATTGTATATGTATGTTTTTATGACGTTTTTTGCTGTTTTTCGTTTTTTTGCTCTGCACTTTTTTGACACGCTGAAGGCTTAGGCTATTGGTCTAAGCCTTTTTGGTTATCTCAAAAAAGGTGGAGATTACAAGGCGGATAAAGGGTGTGGGGCAAAGTACTTTTTTTATTTTTTACACAAGGCCACTTGCTTTGAGCAAACAAAGCAAGTGGTGAATCGTATTTTTTGTTTTTCAAATCTCTTTTCTTTAAAAAGTTTAGGCAAACAGCTCAAAGTATCAGAACTATAAAACATAAGTTGTAAAAGCCGATACATTGCGTTAAATTGCATTTACGGGCTCGTTTTGCTAAAGTGTGTTGAGGTGTTTTTTACATAATGATAAGTTGATAGGTTCTCATTTCATTTATATTTTGTTATGATAGAATTCAAAGGAAAGCAAGCTGCAACCGTAATGATTATCTCCATTGCACCAATTTTAGCTGAATAATAATAGTTTAATGATGAGGTACAAATAAATGGAAAATTCGCGCGTGTTTAATTGTAATATGGAATTGACACTTGATATTATTGGCGGAAAATGGAAGCCCCTTATTATTTTTCATATCGGCAAAAACAAAAAGCTTAGATATGGTGAGCTTAATAGGCTCATTTCGGGTATAAGCCAAAGGGTGTTGTCTCGAGAACTTAAAGAACTTGAAAAAAATGACATCATAGCAAGGGAAGAGTTTAAAGAAAAGGTGCTGAGGGTAGAATATTCTTTAACAGAGAGCGGAAACGAGGTTTTGCCTCTGCTTAATGCACTTACGCAGTGGGGAAGTAAATATAATGCCTGCCATCATTATGCAAAGGTTATTTTTGAGTAAGAACCCTACAGACAAATTTGTCCATAGAGATAAAAATATCCGTAGTTGAGAAAATAAATGGAAACCATTATTATAAAGCTAGGCAAAACATCTTATTTATACAGGAGGTAACAAAAATGAACGCAATTGAAATGCTTAAAGGTAGAAGAAGCATCAGAAAGTACACAGATGAAATTGTAAGCCAAGAGGTGCTAAACGAAATATTGGAAACTGCAAAGTTTGCTCCTTCGTGGGCGAATTTTCAAATTGCACGTTATAACTTTTCTTCTGATAAAGAGATAATATCTAAAATTGCAAAAGATGGTGTAAATGACTTTGTTTACAACAAATCAACGTTAGAAAACACAAATAATATTTTGGTTTTAAGCTATGTTGAAGGCAAAAGTGGAAAATTGGATTTAGAAAAAGGGGAGTTTGCTACTTCTAAATCAAATGAATGGGAAATGTTTGATGCAGGCATTGCTTGCCAAACTTTCTGCCTTGCAGCACATGAAAAAGGGATTGGCACTTGCATTTTCGGCGTGATTGATGATAAGGCAATTGCAGAAATAATTGGCCTACCCGCCGGCGAAACCGTAGCAACTGTTGTTACGTTTGGCTATCCGGCCGAAACGATCTCATCTTCTCCACGAAAAGAAGTTTCGGAAATAGTGCGATATAAATAATACGAAACCATGAATGAAAATTGATGAGACCCCAATAAGTTAAACCGTATAGCGAAGTGGTATTTTACTGCTTCGCTATTTTTATGCCACATAACGTAAAGTTGTTTTTATTGCGTGTGCATTATATAATAGTAGGTATAGAAACAACCTCATAAAATAGTTGTGAAGGTTCATAAGTGGATTTTCAAGTTAAAATGGGGTATTTATATCATGATTTGCTTATAAGTGCAATTTGTAAATAATGTCTTGTAACTATTTTTAGGCGGCTTTGCGATGGAGCCATGCTTGCAAGTGTTTGCAAAACACACAAACCACTTGGTTTACATGTATATAAAACAAATTTAATTTTCTTTCATTTGCTATTTTTTAGCGGTTCAGGAGGCATGGATATAGATGAATATGGACTTAAACAATACTTTGTTTTTGGTTTCTTTAGTAACAATGTTTATCTATCAGTTTTCAACTTTTTCATATTCGACAAAGTTGTTGATAGGTGGCACAAAAAACAAGATGGTTTATGCGGGGTTGGCGCTTTTAAATACTGTAGCATTTGCACTTGCTCAGTATATGCAAGTAGACCTCTTTTTAATCATTATCACCTTTATGGTTGTGCTGACAATAGAGTTTAAATTGATATCTAAAACCGATTTTGTTCAGGTTTTTTGCGGAGCTGCAATATTCGTTTTGCACATATCTGCGCTTATAACGCCGTTAATCATTGTGATTAGCAGTATCGTGGATATTGCGCCGGCAAAGCTTATTGAAGACACATTTTACGATCATATCGCTGTAATTATCACCTGCATTCTTTTGTCCCTTGCGCATGAGCTTGTTAAGAAATACATCGATAACACCTCTATCCAAAGGGTGACTGTGAAGAGCAAGCATTCGGTTATACTGCTCTGCTCAATTGTTTTAATTGTTATTTTGCAAATCGATCATTCTGTAACCATGATGACCGAAGTTTTTTATCCCGAACAGATAATACTTGCGCTTGCCATTTCATTTGCTTCCCTGTTCACATTTTATCTTTTTTTCTTGTATGCAATCAACTTAATTGATGCAAGCCGCTATAAAAGATATTCGGATAAGGTTATAGGTGAGCAGCAAACAATTTCCAGACAAAAAGAAACGCTAATTACAAAGATTGAAAGAGACGATTTGACAGGTGTGTTTAATCGCAGATACATCATGAGTGAGCTTGAGAGGATGTGCAAGGAAGAAAACGGCGAATTTTATGTTTTGTTTATTGATATAAATGCCTTAAAATACACAAACGACACCTATGGACACAACACCGGTGACAGGCTGATCACCAAAATCACACATGCTATTTTAACTACTGTACGCGAAAATGATATTGTGGCCCGTATCGGTGGGGATGAGTTTTTGGTTGTAATGCCCGATGCACAAGATATAGACTATAATAAAGTGATTGAACGGATCACACAATGTATTGAGCGGCAAAACGAAACGGACGAGATTTTGATTTCTGCGAGTATCGGATCTATCTATGTGAACGAAGAAGTGAAAAAACAGGGCGTTGGCCATATTTTGTCTG
>CAYJJK010000036.1:0-23619 GCA_964370445.1 uncultured Oscillospiraceae bacterium | reverse complement strand
TTATGTTAAAAATGGAGAATTGACATATAAAAATTAATTCTTTTGCCTAAAACATCTTTGGAACCCGGCGTAAATTTCGGAATAAAAGGCTATAATATAGTGTGTACAAAAGCAAAGTTTGTGATATGTGTGAATATTCAGGGATGTATTTGTCTAAATAAACAAAAATATTGAATATTATTGAACACAACAAGTCAATGTGATATAATTACCAAGAATTAACAGAAATTACCATTTTTTTGTTAACTTTAGCATCATAAAACGAAAAAGGAGGTTTTTGTATTGAGAACACTGATACAGGCGGATATTTTAATTTTAGGTGGTGGAACAGCGGGAACCATGGCAGCCATTCGGGCAAAGAAGCGCAATCCTAAGGCAAAAGTGGTTTTGTTTGATAAATCAGATATCCAGTATTCTGGTTCTATTGCCAGCGGAATGGACGCATTTAATGTCACGGCAGTTCCCGGTTTTTCCACGGCTGAAGAATATTTGGAAACAGCCCATGGGGCGCTGGATGAAATTGTTGATGATACACAATGTTACGCTTGGGTTTCACGTACTTGGGAAATGGTGCAGGAGATGGAAGGCTGGGGCATGAACTTCCCCAAAGGGCCGGACGGAAAAAATATTGTGCTGGATGTGGCCCCAAAAGGCAAGTTTTGCCTTGCAATTTTAGAGCCGAAGATAAAGAAAATATTGGCAGACCATGTGTATGATGCGGGCGTATCGGTGTATAACCGTACAATGGCCTTAGATTTAATAAAAAAAGATGGACGTGTTGTTGGCGCTTTGGGCATGCATGTGAATACAGGAGAAATTATTGTATGTATGGCGAAAGCTGTGATCTTATCTTCTGGAGGCACGGCACGTTTTGGGCAAACCACAAATGGTTACCCCTATGGCACTTTCGATTTTCCTGGAAACACAGGAGAAGGCTATCGCATGGCATATAACGCCGGTGCAAAAATGACCGGCTTTGAGTATACAATAGTGGATTATAGTGTAAAAGATATCAATGCCGCGGGCTTGCACATTTCTTGTACACGTGGTGCAGTGGTGGTGGATGCCTTTGGAAATGAAGTGGAAGAGAGCAGCCTATCGATTTCGGATTTGCTTACGGTGCATAACCAAGGACGTGGACCTCTACGTGTAAAAATGCAACACCTTCCGGATGAAAATATTCGTCAAATTGAGGAAATTTTATTTACAACAGAGCGCCCGGTGCAAGATAGGTTCTTTAAAAATCGCGATATGGACTTTAGGCGAAACGATATTGAGCAATGGCCCAGTGAGTGCTTCTTGTGTGGTGGGCACGGTATCACCGGTGTGAAAGTGAATGAAAAAGCCGAATCGTCGGTAAAAGGTCTTTATGCTGCAGGCGATGTAGCCAATGTGCGCGGCTTCTTACCCGGGGCTTTGGTGATGGGTGGGATTGCTGCAGAAAATGCACTAGAATATATAGAAACACTAGAGCATGTTGAATATGAAGACGCGATGGTTGACGCTAGGATAAAACAAATTGAAAAGTTTAAAAACCTAGATGGGCCGGTTAGCGTGCAAGAGTTTGAGTCTAAGCTGCGACGCACCATCACCGATTATATTGCACCACCCAAAAATGAGTTTAAATTGAAACGTGGTTTGCAAGAGGTAGAGCGATTTGCAAGCGAGCTTCAAAACGTAGTGGGAATCCGAGAAAGTTCGGATGTTTATAAAGTGCTTGAGATGGAAAGTATCATTGTAAGTGCCTTGTTATCCGCCACCGCTTCCGAAGTTCGCAAAGAAAGCCGTTTTGGTGCATTCCATTTACGTGTAGATTATCCGGAGCGCGACGATGTTAACTGGAAAAAGCATGTGATCCTTGAAAAGGGCGATGGAGAGTTTGATGTAAAAGTAAGCTTACAAGATGTAGAAAGGATGGACGTTGACCATGCGAAATAACCCATTGACATCACTTTCAGATAATGTATGTGTGGATAAAGAAAAATGTATTGGTTGTGGTATTTGTGTAGATAGGTGTATTTTGGGCAACTTGCGCTTAAAACAAGCACCGTGCCAGGCGTCATGTCCCTTGGGCATTAATGCGCAAGGATATGTACAGCTTATAGCTAGAGGTGATGTGGAGCAGGCGGCCGAACAAGTGTACAAAAAAACACCATTTTTGGGCATGCTTGGCTATGTTTGCAACCATCCGTGTGAAAAAGAGTGCAACCGCTTAAAAGTGGACAATGAAGCGGTTTCCATTCGCTCACTAAAACGGTTTTTGGCAGAAAAAGCAGGCGAGCCAAAATTGGTGGAGAAAAAACCTGCGCGTGAAGAGAAAGTGGCAGTAATTGGTGGTGGGCCTGCAGGTATGATGGCAGCTTACGACTTAGCTTTGGCCGGTATCCAAGTGAATTTATATGAGGCAAACGATAAACTTGGTGGTATGCCTGCAAAAGCAATCCCGGCATTTCGCCTTCCCACAAACGCAGTGGAAAAAGATACAAAACGTCTAGCAGACATAGGCGTAAGCATCCACTTAAACCATAAGGTGGATGCGGACATGCTGGAGAAAATGACGCAGGAAAATGATGCTGTCTTTTTAGCGACAGGAGCACACATTCCGCTTTCTTTGCCAAGAACACCGGAAGCACAAAATGTAATCTATGCGCTTGATTACTTAGAGAAAAGTAAAAAAGACGCTGCAACATTAACAGGAAATGTGGTGGTGATTGGCGGCGGAGATGTGGCTGTGGATAGCGCTTTAACAGCAGTTCGTCAAGGGGCCACAGTAACAATCTTATGTCTTGAAAACGAGGAAGACGTGCCGGCCACAAAAGAATCTATTGAGGAAGCAAGCCAAGCCGGTGTGGTTTGGAAATATGGTTTTGGTGATTCTGAGTTTGAAGTAAGCAAAGGAAACGCAAATAAAATTACGGCTAAACGTTGTGTGCGTGTGTTTGACGAGGAAGGGCGTTTTTCACCGCGTTTTGACGCAAACGAAAGCATAGCGCTGGATGTGGATGCTGTTGTTTTGGCCATTGCTCAAAATGCAGATTTAGACTAAGTGTCTAAAAGTGATATCACCTTACAAAATACCGTGGTACAAGTTCATCCTGTTTCCCTGCAAACCTCGAAGGAAAATGTTTTTGCAGGTGGTGATATGGTGGTTGGGGCACGTACAGTGGTGCAAGCCATGGCCGATGGAAAACGGGCAGCACAATCTATTTTGTTATATCTTGCGCAAGATGACCTTGTGTTTGGACGCCAAGATACAAGCAAATATTTGCATGATTTTGAGCCGGATTTAGAGGCGGGCTCGAAAGAGCGTCGAATTCAACTTGCAAACCCACCAACATCGCCTACACTTGAAAGAAACCTTGAAGAAAGTGAGGCGGCAAACGAAGCGTCGCGCTGCCTGAACTGCGGAAGCCCAGAAGGATACCAAAGAACTTGTTGGATGTGCCTGCCTTGCGAAGTGGAATGCCCACAAAAGGCACTGGAAATCAAAATTCATTATTGTTTAGCATAAGATGTTTTACAACCTTTTTTGTAGAGTGAGAGGAAATGCATCTCGCATTTCCAACTCTAAAATATAATGAGAGCTACCAAGGAGGAAAAAATGATGAGAAAATATTCGGGTCTTGTAGCAATGATTTTAACAGTGGCACTACTTGTATCATGTAGTGGTGGAGAAACAGCCACAAGCGGCGCTGCTTCGTCGGCTGAATCAGGCATGGCATCGTCCGCAGCAGGAGATAGCACTGGTGGAGGAGCGCTAGAAGGTTTTTCTGAAGAGACGATTGCCTACTTAGCAGATAAAGATTTCTCGGGCCAAACCTTGATTGTGGGCGTTTGGGGCGGAGATTATGAAAGAATTATTCAAGAGACAGTGATTCCTGCATTAGAGACAACCGGTGCCAGCGTAGAGCTACTTTTGGGTGGCGCAGGCGACAGAACTGCAAAACTATATGCAGAAATGGGAAATCCAACCATGGACGTGGCGTACATCAATATCCATACAGCGGCACAAGGTGCCATTGATGGAGTTGTGGAAGCACCGGATCCGAGCTTGCCGGTTTATGACGACCTTTATGACTTCGCTTTGAATGAGGGTGGCTATGGTGCAGCGGTTGGCCCCATTGGCATTCAATACAGCACAGATGCTTTTCCAGAGCCTCCCACATGGGAAGACCTGTGGGCCCCTGAATACAAAGGGAAAATTGCATTCCCAGTGTGGCCCGGCACCGGCGGCGACGCACTTTTGGGCATCGTTGGCCGCATGGAAGGCGGAGACGAGCATGATGTGGACGTAGTGTTTGAAAAATTGGCAGAATTAAAACCTGTTCCCCTTGTTTTTACAAGCAATGACGAATTGGCACAATATATGCAGCAAGGCCTTGTGGTGGCAGCACCCAACACCAGCGCCTATGCAGAGGTATTGAGCGACCAGTATGACAACATTGACTTTGTATTCCCCGAAGAGCCGGGAACAATTTTAGCAATGGATGTATTGAGTATTGTAGAAGGCGCACCAAACCGCGACTTGGCTTTGGCCTATGCCCAAGTGGCACTGGACCCCAAAGTGCAAACGATCTTTGCCGAAGAAGCTTATTTTGGCCCAACAAACAGCCTTGTAGAGCTGGATGAAGAAACAGCAGATAGGGTTATTTACGGCGAAGAAGAAGTGAGCAGCCTCATTGAGCTCGACTGGCCTTTTGTTATCGAAGCACGTCAAGAGTATACCGAGCGCTGGAACCGTGAGTTGATTGAGAACTAAAAGCGATAGGGCTTAAAATCTTGGCGCAAGGCAACCTGTTTAAAACTGTGTGTTTTGTGCCAAGATTTCCTTTTGTATTTATTTGATGCAGGCTTCTCAAAACAAGTACAATATTTTAACCTTTCCATTAAATAGGATGGTGAAGAATGAAGACGAATAAAAAGTGGGTACCTTACGTTCTTGTTTCACTTAGTGTTTTCTTGTTGATTGTGATTTTCCTCATTCCGGTTGCACAGCTAGTGGTGTACAGTTTTTGGGAAACAGTGCCTGGCTCTGTTTTGCCAAACCCAACATTTACACTGGAAAATTATTACTACCTTTTGGTAGAAGAAGGCCCATATTACTTTAGTGTTTATATGCGCACTTTGCGCTTGGCAACGATGGCAACAGCCATCATTTTTGTAATTTCTTACCCTATAGCGTGGCTAACGGCACGCACACACGGAACCTTAAAAAGCTTGCTGATTATTTTAATTATGCTGCCCATGATAAGCGGGGCAATGATTCAAACCCTTGGTTGGATTATTATGCTTTCACCTTTGGGCGTCATTAACGGCTTGCTGCTTAGCTGGGGTGTGATAGAACAACCAATTGCGTTTTTAGGAGAAGAACTGGGTGTTTTAATCGGTTTGGTTCAATCATATGTACCCATGATGGTGCTACCTCTTTTAACAGCCATGACATCTTTAAACCCTTATCTGGAAGACGCATCAAAATCTTTGGGAGCGGGATTTTTTACCACTTTTTTCCGTGTAATTTTTCCGCTTACGTTACCCGGCGCAATTGCAGGCACAATGCTGGTGTTTTTGGCAAGCCTCACATCGTTTAACACACCGCTTTTGTTAGGTCTTGGAAGAGTATCGGTGTTTGGCACGGTGGCTTATGTGCAGGGCATTGAAATCATGAACTATCCATTTGCATCGGCATTATCTCTGTTCCCCATGTTTATCTTACTGATCGGCTTATTCATCTTTAAGCTTTTCATGAAAGGGTATAAAAAACGAATGGGGATGCAAACAAAGGAGGCGTCATCATGAGTGAAAGACTGGGGAAATCTATCTTCACAGTAATGGCAATTTTGGCGCTCATCTTTACGCTTACGCCCATTGCCATGCTTTTTATTGGGGCATTAAACCCGGCACCTGCCTTTACGTTTCCACTACAAGAGGTGTCGCTGAAATGGTTTATTATGTTTTTGCAAAGCGACGAATTTAGATCTTCTTTAAGGGTGAGCGTAATTGTAGCGTTTGCAGCGGTATCTATTGGTATTTTAGCGGGCGTGCCCACCGCGTTTGCCATCAAGCGCTTTGCTTTTAAAGGCAGGACATTGATCAATGCAATGGTGATGTCTTCCATGACGTTGCCAAGGGTGATTTGGGCCATTGCATTGTTGCAATTTTATTCTGCTATGGGTGTTTTGGGAACCTACGGCGGCCTAATTTTGGCACATAGTTTATTGGTGATTCCCTATGTGGTGCGCATGGTGTTGTCCAGCTTAAGCTTTGTAAGCGAAGATGTGGAAAGTGCTGCATTAAGCCTTGGCGCAACCCCTGTAAGAACATTTTTTGAGGTGACATTGCCCATGATAATACCCGGTGTAATTGTGAGTGCGTTTTTTGGGTTTGTTATCTCCTTCACCGATTCGGTTGTGGCTGTGTTCATTTCCGGTGCACGCAACATAACCTTCCCGGTACGTATTTATGCCGAGCAACGTGGCCAAGGGTTGGACCCAGAGGCAGTGGCAGGCAGCGCCATCATCATTTTGGTGATTGTTGCAGCAGAGCTGATATGCGAAAAACTATTTAAATGGTCACGCCTAATTTGAGCAGGAGGGAAGCGCTATGGATACAAAGGCATTGGAAATAAAAAACGTAAGTAAATCTTACGGAAAAAACTTGGTATTAAAAGATGTAAGCCTTACCACAAAAGAGGGAGAATTTATTGTTTTGCTAGGGCCTTCAGGTTGCGGTAAAACAACTTTGCTTCGCGCAATTAGTGGCCTTGCCCCGCCCGACACAGGCGAACTGCTTGTGCGGGGGAAAAACATTACAAATTTACCTACAAATAAACGAGATATGGGAATTGTGTTTCAAAACTATGCGCTTTTTCCACACATGACTGTGAAAAAGAATGTTGCGTTTGGCCTTAAGATGCGCAAAGTAGCAAAAGAAGAAATTGATAAGCGCGTGGCAGAGGGGTTGCGAAAAGTATCTTTAGAGGGATATGAAGAGCGCAAAATCACCCAAATGTCCGGAGGGCAGCAGCAGCGTGTGGCTTTGGCAAGGGCTTTGGTTTTAAACCCCACCTTGCTATTACTGGACGAACCACTTTCCAATTTGGATGCGAAGCTACGTGCCTCTGTGCGTGTGGAAATTGCACAAATTCAGCGTTCTTTAGGGATCACCACCATTATGGTTACGCACGATCAAGTGGAAGCAATGACCATGGGGGATAGAATTGTTTTGCTTCAAGAAGGTGTTATTCAGCAAGATGCAAAGCCTATCGAAATTTATGAAAAGCCTGCCAATATGTTTGTGGCCGGTTTTGTGGGTAGCCCCAGTATTAATTTCTTCAATTTAAAAGTTCAAGCAGACACAGTGGTTTTCACGGATATCGATTTAGAAATTAAGAAAGGCCAGTTGATGGATATCCTTTCTGAAGATTGCAGGGCAACCTTGAAGGATGGAAAATATGTATTGGGTGTGCGGCCGGATCATTTGCTGGTAGATGCAGAAAATCCTATTTTCAGTTGGCCTTCACAGATTCGATATATGGAGCGTTTAGGGGCAGAAACCTTGGTTCATGAGGAAACAGAAAATGGGAAAACCAGTGTAAGCTTGATACCGGGCCTAATTAAAGAATTGAAAAATAGTGAAAATGTATGTCTTTCGGTTTGGCCAGAAAGAGGACACTTGTTTGATGCAGAAACTGGGTGCAGAGTGCAAGCGTAAAAGGGGGTGAAAACATAGAGAACGTCTAATACTTTATAAAACAGAATGATGCACTTATGAAATGCACCCATAAAACCATGAAAAATACGCATTTTGATTTTATTCATAGTGAAGGGTACCGAAAGGTGCCTACTATGTTCTTTATGGAGATGACGTAACTATGTGTGAAACAAGTGAAAATTTTGAGGCCAAACACTATAAAACATTTGCAATCTACTGCAAATGTTTTATAATGGGAGATGTATAGATAATGAGTACATAAAGTGTGCTTGGTTGCATATTGCGGGTTTTTTCCTTCAAGTGCAAAGCAGAAACTCACTATGGAAAGAGGGATTATTCTGTACGAAAGCCGTAAAAAACAAGTATTACAGATGTTTGAAAAAAAAGAACCGCTAAGGGTGAAAGACATTCAAGACGTTTTACAGGTTTCTGCAATGACAGTTCAAAGAGACCTTGTAAAGATGGAAAATGAGGGCTTGATCTCAAAGGGGTTCGGAGAAATCACACGAGGTAGCGAAATATCTTTAGAGCACCTAATGGTGTCGAGAGAGCCTGATTTTCCGGAAGTTCAGATGGAAATTGCCGCGGCAGCAAAAGACCTGATTCAGAATGGCGACACAGTTTATTTTGGGCATGGCACCATTATTTACGAGCTGGCAAAGCAAGCGCAGGCAAAAAAAGTGATGGCAGTAACAACCTCTTTGCGTGCGGCGGTGGCTTTGTATAATAGCGAGGGAACCGTGTATCTTACCGGTGGGGTTTTGGCAAATGAAGCAAGAAGCCTCTTTGGCGAGTATGCCGAGCGAAGCTTGCAAAATTTTTATTTGGACAAAGCTTTTATCACCTGTGCTGCGCTAAATAATCGCGGTGAGCTTTGCGAAGCCACGGAAGAGGAAGTTCGCTTAAAAAAGATATTGTTTAAGCATACGAAGCGCACTATCTTGCTGTTGGAAAACGATAAATTTGGCTTTAATAAAGTATTTACGGCCGGAACACTGGCAGATATTTTTATGGTGGTTACAAATAAGCCGTTATCCAAAACAATGCTGACCCTTATGAAGGAAAATGGTGTAAGTGTTTTGTATACCTTTGGAGATAGCTATGGCCCACAATTGGAAGCTGAAGATGTGAGCTTGCAAGAAGAAGTGTAGGGGACTTTACAGTGGGCATTCGGGTGTGTCACAAAGCGGGTGACACATAAAGAGAAGATTTTTTTGGGTAATAAAATATAAACAGGAAGCAATACCTTTGATATTGCTTCCTGTTTTTTAATGCGTGTGGGGCAGATTGCGGCTGAATATTATTTTATCTGTGTGCCCAATTTAAGGGTTATGAATGTGTGAAGAGGCTAAGAAGATAGAAAGCATCTTTAAAACATATTGCATCGTGTTAATTTCTTTTTCGCTCCATACACGGTGCTCGTTGCTGTCGTCAAGGCCGAAAATAAGCCGGGTATGCCCTTTTCCTTTTGATTGTACGAGCAGATATGAATTTTTGTTTTCAAGGCTATCTGCATCTTTTGTGAGCATTGCCTTAATATGGTTTGGGCTGTTGTTGTACATGAGGCCATGTTCTTCAAGCTCTGCAAAAAAATCTCGTATCATGTGGAGCGGAATATCTTGAAATGCATTTTTCTTTTCGTCTTTTGGGCTTCGTCCCCATTCGTAAGTGATGCTGTAGCTTTCTCCTCCGTTAAAGGTTTGCGCAACATAACATCTATCTGCATTCATGTGCATTCCAATCAGCCGCACCACGGTATTCATGGCTTTGTTAACATCTTCCGCCTGATAGATCAAATCGAATGCTGTAGAGGTGATGTCGGCATCAAAATATGCATTAACAGGGTTTGTTGCATTGTCCACTGCGGTAAGCTTTTTGGTTGTTGCATCAACCAATGCATTTGAATAAATGGTATACCGGTCCTTGCCGGCTGTTTTAGAGCTATATAGAGCTTTGTCGGCGCATTTGTAAAGGTCCTCATAGGTGGTGGCGTGTTGGGGGTATAAAGAAACACCAATGCTTCCGGAAATTTTGTAGTCACCGTTTTCCCCCGCGTAACTGGTTTTAAATGCATCCGCAATGGATCTGGCTTTTCCCCTAATCACATTTTCGTCTGATATATTTTTCACAAATACTAAAAATTCATCTCCACCGATGCGACCAATAACATCCGCGCCCCTAAAATTGGCGTGTAGATTTTTTGCAATGTCACTCAATGTCACGTCCCCAAAATAGTGGCCAAGCTCATCGTTTACAGATTTGAAGTCATCCACGTCAATCAAAAAGAGTGCATGGGAAGATGCGGGGGCAGAGTCCAGTATGTCTTTCACAACATTTTCGGTTGTCACTTTGTTTAAACAATTGGTGAGCAAATCTGTTTTAGAAAGCACTTCAAGCCGTTTTTGTTTGTCAATGTCATAGGTTTTCCCAATGGAAAACATAGGTTTTCCATCTTTGTTATAAATGGTTTTGTATGTAATGCCATAATACCTGAAGGCACCATTTGGTTGCACAAAGCGAACCTCCACAGGTTTTACAACACCTGTTTTTAAGTTTTCGTCAAAGTTTAAAAACGTTTCCAAGTCGTCTGGGTAAACCATGCCGCTATCTACCACATAGGAAGGAAACGGCTTCTTATCTGCCGAAAGGCCAAGTATTTCTCGACCTTTACCAAAAAATTGTATCATGGCTATTTTTACATCATAAATCCAAAACCACTCGTCTGTTAGCTCTGCCACAGAATTGAATAGCTCTTTATAGGTAACACGACTGTAAGAGTAATTGTCAAAGATGGTTTCATCATCATCTCTAGCCAGTTGGGGACGCAAATCGCGCATGGTACTGACCAGCAACTCATTTCCGTCTTCATCTTTCATATTCAGCCGGTAAATGCTGATATCAAGAGGAAGCTCCTCGCCGGTCAATTTGATGTCTAGCCAGCTAAACTGCGTCTCTCCCTTGTCGATTGCCGTTAAAACATGCTCGGTGAAAGCAAGTTTTGAGTTGCGGCCATCCGGCTGCTTTTCTGGTGTTAGATTGTAAAATTGTGTAAGAAATGATCTTTTGGATTTAAGCCCATATAGTTTGACAGTGTAGGCATTACAATATACACTCTCAGCCTTTTCATTTAAGACATTAATACAAACGGGAACTTTGTCGATGATGGAAAGAAGCTGATTAAATGAGAAGTGAGTGTCTTTAGATTCGGGCATCTTTTGACGTACATTGTCATTGTCGCTGATATGCTTCATAACACATTCCCCCAGATGTTTGTTTTCATTTCTATAAATGCAAGGGCTATTCAACGGTGTAAATGGTAGGGCACAGGTGGCTGGATGATAGACGTTTTATGTATTTTGGCCAAAATATTTTTGCTCAAATTCTGAAATGCAGATGGGCTTGCTAAAATAATACCCTTGGCCTTTATGACAATTTAAATTTTTCAACACATCATATTGTTCTATGGTTTCAATTCCCTCGGCAACCGAGACCATGCCTTCAAGCTCATGGCAAAGGTTGAGGGCAACTTTTGCTAGTGTTTTAGATTTTGCGCTTAAATGAATATCCCGTGTAAGCCCCATGTCTAGTTTTATTTCGTCAAAATCAGAGGCTTGTAAAGCGGATAAGTTCGAGTGGCCACTTCCAAAGTCATCCAAAGAAACACAAAAGCCTGCATTTTTTAAAGAAGAAATGACATAAGTGAAAACCTTGTCATCGGTATGGCTGATGGTTTCTGTGATTTCTACCACAAACATAGAGGGGCTTACATCATATTTCTCACAAATGGTAGACAGCTTTTTCACAATGGCTTTTTCCATGATGGTAGCGCGTGAGAAATTGACAGAGAATTTAAGCTGTGTAGCAATGCCGCGTTGCATCCAGCCGCTTAGCAATTTGCACACAGACTCAAACACGTGTAGGTCAATTTTGGAAATCATACCCTCTTTTTCGTAAAAGGGCACGAAAAAAGCAGGAGACTGCAAGTTGCCACTGGCGTCAATTCTTCTGATAAGAGCCTCGGCCCCATCGAGCTTGTTGGTTTTAAAGCTGATTTGTGGTTGTAAAAACACCACATATTTTCCACTGGCAATTTCATTGTCAAGATTTTTGCTCAGCATCGCGGTGTAGTTTCTGCTGTCTCTTACGGTGTTATACTCGTCGCTTTTGCTCTCTTTATCCTCGGCAAAATCGTTGTTCCAAGTAAACCCAACCGAGGCTTTGAGCTCATCCTCTTCAAAGAGGGTGTTTTTCAACACATTAATTTTGCCCTCAAAAGCCAATTCGCTCACATTTTTATCAAGGACTACAAATTCATCTCCGCCTACACGAAAGATGCTTTCGTCGAAAACATCGGAAAGAATATGTGCCATCCTTTTTATAACTTCATCTCCGTAGCGTGTGCCTTTTTCCTCGTTGATTCTGGAAAGGCCGGTGATATCAATGTATACAACGCCTAAGGAAGATACCCTGCCTTCGTCTATTTCCAGTAGCGCTTTTCGGTAGCTGTGGCGGTTTTTTACGCCTGTAAGCGTATCATAATAGCTAAGCTCGCTAAGAGAATCTATCAACTTATTTTTCTCTAAAAAGTCAGAGACAAAAACAGATAATGAGCCAAGCAACCAATATTTATCAATGTTGTGTGTGGGGTTGTGTACGCCAAATATACCAATCAATTTGCCTGTGTCGTCTAAAATAGGCGCATAGATTAGGTTGCGGATATCAGAAAGCCATGCGCTGCTATACTCTGGGCTGATAAGGCTTTTGGGATGGGACAAATCAGAAAGGTAAATGGCGTCTGTTTGGTTAAACTTATCCAAAAAGGGTTGAATTGCCGCAAGCGGGTGGTTTTGCAGTATGGGTGTAGTGGCATTTGTTTGCTCACCTGACCATTTGTGTGTGCCATTAACGGTAAGACCATCTTGTGCAATTTGCAAAATCATGCCTTCAGGTGCGCCAAAAAATTCGCAAACAATGCGTAAAATTTCTTCGATGGATTCATTGGGTATTTTGCCCATATGAAGCATTTTAATACAATTTAACAGCAGTGTTTGTTCTTCTAGCTTGTCTTTTAGTTCCGACTCCAAAGATACAAGCTTTGTGATGTCGGTTGCCACCTGCAGCTTTACAAGCTTACCGTTTAGCGGAACAAGCTTGTCTTTAAATAAATATGTTTTTTCAAATCGCGGGTGGTAGTATTTCCACTCATAAAATTTATGTTCGGTTGTGTATTGGTTGGTGCAAAATTCACAAGGTTCGGTTTTGCCATGCAAAAATTCATAGCATTTTTGGCTGCTCCATTCACTTTTGTGCGGGTTGCCATACATTGCAAGCGCTTTTTGGTTCATATGAATGATATCATAGGTGTCGGGGTCTACGATGTAGATAAAGTTGTCGGTATTGTCTGCCACAAAAGCGGATAATTTGCTGTGATCATTAAGGATTTTCACTTCTTGATGGAGCTGTTTTCTTTGCAAGATAATAGAAAAAATTCTGGATAAATAGTGCAGGGTATTGATTTCGAGGTCGGTCCAATTTCGTGTGTTTTTGCAGTCTTCTATGCCAATAAAGAAAGTGACAATACCGTCTTTTTTCACCTGTGCATGCAAAAATGCTTTTGTGCCCGAGGCGGCAATTTTTGCTGGAAGCTCGCCAGAAAGCTGGCAAGTGTTGATGTCTTCGCAAATGAACATTTCGTTCATTTTTGCGCCTTCAAGCAACTCATGCAATAAATTGGAAGGAAGACCAATTTGTTTTTGAAGATGTGAAGGTAAGGAGGGGTCACACCACTCATGTGTAAACCGATAGGTTGCACCCCCGTCAAAAGATTCTACAATGAAACAACGGCCAACTGCATATTTGTGCCCTAAGTACTGAAGGGCGGAGGAAATAGATGCAATGTCGCAGTTTCTTTCATAGAGTATATTGAATATGGAGGAGATGATGGAGTGCTCCATGTTTAAGCCAGAAATCTTTTCTGTTTTGTTGTTTTGGGATAATGCTGAGGTGGCATACTGCTGGTGCGACTCATCATAATATAACCATTCGCCTTTTTCGGCTTGTTTTGCTATGAAAAGTGCTTTGTCTGCATTTTGTATGCACCGTTTGTAAGAAGTGCAGTCTTTGCAAAGTGTTACACCCACACTGATGCGAACATCGGCTTCTGTTTTAAAAATAGAATAACGTTCATTGAGCTGAAAAATCAACTTGTCAAGACGGTTTTCAAAAAGTGCGATATCGTCTGTGTTTGCAACATAAACCACAAATTCATCGCCGCCAATTCTGCCAAAAACATCTCGGTCAAGAACCCATGCTTTAATGCGCATAGCAAGCTGGCGAAGTACTTCATCCCCAAAAAAATGTCCATTTTCTTCGTTGAATGATTTGAATTTATTAATATCGATAAACAGCAAAGCTCCCCCGCTGCTGTTGCGGGTTTTTAGGCGGTTTGTTATGAGCGCTTCGACATTTATTTTGCTATAACATTGTGTAAGGGAATCAAATCGGGCTTGCTCTTCAAGCCTCTTTTTCTCGTCTACATCAATACCTTTACCAATAATGATGATGGGCACACCGCTCGAGTTGTGAATGAATCGATAAATGATACGATAATAGCGGTAAGAACCATCAGGTTGTATAAACCTCAGTTCAAGGGGTTTGCAAATTCCCTTGCCCATATTTTGCACAAGTTCTTTGTAAATTTCTAAATCATCCTCGTGGACATGCGCTTCATTGTAAGCGGTAGAAGTAACAGTTTTGCTTTGACTGTTTTGTGTAAGCGATTGCAAAGGTTTTCCAAGAAATTGAATGGTATGGGTTCTTCTATCGATGGCAAAAAACAAGTCGTCTGAAATTTCGGCCACTTTGCTTAAAAAAGATTTTTCGGGTATACGGTTAAGAAAATAATAGTCATCATCGTTTTCTTCGTGGTTTTGATCAAATTCACCGCGTAAATCTCGAACAAAGCCAACGAGATGGTCTTTACCCTCTGAGATATTTACTTTGGTGAGGGTGATTTCGGCAGGGATTTCTCCTCCCTCACTGTCAAGGTGCATCCATTTGAATCGGTGTACGCCTTCTTTTTTTGCGATTGCCAAGTTTTGCTCAATCATCTCTGCAGAAAGTTTACCGTTTGGTTGGTATTCCGGCGAAAATTTGTGAAAATTATTTTGATAGTCCTCTTCACTTTCTAGGCCAAAGATATTTAGCACTTGCCTATTACATAGGATATTATTCATTTGAGTATCCCACATGTTTAGCGCAAGCGGTGTGGCATCAAGAATGGCTTTCAGCGTGGAGGAAAATTCCACTTCTTTTTCTTCGCGCGTAACAAAACGACTGATGTCATGCATTACCGACAAGAGGTAGGGTTCTTCGATACCGGCTTGAGGGTGAACACCTATCATGCGCACATTCAGTGTGATTCGGTTGCCATTTTTATCGATATAAATCCAATCGTCTTCATAGATGCCTTGCTCGAAGGCACACTTTGCCATCTGGGCTAGCTTTTCTTTGGCATCGATGCCATTGTTTTCAGCTTTTGGGAAATATTCCAAAAGGTGCTGCGTGAAATCAGCCTCGTTTTTACATTCAAAAAATCCCAGTGCAGCTTTGTTGCACAAAACCACATCCAGCGCCTTGTTCATGATTACCACATTGTCGGGCATGATGCTAAAAAATGATAGCATCAGCTCCTCGTTCATGGATACAACAGAGGGCGAGGTAGTATTATAAATATCTTCATTTAGAAGTTTGCTCATAGTGTCAATCCCCTTAATATGCACGTACCCCATCAGTTGAGATTTATATTGTATAGTTTAACACATGTTGACAATTTTTGGAACATATTTAATGCAATTTTATGGATTTTTGTCAACTGTTTTCCGCGCGTCTTATTCACAATAGGTTATTTAAGGCATGAAAGGACAAAAGTGGT
This sequence comes from uncultured Oscillospiraceae bacterium, assembly GCA_964370445.1. Classification (GTDB taxonomy): domain Bacteria; phylum Bacillota; class Clostridia; order Oscillospirales; family Ruminococcaceae; genus JAAYCI01. Next base: position 7,976 of record CAYJJK010000036.1, on the reverse strand, counting down.
TGCAAAAAAAGGCGAAGAACCTTATAATATGTGCCTAGTAGGTGGTTTTAAAGACGTTTGCATATTTGAAAATGAAGCTGAACCAATGGGGCTTAAAAAGCAAATTGTTAAAAATAGTAGTTCGTACGATTCCATACATTTGGAGGGTATCATGCAAAACCAAGAGCATATCATAAAGCAAAAAAAATATTTAGAACTCCTAGCAGGCAGTTACCCAACAAGCCAGGCTGCCTGCACCGAAATTATCAACCTTTCGGCTGTTTTAAACCTGCCCAAAGGCACAGAACATTTTGTTAGTGATTTACATGGTGAATATGAAGTTTTTACGCACATCATGAAAAATGCATCGGGGTCTATCAAAAGAAAAATTGATTTGTGCTTTGAAGATACGATCAGCAAAGAGGAAAAAAATTTACTTGCAACCATTATTTATTACCCACAGGAAAAATTGGCGGATATAAAAGCAAAAGGTGCATGCACACATGAGTGGTACACAACTATATTGATGCGCCTTGTTTTAATTTGCCGTGTTGCCACATCAAAATACACACGATCAAAAGTGAGAAAGGCCTTGCCAAAAGATTTTCTTTATATCATCGACGAACTGCTTTATACCGATAATTATGAAATGAATAAGCAGGACTATTTTCTTAATATCTTAAACACCATCATAACGGTGAATAGGGCAGATGATTTTATCATCGAGCTCTCGAATTTGCTACAAAAAATGATTGTAGATAAACTCCATATTATCGGCGATATTTTTGATAGGGGATATGGAGCACACTTGATAATGGAGGATTTGTGTGAGCTTAATAACGTGGATTTTCAATGGGGGAACCACGATGTGGTGTGGATGGCAGCGGCCCACGGACACAAGGCAAGTATTGCAAATGTAATACGAAACAGCATCCGATATAACAATTTTATCAGCTTGGAAGAAGGATATGGCATCAACATTCGCCCATTGGCCGTTTTTGCACTGGAACAATATCAAGGAGACCCTTGCACATGCTTTATACCAAAAACCCAAAACAATGATGAAAAGACAAAAAATATAGAAGAGCAAAATATTGAGCTTGCAACTAAAGTGCATAAGGCCATCACAGTGATACAGCTTAAGCTGGAGGGGCAAATTATTCAAAAACACCCTGAATTTAATATGCAAGACCGATTGCTGCTTGATAAAATTGATTTGCAAGATGCCAGCATCATGATAGACGGTGTGAAGTATAAGATGAATGATACCCTGTTTCCAACAGTAGACCCACACAATGTCTATCAGTTAACCAAAGAAGAGGAAAATGTGATCAATCAACTGCAATTCTCGTTTTTGCACAACAAGCAGCTGCATAAGCATGTTAACTTCTTGTATCAAAACGGAGGGGTTTATAAAATAAACAACCAGAACCTGCTGTATCACGGATGTATCCCAATGAGCAAAAATGGAGCGTTTGTAGCATTTCGGTTTGAGGGAAAAGAATACAAAGGGAAGCGATATTTGGATTTGTGTGATAAACTTTGTAGAGTGGGTGCATATGGAAACGGAGAGGAAAAGAACGATGCACTTGACTTTATGTGGTATTTGTGGTGTGGGCCCACTTCGCCGTTAAATGGAAAAACAAAAATGAGCACGTTTGAGCGCGTTTTTATTAAAGATGAAAACACCTGGGAAGAGAAAAAAGACTATTATTACGAGCATATACTGCAAGAAAAAAATGCCGAAAAAATCATCAATGAGTTTGGTATCCAGGCCAAAAATGCACATATCATAAACGGGCATGTACCCGTGAAAATCAAAAGGGGAGAATCTCCAATTAAAGCTAGGGGAAAGGTGCTTATTATTGATGGGGGTATGTCAAGAGCATACCAACAGGTGACAGGAATCTCTGGCTATACTTTGGTTTCCAATAGCTATCAACTTTTGATTTCAGAACACTACCCGTTTAAGGGGGTGCAAGCGGCCATAGAAAGTGATGACGATATGCACTCGAAAAATATACTGGTAGAAAACTACGAAAAACGCATGACCATTGCCGATACGGATGCGGGCGCTGAGATTATAAAAAAAATAGAGGATTTGAAACTTCTGGTAGAGGGTTATGGCATTGGTGTGATAAAACAGCAATAATGCCGAGTTAGGCTCTAGCTTTAGGGCGAAATAGAAAGCGAAGTTTTTCCTGCTTTGCGCTGGAGGATAGGATGCAAAAAAGCCCCGCAAACCATTTTGGCTTGCGGGGCTTTTTGTGTTGTATTTAAGCAAGGGCATCCACCAAAACATAGGTCATATACCCTCCATAAAGAAGCAAAGCAATGGCGCCCTCTACACGTCCTGTTTGTTGTTTTGTGAGAGAAAAAACAAACATAAGAAGCATGGCGCCCAGCATGATAATAATGGGCAAAAGGCCATCGGTGCCAAAAGAGATGGGGGAAAGCAAAGCGGAGGTTCCTAAAATGAACAAGATGTTTAAAATGCAAGAACCCAGTGCATTTCCCAATGCGATTTCACTTTCTTTTTTGCGTGAAGCCACCACACTGGTAACAAGCTCTGGTAAAGAGGTGCCAATGGAAACAATGGTAAGGCCAATGATGGTTTGGCTAATGCCAAAGGTTTCGGCGATGGCAACGGCGTTATCCACCACTAAATCACCGCCAATAACAATGGCAACAACACCGCCTATAATATAAAGCACATTCATCCAAGTGGGGCGTTTGCTCTCTACAATTTCGGCATCGTCGGCACTGTTGGTGCGGCTCTTCATGGCGGTTTTTGTTAAAAACACAAGATAAATTACACAGATGACTAAGAAGATGAGCCCCTCAACACGGCCAATTGTGCCGTTTAATGCAAATAAGAGAAGGAGGATGGATGCGCCGATGGAAACCGGAAAATCGCGCTTTAGGCTCGCTTTGTCTGATTGCAAAGGACGAATCAAAACACAGACGCCTACCACCACTAAAATGTTGAAGATGTTGGAGCCGGTTACATTGCTTAAAGATAAGTCGTTATTTCCGGAAAGGGCTGCTGTAACACTTACTGCAGCCTCTGGCAAACTTGTACCAAGAGAAACAATGGTGAGGCCAATGATCATTGGCGGGATTTTAAGCATTCGGGCAACATTGCTGCTGCCTTCTACAAAAAAATCGGCTCCTTTAATAAGGGCAACCAGGCCAACAAGCAAAAGTAAATAGATTATCAATATACACCTCTTTGTATGTATTTTGTGACGATGAAGCTTTTGGTCCTCGGCGCCATTACGGGAGACTATAACACAATAAAAAAGAGATTTTATTGTGTTACTACATACAACAAAAGCTCTTTCATTGGTAAAGTGGTAGTGAAAAAATAGAGTAAATACCCATGTTTACCACACAAAAAACACCAAGATTACTTTCCTATTTATATATTCGGATTATACACCGCAATAGGGGGGAAGTCAAGTAAATGACGTGTCTTGATGCGATCGGCGCAGTGCGCAAAAGTGATGAGTTTTACATTGTTACTGGTGGGCTGCGCTTAAATATTTTGAGGTTTTTTAGGTGTGCTGACAATCGTTGAATTAGGTATAGTGTAAGCAATTTTCAGGCTCAATCAGGTGAAAAAAGTGCCAAAATAGGCCCGCTGCGCACGACTGTGGGCACTATCTGGGAACGCGAAAGGAAAAAAATTGCATTTGTTGACAGATAGGGGGGAACACGTTACAATATATGGATAAGTTTATTACGATAAAGTGTGAAAGAGGAGCGATATGGTTTTTTTAAAGTCGGCAAAGGCGCAAGCTGCCGCAGATGATAGGATAATTCAAAGCCAGGTTTCGAATATTATTTCTACTGTGAGGGAGAAAGGCGACGAGGCATTAAAGGCTTATAACTTACAATTCGATAACAGCACGCGGGATACACTGCGTGTTTCGAGCTGTGAAGTGCAAGATGCCTATGGCAGCCTTTCGCCGCAAGAGATAGAGGATATTCGAAAATCGGCGAGCAACATAGAGGCTTTTGCCAAAGCACAACGTGGCACTGTGCATGAACTTGAAAACTTGGAGGTGACGCCGGGGCTTATATTGGGGCATAAAATTTTGCCGGTAGACGCTTGTTGTTGTTACGTGCCGGGCGGGGGATATCCCTTGTATTCATCGGCGTTGATGCTGGGCATACCGGCCAAAGTGGCAGGTGTGAAACGGGTGGTAGCATGCTCTCCTGTGATGAAAAACACAAACCAAATACACCCTAAAACGCTAGTGGCTATGGACATTGCCGGTGTGGATGAAATTTATGCTGTAGGTGGTGCGGGAGCGATTGCAGCTTTCACCTACGGAACCAAAGAAATCAAAGCGGTAGATTTGATTGTGGGGCCGGGTAATCGCTATGTAACAGAGGCAAAGCGCCAATGTTATGGGAAAATAGGGATTGATTTTATTGCGGGGCCCAGTGAGGTTTTGATTATTGCCGATGAAAATGCGGATGCGGAAATTCTTGCGGCGGATTTGCTTGCACAATCGGAGCATGACCCGGTGGCAAAAGGCATTTTGGTTACCACAGACAAAGCCATGGCGCAGCGCACCATGCTTGCGGTGCAAAAACAACTTGAGACACTAGAAACGGCTGGCATTGCAAGAAAAGCTTGGGAAGATGGTGGCGAGGTGATTTTGGTGAATGATTTGGCCGAAGCGGTAGCCTACGCAAATGAATATGCACCCGAACACTTAGAGCTTAACCTTGCTGATGAACAACAGCTGAACTGGGCATCGGATAACTTGCGTAATTATGGTTCCTTATTCATTGGAGAGAATACGGCGGAAGTATTTGGTGACTATGCATCGGGCACAAACCATACTCTGCCTACGGTGGGGGCCGCACGCTACACTGGCGGTGTGTGGGTGGGTACGTTTTTAAAAACATGCACACACCAAAAAATGAACAGATCCGCTATGCTGGAGCTGGCACCTTTGGTTTCAAACTTAGCCAGAGGCGAAGGCCTTATTGGGCATGGACGTGCGGCAGAAATTCGTTTGGAAAAAACAATGGATTGATAAAGATGTCTTGCGAATAATCAATATAAAAAACAAAATAATTAAAAAAACAGTAATCAAAATATGTGATTGCTGTTTTTTAATGTGTGGAAAATTGTTGGAATTGAAAGACGGATATGGGCGCTAGCGATCTTGCTGCTGCGTATCTTCGGTGCCTACTGCATCGTTTTCGGGTGAGAGCATAGCGTCAGGTTCTTCGGAAGTGCCGTCAGAGGTGACATCTGCCGATAGAGTTACATAGGGTGTGTCTGTACTTGTGTCATGACTCGTGTTGGTTTCGCTCGGAGTGATAAGCGCTGCGCTTTGTGTAGCAGTGGGATCTGTGGATGGATTGTGATGTGTTGGCAATGGGAGCGTGACATCCTGTGATTGTTGTTCACTGTTGGTGAGATCGTCGGCAAAAAGTGATTTTTCCAATTGATCAACAAAATCTGGCTTCCGTCCGCGTATCATTGTGATGCCAATGAGAGCGACAATAAGGCCGATGATTAGGCCTGGTAGCGAATAGAGGATATCGCCCAAAATGGGGATGCGTGTGAGGAATGACAATGCGCTATTTATAAGAAGGTTATAGATAAAGAGGCCTCCTAAAATGATAAGCCCCCAGCCGAGATATTTTTGAGACTTGCCCACGGATAGTTTTTCAAAACTAAAGGTTTGGATAAACAAGATATCTGGAACGAAATTGTCTGATAATGTGTTGTATTGCTCTGCTGTTAAGGCGCGGATGTTAAAGGTGTCAAAAAAAGAATAAGCCCATACCAGTGGCAAAAATATTACCAAAGCATTCATGTTTAAAAAGGTGGTTAGGGCAAAAATGGCAGAAAACCAAAAGCCAATAGAAAGGCCGCGGCGCATTAGGCCATAATACATCGGGCCAAAGCCGGGTATGCATGCTGTGATGAAGGTTAAAAAAAGATTCTTTTTCATGTGTTATCTCCTTGGATTTATTCGGATTTATTGAAAATGTTTTGTTCTATATCTTCTGGTATAGGGTAATAAAGGGCTTTCCGGCTTAGGTCTAGCGCTGTTTCTATAGATTGTGGAAAAGCTTGTAAAAATTGATGTGCTGAATTGCTCCATTGAGACATTATAAGTGTTGCGCTCGCAATGGATTCAGACGCTTGTGGTGTTTGTGATGCAAATGGGGTGAAAAAATAGAGAGAGGCGGCAAAACATGCTGCAACACCCACCATGGCATATTTCCTCATTACTGCGCGCACACTTTGTTTTGCAGTGAGTGTATGTACATGTTTAGAAGATGGAGGCTCTAATAGTGTAATTTGCTCCAGCCGGATAAGGTATTGCTCCATACAATCGGTACAATAGTCAAGGTGTTCGCTGATTTCAAGCCGTGCTTGTTCATCAGCTCTGCCTTCTATCAAAGCCTGAAAACCATAATTTGTCAAATGTCCGTTTTCACAAAAGATCTCCACCAAAGTTCCTCCTTTGCAATTTTTTCTGCAGTATCTGTTTTGCGCGGTATAGTTGTGTATGTACTGTTTTTGGCGGTCTATCTAAAATTTCTGCAATCTCTCCCACGCTTTTTTCCTGTAAAAAATACAAAACAGAAGCTTTGTGATAAGGTTCTTTCAGCGCCATAATTTCTGCGTGGATTTCCTTCAGATTTTCCATAGAAAGCGTTAAATCTTCTGGTTGTTCGGGATGTGGATATAAGGCAGAAGCATCAACGTCTGGACATGTGTCATAACATATTTTCGTTTTTCGGAAATATGCACTTTTCAAATAATCTTTCGACTTGTTGATTGCAATACGCGCTAGCCAGGGTTTGGGGTTATCGCTGGGGCACGTTGAACGATGACGGTAAGCTGAGAGAAAGGTTTCTTGCGTTAAATCCTCGGCTGTGTGGTGGTTTTTGGTGAACTGAAAGCAGATGGTGTACACAAGCCGTTCGTACTGCCGTATCATCTGTACAAACTGTGTATCCCTAGTCATGTGTGCTTTTCATCACCCCTTTTGCAATATAGTCTAATTTTTATTTCTCTATCAATATATACGAGGCAGATATCTGGTTTTCTTCAATTTCTATAAAAATATCAAAATAAATTTAATATCGCAGATGATTTGCCAAGGAGTTTCTATGAATATGCTGTTTTAGTAGAGTTTATCAGCGATACAGCAAACAGATAAATATATTTCTTGACAAATAGAGCGTGATGCATGTAAACTATAGTTACATCAAATATATTTGATGTAACTATAGTTTACAAATGAAGTAAAACATAAAGGAGATCAATATGGGTTTATTCGGTTTTGGAAAGAAAAAGGAAACACAAGAGGATTGTGCCTGCGCAAAAGCGCCAAAAACTGCTTGCGAATGCAGTGGCGGCTGCTGTGGAGGGGACGGGGATACAGGCAAAGAGTCTCGCTTTATCGTGCTGGGTGCCTGCTGCAAAAAAAGCACAGAGACATTCGAAAATGTAAAAATAGCAGTGGCAGAACTTGGGTTTTCGGATGAAGTTTTAAACATTGGCGATAATGTGGAAATTGCTAAATATGGGGTTATGCAAACGCCAGCTCTGGTGGTGGATAGTAAGGTACTGGCTTATGGGCGCGCGCTTAAAGTGGAGGATGCAAAGACATTGATCCAGAAAGCAACTTCGGCATCATAGTTTTTTAAGAGCAGATACTCGATAATAGATGGCCTTAATTTGTGCAAAACAGCTGATTTCACACATAACATTTGCTTGCAAAGGGGAATACAGGCGGTACTCCTCCTTTGATTGTTTTGTTATATATGAAATCAGCTGTTTTGTGTTGTTTTAAAATGTATCGAAATTTGACGCTTTTATGCAAGTAGGCCCTGTGAAAAGCTGCAGCGAATCTTTTTAGCACATATGCGTTTACAATAGGTGGCTAAAGTGCCATGCGGTTATGGGCTCTAGTGCATTATTTATTGGTGTATACATTTCTTATATGTAG
>CAYJJK010000035.1:0-23756 GCA_964370445.1 uncultured Oscillospiraceae bacterium | reverse complement strand
TCGACTACATCGAGCATATGTGCTATGATTTGTCGAAACTTGGAAAAAAACTTGGCTTCAACAGCCTTGCAGAAACCGTTGGCGTGGCACAGGTAAACTTCCCACCAACCGAGTATATCGGCCGCCTTCAGTTTAGCTATAATGCTGATTATGCACCTTGCCAAGATGCATGTCCAGCTGGTGTAAATGTGCCTCAATATGTAGAAGATGTGCGCCGTGGCAATTATACCGAAGCTTACAACCGTGTAAGCTTAACCAACCCCTTCCCTGCCATCTGTGGCCGTGTGTGCGATCACCCTTGCGAAAGCAAATGCCGTCGTGCCGATACTGATGAGAGCGTTGACATCCGCTTGATTAAACGTACTGCTGCCGATAAAGTATATGAAAAATATGGAAAAGAACTGCCAATTCCTGCCGTCAAAGCAGATAATGGCAAAAAAGTAGCCATCATTGGTGCAGGCCCCGGTGGTCTTTCTGCTGCATACTATTTAGCTAAAGAAGGCTACAAAGTAAAAGTATTTGAAGCACTTCCAAAAGCCGGCGGCATGCTAGCTGTAGGTATCCCCGATTACCGTCTACCAGCTGATATCTTGGCTAACGAAGTTGCTCGTATCGAGCGTATGGGTGTTGAAATTGAAACAAACAGCGCCATTGATAGCCTAGACAAACTGCGCGCAGAAGGTTATGAGCGTATCCTGATTGCTGTAGGTGCTCATGGTGATAGCCCCATGGATATTACCGGCGCTGACCTGTGTGTTTCGGGCGTATCGTTCCTGCGTGATTCCAACCTTGGTAAAGCCGCTCGTCTTGATGGCAAAAAAGTGGCCGTTATTGGCGGTGGCAATGTGGCAGTGGACGCCGCACGTAGTGCTCTTCGCCTTGGTGCTTCAGATGTATCTATTGTATACCGTCGTAGCCGTGACGAAATGCCTGCTTACAAAGAAGAAATCGAGCATGCAGAAGAAGAGGGCGTAAAACTGTGCTTGCTTGCTGCACCGGAATCGGTATCAGCCGGCAAACTTACATACACCCCCATGAAACTTGGCGAGGCAGACGAAAGTGGCCGTCGTCGCCCTGTGCCTTCTGGTGAAGCTGCTGTTTCTGTAGATGCTGATCTTGTTATCTTGGCAATTGGCCAAAAAATTGTTGCCGACTTTATGCCCGGTATTGTGGACGGCCAGTTTGAATCCACTGAAAAAGGCGTATATATTGCCGGTGACTGCCTATACGGCCCGGCTTCCGTCATTAAAGCCATCGCTTCGGGCCGTGATGCTGCTTGCGAGATTGACAAATCCTTTGGTGGCAATGGTGCACTCATTGATGAATCTGAAAAACGCGAACTGCGTTTGTCACCCATCACAAACGAGCACAACCCTGCCAAAGTTTCGGATTGTCTCTCGGCTTGCTCGCGCAAAGCAAACTTCGATGAAGTGGAGCTTGGCCTTGCTGAAGATGCTGCCCGTGATGAAGCAGAACGTTGCCTAAAATGTGGTTGTGTAAACTGTGGCCGTTGTGTGGCAGTATGCTGCTATGATGCACGCACCTTGGACTTCCCTGTGATGAAAGTGGATGAAAAAGAGTGCCGTGGCTGTGGTATGTGTGTATCCGTGTGCCCCACCGGTGCCCTCACCGCTGTGGAACTGCCACAGAACGACGAAGACAAGGCACTTTATGAGGAGTCTCAAGAGTTTTACAGAAAATATTTTACTGCTCACTAGGATAAACCAAACCAGTTTTGGCTTACCCCAACCGAATGTTTTTTAACACAGCAAATCAGTTTTAGTGTAACCCCTAAAACACACATTGCTACGGTTTTCTTCTTGGGCATACCTGTTTTAAAATTTGGCTTACTCATTTTTGGAACAAAAGCACAAACAGAGGAAACGATGGTGTAGCAACTCATTTTGCTACACCATCGTTTTTTATTTTAGCCTCCATAAATAATAGCATATAAAAAATTTGATCCACAAAATGCTTCGGATATTTTTGTACCGTCTGTTTCAAAAATTGTTCCTGCTTTTGTGAATTCCTTTTTTGCAACATGCCTTAGTTAATTTTTTTATCACAAATTGAACTTGATTCATTTTTCATTTTTTATGGGAAACAACACAGAAAACGGGAGCATTTGCCATGGCAAGAACAAATTACAGCACCTATATGGCCATCAAGCATCAATTATTGCACATTTTTAAAACCGAAACTTTCGAGCGCAATAAACTGCCGCCGGAATCCGCCCTTGCTGCCCGCCTTGGCATCAGCCTTGTCACTTTGCGCGAAGCTTTATTGATGTTGGCTTTAGAGGGTTATATCACCAAGCGTCATGGCAGTGGCAACTATATTCACCCCAGTAGCTTAGACCATGAAAATCGCAGTTTATATTTTGCAGATTGCTTACAAAATGATGGCTATACGGTTCACATCCAGCAGCTTTCTCATACCATCATCCCCGCAGAAGGCGAAGCTGCAGATTATTTTGGTATTCATACAAGTGAAACTGTTGTTCAAAATAAGCTATTATATTTTGCCGATGACATTCCTGCCATCCTTACGGTTAGTTATTTTCCCACCAGCTTGCTTGTTACAAACGATTTAGAACACCTAGAATTTGCCCATGTTCATATATGGGTGCATCAAGCCATGTCTCGCGAAGTTGCACATTCTTTAAATGATTATTTTCCCATCTCTATCGATGGTGAAGCTGCTGAGCTATTGCAGTTGCCTCAGGCCTATCCCATCATTGCTTCACGTCAAATGTTTTACGATGTGCAAGATGTTCCTATTTTGTACAATCGACATTTTTTCAATCCAAAAGTGTATCAACTAAAAACGCTACAAAACTGGGATTTAGACAAACAATCTGTCTTTTAACTTACATGAATATGCGAAATTTTATTTAGGGATGTCTTATAAAAGCATCCCTTTTTACTTATACACGAATATAAACAACAACAAATTCACGTATATAAAGGTTATTTTAAAAATAACACAATAACAGATACAGTGAAGGTTTTTATGTTTACAATATTTTTGACACAACCAAATATAGGTTTGACAATATTCATAAAAATTTTTGTGAATATTTCCAATATAATAACCTTGAAAAAGGAAAACCAATTTGATATAATTTGTTAGACGTACATACAAGTGGAGGTGATGTGCATGTGTCCATGTATAAAAGAGCATCCTATATTAGAGTTTTCACAAGCACCAAATATTTCGTTTGAATTTGAAGGTAAGCGTCTGCAAGGAGCTTTAGGTCAGCCTATTGCTGTAGCTTTGCTCTCTAACGGCATCGATGTGTTTCGGACCACCGCAAAAAATGGCGAGCCACGTAGCCTGTTTTGCGGCATTGGCCAATGCAACGACTGTGTTGTGGTGGTAAACGGTCAACCAAATGTGCGCTCTTGTGTCACGCTTCTTTCTGAAGGCATGATGATAGAGCGACAACAGGGTCTAGGAAAGGTGGGTGTGCCATGTCTGTAAGTGATGTGCTTGTTGTAGGCTCTGGGCCTGCCGGTTTAGGCGCCGCCATTGAAGCGGCACGTTGTGGCGCCAGTGTCACCGTGATAGATGAAAACGAAAAAGCCGGTGGCCAGTTGTATAAACAAATCCATAAATTTTTTGGTTCTGGGGCGCATTATGCGGGTGTACGAGGCTTTCAAATTGCCGACATATTGCTTAACGAGGCCAAAGACCTTGGTGTGAATATTATGCTAAGCACAAGGGCGCTGGGGCTGCTAGACGATGGTAGTTTTGGTTTTCTGCACAATAACAAATTGCTAGCTCACTCTGCTAAAAAAATGATTTTGGCCACCGGTGCCAAGGAAAATGCTTTTGCCTTCCCCGGCTGGACTTTGCCCGGAGTGATGACGGCCGGTGCTGCACAAACATTTTGTAATGTGCATGGTACACTAGTGGGAAAAAATATTTTAATGGTAGGCTCTGGCAATGTGGGGCTCATCGTTTCTTATCAGCTCATGCAAGCTGGGGCAAATGTTGTGGCGCTTTTAGAAGGTGCACCAAACATCACCGGTTATAAGGTGCATGCGGGTAAAATCCAGCGGGCTGGCGTTCCAATTTACACTGGCCATACTGTAGTGGCCGCACACGGTGACCAACATGTACAAAGCGCCACAATAGCAGCTGTAAATGAAAATTTCTGTCCTATTGAAGGCAGCGAAAAAACACTAGAAGTAGATACCATTCTTCTTGCGGTGGGCTTAAACCCTCGCATCGAACTTGCTCAAATGTGTGGATGTCAAACCACTTTTGAGGGTGTGCTGGGCGGCACATTTCCTTTTCACGATGCCTTTATGCGCAGTAGCTTGCAAGATGTATATGTTTGTGGAGACATTGCCGGTGTGGAAGAAGCCAACACAGCTCTTGAAGAGGGGCGTTTGGCTGGCCTACACGCTGCTATGTCATTAGGGTATACACTAGCTGATGCAGAAAACCACCTTGTCTCTTTGCAAAAAAGCTTAGAAGACTTACGTTCAGGCAGCCATGCACAACGCCGGCTGGATGGAAAAATGCGCACCATACAGAAAGGAGCTTGCCTCTATGCCTAAAAACACAAAAAAAGGCATTGCTTTAATTGAATGCACGCAGGAAATCCCTTGCAACCCCTGTGTTTCTGTTTGCAAAAGCGGTGCCATTGTGAAAGAAAGTTTAAATTCCTGTCCTGTTTTGCTTACAGAAAAGTGCATCGGCTGCAAACTTTGTGTTGCCGAATGTCCGGGCCAAGCTATTTTTATGCAAGTACCCGATTATGACAACGACCACAGCACCATCACCTTTCCTTATGAATATCTACCTCTGCCCGAAGTTGGACAAACGATAGACGCTACAGATCGTTTTGGTAGCATAATTTGCAACGCCGAAGTGCTTTTGGTAGAAAAGCGCAATGCATTTAACAAAACAAATTTAATAACACTTAAAATTCCAAAAGAGCACAAGGACACCGTGCGATTTATGAAACGTTTGAATCAAAAGGAGGCAAGCCATGCAAACGGATGATGTTTTGATTTGCCGCTGTGAGGAAGTGACCAAACGAGATGTTTTGCAAGCCATTGAAGATGGTTGGCACACAGTAGCCAGCATCAAGCGCGCTACAAGAGCTGGCATGGGAGCCTGCCAAGGACGCACTTGCGGACGTTTGATTTTACAAATCCTTGTAGCCGAAGGTATAGAAAAACCAGATGCCCTAGAGCCAGACAAGGCACGCTTTCCCGCAGTGCCCTGCGATATAAGTAGCTTTGGAGGTGAGAGTCATGAGTGATAACGCCTATGATACCATTGTCATCGGTGGTGGATATTTTGGCTGTGCCTCTGCATATTATTTAGCCAAAAGTGGTGCACGCACCCTGCTGATTGACCAAGCTGAAATTGGCCGCGGTGCCTCAGGTGCTAATTTTGGCAATGTTCAAGTGCAAGATTCTTCCATGGGCCTAAATTTAGAGCTTACATTAGCTGGTTTTGAAATGATGAAGAACATGGAAAAGGAGCTGGACAGCGACCTTGGCTATCAGCCTTGCCGTTCCATTGTAGGGGCTGAATCACCCTTGCACCTGCCTGTTTTAGAAAAAGAATATCATGAAAAGAAAGAGGCAGGCCTTGATATTCACTGGTTTCAGGGAAAAGACCTTTATGAATTGGAACCAAACATGAACCCTAAAGCTGTACTAGCCGCCACATATTTTGAACAAGGCAAGTTGTATCCATTTCATTACCTTTATGCTTTGGTGCGCTGTGGCAAGAAACACGGTTTACAAGTGCAAGAAAATTGCCCTGTAGACTCTTTGCTTATGGAAGCTGGAAAATGCAAAGGTGTTGTTTTAAAAGATGGAAGAACGATACGCAGTGAAAACACTGTAGTTGCAGCCGGGGCCGGCACTCACGATATCTGCCTTACAGCAAACCTTGATGTACCTGTGCATTCTGTAAAAGCAGAGTGTTTTGTCACCGAGGCAATTGCGCCATTTTTAAATACTTATTATTCTTCTGCAGCTTTTTTTGCCGAAGCACATGACCCCGAGAAAGCATCTGCTTCTTTATGTATTGGGCAAAGCCATTACGGCAATTTGCTGCTTGGTGAAACCACAAAACCACATCATATTGTAAAAAACCACTTGCAAGATTGCACTTCAATCGTACATTGCACCGACATGCGCGAAAAATTAGCCCACTATGCTCCGGCAGCCTCTCGCCTACAAATTCTTCGATCATGGGTTACAGCATCCCCCTTCACCGAAAATAATGAACCCATTTTTGGCAAGAGCCCTGTCTCAGGCCTCATCATTGCCGCAGGATTTAAAAGTGCTGTAGTGCTTTCGGCTTTAGTTGGCACCTTAGTGGCCGAGATGGCCTTACACAACCGTTGCAAGTATGACTTGAGCGGTTTTATGAAGGCAGTAAAACCAAGTTCAAATTAAGATGTTGCTGTTTTTTTTTTAAATAACCCTCGGCTAAAGCCGGGGTTATTTTTTTCATATTCTTTACTGGCTTTCATTGCGAAAACAAGCATAAAGCAAACTAGGCCTTTATAAAAACCTGCAAACCATCTATCAGGCTCAATTCCTGGTTCCAGTTTTCAAATGCCATTAAATTGACTGCTTTGCTGCCGTCAACATCTGCTCGATATGCTCATCTGTGTGTGCATCACTAACAAAAACAGCTTCAAACTGAGATGGCGCCAAATAAATACCTTTTTCTAGCATAGACCTAAAGTAACAAGCAAACGCCTTCGTGTCCGATTGCTTCGCTGTTTCATAATCATACACTTCCTTGTTTGTGAAAAACAAACAACTTAACGAGCCTACACCACTTACCCGATAATCTCTTCCTGCCTCTGCTGCTAGTTTCTTCATGCCTTTACGCAGTTGTTCACTGCGTAGTTCTAAACGCTCATATATTGCAGTATCTTCTTTTAAAAGATGTAGCATTGCAAGGCCCGCTGCCATTGCTACTGGATTTCCACTTAATGTGCCTGCCTGATACACTGTACCCAACGGAGCCACACAGGCCATAATCTCTTTTTTTCCACCATAGGCGCCTACCGGCATTCCCGCACCAATCACTTTGCCAAAACACGTCAAATCTGCTGAAATTCCATAATATTCTTGGGCCCCACCCAGCGCAAGGCGAAACCCGGTGATTACTTCATCAAAAATTAAAAGAGCACCTTCACGCGTACATAATTCGCGAAGTTCCTTCAAAAAACCATCTTTTGGCAATACCACACCCATATTAGCCGCCACTGGCTCCAAAATTACCGCTGCAATTTCGTTTTCGTTTTGTGCAAATAGGGTTTTTACACTTTCAATATCATTGTACGTCGCTGTCAACGTATCTTGTGCACATCCGCAAGGCACGCCGGCGCTGTCCGGTACGCCTTGTGTCATCACACCAGAACCCGCTTTCACAAGCATCGCATCACAGTGCCCATGATAACAACCTTCAAATTTTACAATTTTTTCTCGTTTTGTATACCCACGTGCCACACGCAAGGCCGACATCACAGCCTCGGTTCCACTGTTGACCATGCGCACCATTTCAACAGACGGCACCAAAGAACAAATTATTTCTGCCATCTCCACTTCACGCTCTGTGGCTGCCCCAAAGCTTAAGCCGTCTTGCACTGCTTTGCACACCGCTTCTTGAATAAGTGGATGATTGTGACCTAAAAGCATCGGCCCCCACGAGCCAACAAAATCCAACAACGGCTCTCCATCGGCATCATACAGAAATGCACCTTTTGCACTTTTGATAAAACGTGGCTGCCCACCCACTGATAAAAATGCACGCACAGGGCTATTCACACCGCCGGGCATTTTGTATTGAGCTCTTTGAAATAATGCTTGTGATTGATTCATCCAATTACTCCTTGTTTGATTAGTTTTGCAATCTCCGGTGCATAATAGCTAAGTAAAATATCACATCCGGCTCTAAAAATGCTAACGCTTGTCTCGCAAATCATGCTTTGTTCGTCAATATAGCCTTTTTCTGCCGCTGCTTTAATCATGGCATACTCACCACTCACGCTATAAGCCGCCACAGGAAGGTTTACCTGTTTTGACACATTTGAGATGACATCCAAATACGAAAGAGCTGGCTTCACCATTACTATATCTGCCCCCTGCTCCACATCCAGCAGTGCCTCTTTCATGCCTTCTTTTGCATTATGATAGTCCATTTGATAACCCCGCCTGTCTCCAAAAGCCGGGGCCGAGCCTGCCGCTTCACGAAAAGGACCATAAAACGACGAAGCATATTTAACCGCATAAGACATAATGGGCAGCATCTCATAGCCATTTTTATCCAGCTCGTTTCGAATAGCAAGAACACGGCCATCCATCATGTCCGACGGAGCCACCATATCACTGCCGGCCTGTGCGTGTGAAAGCGCCGTTTTTGCAAGATAAGAAAGCGTCTCATCATTCAAAACTTCTTCACCTTTCAAAACACCGCAATGCCCATGTGATGTGTATTCACAAAGACAGACATCTGTGATGTAATAAAGTTCCGGCACTTCTTTTTTCGCTCGAAGCAACGCTTTTTGTATTACACCATCGTTTAAATATGCACCGCTACCCTGCGCATCTTTTTCCTGCGGTATGCCAAAAAGCATCACACTGCCCACCCCGGCTTTCGCCACACGCTCTAAAGCAGCAGGCAGGGTGTCTATTGTATACCGATATTGCCCGGGCATAGAAGAAATTTCTTCTACAGTGCCTTTTTCTGTAACAAACAGGGGATAAATCAAACTTTTTTCCGAAAGTCTAGTTTCTCTTGTCATACCGCGAAGTACCGCATTATTTCTCAGTCGTCTCGGCCTTTCTATCATACTCAAATCCCCCCTTTTTGTTGTGCTACCAAAACCACCTCTTGCACAAGGCTATCCAAAGTTGCTTCTTTTGAAACATAGGTTTGCATCTCATATTTTTGCGCTTCTTTGCAAGTTTGCTCGCCAATACACACTGCTATCACATCCTTCACGTCTTTCATAGCTGCAACAAAGCCCTTCACTGTGGACGCACTGGTGAACACCGCTACATCCTCTTTGTGTAACGCAAAAGGTAAAGCATCTTCTAGAAAAGTTTCATAAGCCGGCAAAAGGCTAAGCTTTGCACCACGCTTTTCAAGCTCCGTTTGACAATCTGACGGTGTATCTTTTGGCAAAAACAGCAAAATGTTTTCGCCTTGTTCAAAAGGCAGTCCCTTACCAAGTTCCTGCCCCGAAAACACCTTTGGTATATAATCAACACGCAAGCCACGGCTTTGAAGTGCTTTGGCTGTGCCTGTACCCACGGCGGCAAATTTTGCTTTACCCATATTGCGAATATCCAGCTCTTCCAACATCAACGCCTCAAAAAACGCATGCACTGCTGTCACACTTGTGAACAACATCCAATCCATTTCTGAAAGATGAGACAATTTTCCACGCATCGAAAGCGCACGCGTTTGAATGGTAGGTACACACAATACTTCTGCCCCAAGGCTTTGCAGTTTTTGTGTGATTTTCGACATTTTATCGCGAGGCCTAGTTACAATCACACGTGTTTGACCAAGCGGCCTATCCTCTGCCCAGTGAAATTTTTCACTCAAGGCACACACGCGCCCCACCACAATAATACCCGGAAAACCAATTTGAGCTTCCCTTGCTTTTTCTGGCAAACTTGAAATTGTGCCCAGCACTCGGCGCTGTGCACTGCTTGTGCCTTTTTCCAAAACAGCAGCCGGCATATCCACTGCCATCCCGGCATTTTTCAAACCTTCACAAATGTTTTCAAGTTGACTGACCCCCATCATAAACACAAGCGTCGCATTTTGTAAGGCCACCAAACTATTAAAATCAATACTTTCCTTTTCGCCCTGTTTTCTGTGTGCTGTGATGATGTGTAGCTCCGAAGCTAAATCTCTATGCGTCACTGGAATGCCCGCATAAGCCGGCACAGAAATGGCCGACGTTACCCCCGGCACCACCTCGAATGCAATGTTATTACTGTATAAAAGCTCCAGCTCCTCGCCACCTCTGCCAAACAAAAAGGGGTCTCCGCCCTTTAGACGCACCACTTTTTTGCCCTGCATGGCTTGTTCCAGCAACAATTCATTTATTTTTTCTTGTGTAAGTGCATGATTTCCCGCATGTTTTCCCACATAAATACACTCTGCCGTCCCCGGCAACATCGACAATACTCCCTGCCCCACAAGCGCGTCATACACCACCACGTCGGCCCCTTGCAGAACTTGCATACCTTTTAACGTCATCAACTGTGCATCGCCAGGACCTGCCCCAACCAGCCAAACTTTTCCACTCATTTGCCGATCCTTTCCGCCAGTTGCTCACCTAGCCTTTGTGCGTTTTGTTTATCTCCCACAACGTGCATCACCTTGCACTCGTCGCCTTCTTCCTTTTGAAAAAAACCGTTTAAATGAAGTTCATTGCCTGCAATTTTTGCAAAAGCTGCCACCGGCGCCGAGCAACCACCACCCAAAGCATTTACAAAAGCACGCTCGGCCTTCGCCTGCCACATTGTATTTTCATGCCGAATCCCTTCGGGAAGTTTCAACCCTTTTCTTCCTTGTATCGCTAAAATCCCCTGTCCCGCTGAAGGAATCATCTCCTCTGTGCTCAAATAACGCCCAATGTGTTTTTCCAGCCCCACACGTTTTAATCCGGCCGCTGCCAACACAAGGCACGTGCATTGCCCTTCCTCTAGCTTGCGCAAACGCGTGTGAATATTCCCTCTTGTAAAAGCATACTTGGCCTGTGGGTATAGGCACGAAAATTGCAATTTCCTGCGTAAGCTGGAGGTGCCCACTTGATGAAAAAAATCCGCTTCCCCATTTTCAGAAAACACTAGCACATCCCTTGGGTCTTCTCTCTCCAGCAAAGCCAAAATTGGAAAGTCTTGATTTTCTTCCGCAGGCATATCTTTCAAGCTATGCACAGCAATGTCTATTTTTCCATCTTGCAAGGCTTTGTCCAGCTCTTTCACAAAAAGACCCTTACCGCCAATTTTATCCAGGGTTTTATCCAAAATTAAGTCACCTGTCGTTTTCAGCGTCACAAGCTCTAGCTCCAGTGTTGGGTCTTCCTTTTGTATACGTTCCATTACTAATTTTGTTTGTGCCACTGCCAACTTACTATCTCGGCTACCCACAATCAGTTTTTTCATCTCAGCATTCTCCGTTCACTAAATCTGCAATTTTTTTTCGCATTTCTGCAGCTTTTTTATGTTCTTCACCAGAGGCACTTACACCAATCACCACATGCTCACCTTGGGTAACAATGCCCGGAAAATAAAAATCACAAAGTGTTTTGTCGTGGCACGCATTCGATAAAGCACCCTCTTGCTTCGCCTCACACACAATTTGCTCATTGAGATCCCTATCGTTTGTTGCAGCAAGCACTAAATATGCGCCTTTACAATCTCCACTTTGGTACTTTCTTTTTGTAAGGATCACGCTGCCGTCATCCCCCATTTTTGTTAAATCCTCGGTGAAATCCGGTGCCACAAGGTGAATATTTTTACAAAATTGACAAAGCACTTTTGCACGTCGCTCTGCAATAGAGCCACCACCCACCAACAATACCTTTTGTGTGCTCAAATCAATAAACAATGGGAATTTTTTCATGCTAAAATCTCCTCAGCCGTTTTTCTTAGCTGTAGCACTGTCTCGCGCCAATGCTTGTCGTCCATGCTTTCTCTTGCCGAAAACATCAGTTTTTCTACCGATTTTTGCACAGAGCTACTAATGACTTCTAAAAGTTTCTCATCCATTTTTTCTTCACTCGAAACGGTGCCCAAGATTTTTTGCCTGCACAATTCACTCACAATGCTTCCCACAAGCTTTGCATCCCCTGCGGCATCTCGCTTGGTGCACCAGGCCATATACTCTGCTTTGTATTTTTCTATAATGGCTACCGCCTTTTTAAAAGCTTTTTCATCGCGCTTTTGGCTCACTTCCAAGCCATCAATATCTACAAGGCTTGTGCTTTGTAAAGTTTCCACTTCTTCTTCAATGTCCCTTGGCAAGGCCAAATCAAAAAACAACACTCCGCCTTGATCCCCATGTTCCAAAAGTTCGCTTACCTTTACTGTGTGGTGAGGACTCAAAGTTGCACTGAACACCTTGTCCATATTAGACATGGCCTCATAACGCTCATCATTCATCACCGCCCGGCACCCTTGTGGAATGAGAATAACCCCTCGATGATAGGTGCGAATCGTAACTGTCACATCACAGCCCTGCTCTACCAGCAAATTTGCTGTCAATTTTCCCATTTCACCGTTTCCAATGACAAGACATTTCTTTTTTTGCAAAGAACCGAGTTTTTTTTGTGCCATTGCCACCGCACAAGCTGGCACAGATGCATTTTTATCTGTGAGTACAACCGAGCTTTTTACGGCCTTTGCCGAGGTTATTGCCAAACGGAACAAAGTTTCAAGCGTTGAACACAAAAACTCCTCTTCTCTTGCCAATGCAAGTGCATTTTTCACTTGTGTTAAAATCTGGTCTTCCCCAAAAATTTGCGAGTGCATCCCACAGCTGAGCTCGAACAAGTAATGAATGGCTTTTTCATTTTCTCTATGTGTAAACACTTTTGCATTCTCTTCACCTCGGTGTGCAAAAAAAACCTGTTCCAAATCCCCTTCGAAGCCGTCTGTCCAAATTTCTGTTCGGTTGCACGTAGAAAGCACCACCACGCCGGCGGCCTCACTCGTTCGCAACATATATTGTGCCAGCTCTTTCGTTCCCTCTTTTGTTAAAGAAAATTGCTCTCTTTTAGAAAGAGACATGCTGGTATAATCTACGCCAATCATTTTTATTCCCATACACTCGTCCTATTTTATTGTATTTGTTTCTTCATCTCTTCCGCCGGCTTGATACAAAAGGGCATTGCATATCGCTGCTGCAACATTGCTGCCGCCTTTTCTTCCCTTTGCAACAATATGCGGCACTGCCGAATTCAAAATCAACTCTTTGCTCTCCACTACGTTCACAAAACCCACCGGAACTGCAATGATGAGCGCGGGACGAAAATTTTCTTCTTTAATAAGCCTATCTAATTCTATCAAAGCCGTAGGGGCATTGCCAATAGCAAAAATCAATGGGCCTTGCAGCTGTGCCGCCTTGCTCATACTGGCGGTGGCTCTTGTCGTATTATTTTTCTTTGCGCAATCTGCCACGTCCTCATCTGCCATAAAGCATCGCACATTACACCCAAGCCTTGCTAAAGCCTGCTTATTCACACCAGAACAAGCCATATTGGTGTCTGTTACTATGGTGGCCCCTTCTTGAATCATGCGAATGGCCGTTTGTACACTATTTTTTGAAAACACAAGATTGTCTTTATAATCAAAATCAGCCGAAGTGTGAATCACTCGTTTTAGCACAAGAAGCTCTTCACCGGAAAGATTCACCTCACCCAGCTCACTGTCGATGATTTGCATGCTTTTTTGTTCAATTTCCTTGGGTTCTACAATTTTTATCATCAAAACTCAATCCCTTCTCTCGCTTTTACCCCTTCTGTATATGGGTGTTTTCGGCATTGAATTTCACTCACATAATCCGCTTTTTCAACAAAATACGCATCTGGGTCGCGTCCTGTCATCACAAGTTCTTTTTCTTTGTCCCAGTTTTCCACCAGCGAACACAGGGCTTTCCTGTCCAGCAAATCACAATTATATGTCCCCATTGCCTCGTCTAGCACCAGCAGATCACATTCCAAGTTTATTGCTTCTTGAAGCAGTTGCGTATGTTGTTTTTTTAGGTTCTCCTTTTCCTCATCATTCATTTGAAAGCTGAATTTTTTACAATCTTTTCCACGCAAAATTGTAATGTTTTCCATGTCTTTCAAAAGAAGAACCTCACCCGTTTCCCAGCTTTTTAAAAACTGAGCCAGCACCACTTTTTTCCCTCGCCCAAGCGCTCTTATAATAAGGCCCATAGCGGCTGTTGTTTTACCTTTTCCATCTCCACAATAAAGATGTATCATTCTGCACCCTCCAAAATTTTGTAAATGGCTTGCATGTCCATACTATTTCTCAAAATATCTGCTAGTTTATCATACTGCATTTCTTTATATTGCACACGGTCCATCATTTCATCTATTTCAACATGAGCCAAGCCCTTTGCATCCAAAAGTGTCCTCACCAAACGTTTGCACAGCTCCGTACTGTCAAACACACCATGCACATACGTGCCCATAACATTGCCACACACACTGCCATCTTCGCTTTTTTCACCCTTGCAACTGATGGTGGAAAACACATTTGCGCTTGTGTTTGTTCTGCCCATATGAATTTCATACCCTTTGATTTCACAACCCTGTAAAGCGGAAAAAACCCCCTTATGAGCATGCACCTTGCCACTAACTTGTGTGCGCACTTTTTGCGCTTCAAACACGGTGCCCATGGGCAAAAGGCCAAGACCTTTCATTTCCCCGCCTTCCTCCACCTGCTGTGGGTCTGAAAGCGTTTCTCCCAGCATTTGATAGCCACCGCAAATGCCAACCAAGGGCTTTGCTTGTGCTACATACTTTTGTATCTCGGCCTCCAGCCCACTTTGCCTCAGCCATTTCAAATCACCCATTGTGTTTTTTGTGCCCGGCAAAATCACCAAATCCGGCTGTTTAAATTCGCTCACCTTTTCCACATACCGCAAGCTTACAGAATTCATCTGGCCAAAGACATTAAAATCTGTAAAGTTAGAAATTCTAGGCAAGCGAATGACTGCTATGTCCAAAAGGCCGGTGGCAGTCTTTTGCTCGATACGCTCAGACAGGCTGTCTTCATCGTCAATGTCTAAATGGGCATAGGGCACAACACCCAGCACCGGAATATTGGTCAGTTCTTCCACCATTGAAAGCCCGGGTTTTAAAATTTCTACATCACCACGAAATTTATTAACAATTAAACCTTTTATACGTGCGCGTTCTTTTTCTTCCAGCAGCTTCACCGTACCATAAAGAGAAGCAAACACCCCGCCCCTGTCGATATCTCCTACCAAAAGCACCGGTGCATCAACCATCTCGGCCATGCCCATATTCACAATGTCTTCTTGCTTTAAGTTGATTTCCGCGGGGCTTCCCGCCCCTTCTATCACCACGATGTCTTGCTCGCTTGCAAGCGCATCAAAAGCCTGCAAAATATCGGGTACCAAACTTCTTTTATACGCAAAATACTCGGCCGCCGTCATATTGCCAATGGATTCTCCGTTCACAATCACTTGGCTTTTTCTGTCGCTGGTGGGCTTTAACAAAATAGGGTTCATATTTACATGAGGCTCTATGCCTGCCGCCTCTGCCTGCATCACCTGCGCTCGTCCCATTTCCATGCCGTCTTTTGTGATATAACTGTTGAGGGCCATATTTTGACTTTTAAACGGTGCAACACGATACCCGTCTTGCTTAAACAAGCGGCACAAGCCCCCCACCAGCAAGCTTTTCCCCGCATTGGACATTGTGCCTTGCACCATAATTCGCTTCGCCTTCATGTGTTGCTTCCTCTCTCATTTCTCTATATTGGTAAACGCCGCACCAAGTAAATCTATATCTGCACTGTTTTGCACTGCCACTCGATAATACCCTTCTTGTAAACCCACATAATTTGCACACGAGCGAATTAAAATCCCTTGTTCTGCCAATTTTACGAAAAGATTGTTTATTGATGAGTGAAAAAAAACATAGTTTGCGTCACAGCCAATAACCTCAATGTGCTTTCGACACAGAACCGATAAAAGCCGTCCTTTCCAACACTCAATTTTTTTTGTAAGCTCCCTTGTGTAAGCCTGCTCGCTTGCTAAAGCAATGCCTGCTCTTTGCGCCAAATACGATACACTCCACGTTTGCCCACAGGCGCGAATGCCCAAAAGCACCTCCTCATTAGAGCACAAAGCATAACCCAGCCGCACGCCGGCCATGGCGTATTGCTTCGTGTAGGCTTTTAAAATCAATAGGTGTTGGCTTTGCAAAAAAGGTTTCATTGTTTTTTGTTCACCGTCTTGCAAAAAAGCATTAAAACACTCGTCCACCACCAAAAAACTACCCACTTGCTCGCACTTAAGTAAAATTTCCTCTAATAATGCCCTTTGCACCGAACGTCCTGTTGGGTTGTTGGGGTTGCAAATAAACACGATATCCACTTCCGGTGTAATTTGTTCCAGAATGCTACGCGTCAAATCAAACTTTTGTTCGTGTTTCAAAACATGATATCGTATTTCACATCCCAGTACACACAAAGCCTCCTCATACCCCGCAAAGGTAGGTGCTGTAAGCAAGGCCACTTTGGGCTTTTTCGAAAGCACCAAGCGGTACAAAATATCAGAAGCTCCGTTTCCACATAAGACAAACTTTGCACTCACCCCTTCTGCTTTTCCAATGCTTTCGCAAAGTTCCCTGCACAATGGGTCCGGATAGCGTTCGGTAAAATCTAGCGCCTCCACAATGGCCTCTCTTGCGGATTTTGGTAGCCCAAGCGGTGATACATTCGCCGAAAAATCTACCGGTTCTCGTCCGTATTGCGCCTTGTATCCTTCAATATCCCCACCGTGAACCAGTTTCATTCTCTTCTCCCATCATTTTACAAACGTAACCTTTTTGCCAAAACTCAATCAAAGAATATCAGAATTTTTAAGAATTTCTTTTCAGTGCAAGATTATAAAAAAAACAATAGAAATACCCATGGCAAGCCCACTGCCAAAAGCCCCAACGCCGCAGTTGTAAACATTAGCCCATTCGCCTTCGTAATGTCAGACAGCTCTATTTCTCTGCATTTATCGCCAATAAATGGCTTTTTAAGGCATTTGCCAAAATAGACGGCATCTCCTGCAAGCTGTAGCCCCAGTGCACCGGCACACACCGCTTCTGTTTGTGCCGAATTGGGGCTTTGATGTTTGCGTCTATCACGCTTCCAAATGGTAAAAGCTGCACGTGTGTTTTGCCCAAGCAAAAACGTGGCAACGATCATGAGCCAAGCGGTGATTCTTGCCGGAATATAATTTGCCACATCATCTGTTTTTGCGGCCACTCTGCCAAACTCCAAATAAGTCTCATTTTTGTACCCCAGCATACTGTCCATCGTATTGATAGCCTTATATAGAAATGCCAGTGGTGCACCGCCCAAAGCCATATACAGCATAGGTGCAATCACACCATCTGTGGTATTTTCGGCTACCGTTTCCACTGTTGCCTTCAAAACGCCTTCTCTGCTCAGCTTTGAGCTATCCCTGCCTACAATTCGCCCAACGGCCAAACGACCTTTTTCTAAGCTGATCTCCATTTCACTTTGCACAAAGCTTGCCGCTTGTGCAAGGCACTTCGTTGCAAAAATTTGATAACACATCAATGCATTCACCAAAAAACACAGCCAAGGGGAGATCCAATAGCACAAAACCAAAAGGAACAACGGTAACAAAAAAGACACGGCACAAACCAAAAACACCAGCAATGCACCTGCGAGTATTTTGTTTTTTCTCACAATCAATCTCTTTTCCAGAAAAGAGATTAGCTTGCCTATCCACACAACCGGGTGCGGCCAATTGGGTGGGTCGCCCAAAAGCAAATCGAGCAAAAAACCAAGCACTAGGCCCGAAATCACGATGTACAAAAGCACACACTCCTTATATCCTGAATACATTTATTTGAAAATTCAAAAGTGTATCCACAACAATTTTCACAATGCCAAGAAAAATAATCCTTTTCCGGGCAAAAATGGTGCATAAGTGCCATAACAACCCCTCCGTGCACCACAAAAACCATATCCTCTTGCGCGCTTATATCAAGAAGCTCTAAAAAGCCCTTACAAACCCGCTTTGAAAACGCCTCTCGGCTTTCACCATTTGGGCAAGAATCAAGACAACCCCCCTCCACCCACTGTCGATAGGGCAAAAAATCTTCCATCTCTTGATAGTTTTTTCCTTCGAATATACCAAAATCCATCTCGACCAAGGCCGGCACCACCTGCTGGTGTTTGTTTGGAAACAAGGCCGCAGCAGTTTGTGCTGTGCGCTTTAGTGGCGTTACATATACAAGACCTTGCTGCTCGCTAAACACAGGAGGGGTGTGCACAATGTCTTCATCTGTTTTACCGATATACTGTTTTTTTAGGTTCCCCTTTGTGCTGGCATGGCGTATAAGTGTAATCCTCATTTTAGCTTCACTGGTATGCCTGCCACAAGCCGCACAACGCTTTGTGCCTCTTTAGCAAGCTGTGTGCATAAGCGCGCAATTTCTTCGCGTCTTTCTCGTTGCTCTCGCGCTAAAGGCACAATGCCACTGCCCACTTCATCACAAATCACCACTTCTTTTTTTAACAAAATCGCCTCATCTAATGGAAAATCCATTTGCTCCAAATGGTAAAGCACCGGCTTTTTATCCAGCACAGCATAGGCGATTTCCTTTTCATCGTAGCCAAGGCTTTGCACATACGCAAGTTTTCCTGCACAACGTCCCCCTACCACCAAAATCATCCCAGTACCTCCATTTTTTGCCCTACAAGCAATGCAGCCAAAAAGAATATCTCGCACAGTTGTAAAAAATATCCAGCCAAATCTCCTGTTATGCCACCAAACTGCTGCTTGCTCATCACATAATAATATAAAAAAACAAACATAGCCACTGTAAGCAATAACAAGGAATACAGTGAAACCCATAGCATTAAGGCAAACATAAAGACCGCCAAAACCACCAGCACGATGCGCACTGTTTTTCTTGCTGCTGCATCTGCAAATGTGTACACAAGACCACTTTGTTTTGCACATGAAAATGTGGCCACACTCAGCCCACTAAGGCACCTTTGTAAAAAATGTCCACCTGCTAAAATAACCAAAATATCTGTGTTATACTGTATGTTAGAAGCAAGTGCCACATAAAATGAAAAATAAAGCCCAAAGCAGAGAATGGCAAATGCACCGGTGTGGCTGTCTTTTAGAATTTCCAGCTTGCGCTCTTTGCTTTGATGGCTGGAAAGTGCGTCGCACGTGTCTAAAAAACCATCGATATGAATGCCTCCCGTAACCGCAATGGGCACAGCCGCCATGCCCACCCCCAGCAGCAGATCTGAAAATGAAAGTACACCACATACCGTAGCCCAAAGCCACTGAAACAACGCCACAAAAATACCAACAAATGGAAAGAAGCACATAGAATATCGCATATTTTCCGCCGTCCACTCTGCCTTTGGCATCGGAATTTTGCTATACATCGAAAAGCTGATTATACAGCTATTAAGAAGACGCAAAGTATTTCACCCCAATTCCACAACATACTTCCACCACACCACCAAAGCGCTTTGCAAGTGCGCAGTTCACACTTGCAAGACACTCCATATACTCCATCGTCTCTTTTGGATATGCAAGTGCTTCACAAAATACATCATTTGTTACAATCACCAAGCTTTCGCACTGGTTTTGCAAGTGGTCTATCCCAAACAAGATCCGTTCTTTTGCATCCCCACCACCTTCAAACAATTCATTTGCCACAAGATTACCCATACATTCAAGCAGCACATTTGCACCTTTCGGCAACTGCAAATGGAC
This sequence comes from uncultured Oscillospiraceae bacterium, assembly GCA_964370445.1. Taxonomy (GTDB): domain Bacteria; phylum Bacillota; class Clostridia; order Oscillospirales; family Ruminococcaceae; genus JAAYCI01. The sequence continues at coordinate 4,214 of CAYJJK010000035.1, read as the reverse complement.
AATATCCACATATTGTTCGATGGTTCGAAATCCCTTTCCCTCACGCAATTTCTGATGCCGCTGCACTCTTGCAACAGCTTCTTTCCCAAAGGGACGCATCGTGGCCAAATAATACAAATTCTGTTTGTCTTTTAGCAAATTTTCTGCATAATCACTTTTTCCGCTTCCGCTTGCCCCCAGCACCAATTCTCTCATGCTTCGTCAAACCTCTCATAATCGTCCAAGTTGATCTCTTCGAAAGTGCTCATATTTTGATACACCTCCACAGCCATATCTAAAACCGGCATCACCGCCACGGCGCCTGTTCCTTCACCAAGGCGCATATGTGCTTGCAAAAGTGGCTCAAGGCCCAAATGCTCCAGCACCATTTTACCCGCAGGTTCTGCCGAGCAATGGCTGGCCAGCATAGCATATACAGACTTTGGCTCAATCGATTTTGCCACCACGGCTGCCACCGATGAAATCATACCATCGATGAGAATAGGCACACGGTGCACTGCCCCCCCAATGAACATTCCTGCCATTGCCGCAATGTCAAAACCTCCAAGTTTTATCAGCACATCCAAACCATTGTTTTTATCCGGTTGGTTGATATTTATCGATTGTTGTATCACTCTTTTTTTGTTTTCAAAAGCAGCATTTGTTAGCCCAGACCCCTTGCCAGTTACATTTTGCACCTCTTCATTTAGCAAAACCGTTGCAATGGCACTGGCTGTGGTGGTATTGCCAATACCCATTTCCCCTGTTGCAAGCAAGCGATATCCTTTATTCTTATACTCTTGAACCAAATCAATGCCCACCTGTATAGCATATAAAGCGTCTTCCCTCGTCATGGCAGGGCCTTTTGAAATGTCCTGTGTGCCACGTGCAGTTTTTTTGTTGAGCACGCCCTCCACTTCCACCACCATGCCCACATCAATGGGTGCAACATCAGCCTGCGCAATGGCCGACATACGACAAAGGCATGTTTCTCCGCGTGTCATATTCGATGCCACCAAGGCAGTTACATCGCTGCCCACCTGCGAAATCCCCTGCGCCACCACGCCATTATCTGCACACATCACAAGCGTTGCTTTTTTATCAAAACACACTTTGTCGCTACCAATAAGGCCGGCCACTTTAATAACAGCTTCTTCTAACAGCCCCAACGAGCCTATCGGTTTTGCAATGCTGTCCCAGCGTTTTCGTGCCAATGCCATCGATTTTTCGTCCAGTCCCGCTATATCCCACATTCCACAAACCTCCTAAGCATAGTTTCACAGCTTCTAAAATATAAGTGGGGAAATCCTGCCATTGTCATACCTTCGGTGCGCATACAAGGCCAATTTCTGCCGGATATCGGTTTTGTTGCCGTACAAGTAGCTCCATTTTCGGTGCTGTCCCAATGGTGAAATTCGTGGCCTCGAATACGCTCACCTCTTTTAAGAAAAGGCCCGTCTTCCTGTGCTTCCAGCTCCACATAGCCAAAGCGCACCAATTTGCCCACTTTATAAGAAGAACCCTTCAAAGCTGCCACCATTGCTTCACCGGCAATGTCTTCAAGCAAATACATAAACCCGCCACACTCCGCCAAAATAGGCACACCCTTTTCAGCCGCATCTTTTAAAGCTTTGCGCATCTTTATGTTGGCCATAAGCTCCTTTGCATACAATTCAGGATATCCGCCACCAAGGTAGATGCAAGAGGTATTTTGTGGTAGGTTGTCGTCCTTTAGAGGACTAAAATACTGCACCTTGCAGCCAAGCTCACACAACAAATCCAAATTATCTTTATAGTAAAAACAAAAGGCCTCATCCATAGCCACCGCAACAGTTTTGGTTTTAGAAAATGACTTTGTTTGCTTTTGCTTTGCAAAAAGCAAAGGGGCATTTTGCGCAATTTTCAATATTCCTTCAATGTCCACTGTTTTTTCCATTGCCTGTGCCAAAGTCTCCAGCTTTTGCTCTAAATCCTTCACTTCTGCGGCTGTTACAAGCCCCAGGTGCCTGCTTTCCAAACCGATCTCTTCCATCTCGGGAACATAGCCCAAAACAGGCACACATTGCTCTTCTATCAGTGGTTTCAGCAGGTCATGCATTGATTTTGAACACCTATTTAAAACAACACCTTGAATGTTACTATCTTTACGGAAATCTAAAAACCCTTTCAGCAACGCAAGTAAAGACAAAGATTGCCCTTTGGGGCTCAATAGCAAAATCACCGGTGTTTTTGTAACTAAGGCCAAATGGTAACTGCTGGCAATATCTGTTGTTCCACAAAGCCCATCGTAATACCCCATCACGCCTTCTATCACGGAAATATCCCGATGATGCTTACAAAAGAACCCTGCCACTTGCTCCTCTGTTTGAAAAAATAAATCCAAGTTCATCGATGGAACGCCAATCACTTTGCTGTGAAACATTGGATCAATATAGTCCGGCCCACATTTAAAGGCGCTTATATCCAGTTGCCGGTTTTTAAGCACCTGCAAAAGCCCACAAGTAAATGTCGTTTTTCCCGTGGCACTACCGGGTGCTGCTATCATCACACGGCTCATTGCTTCATCTCTCCATATACAATCCAAATGGGATTTTCCGGTTTCATCATATTGTACTGCCCCACCTTTTTATTTCGGCTGGCCGCAATTTGCGTAACATTGATACTGCAATATTTTGAAAGCTCTGCCACAGCTTCTGCCAAAGTTTCAAGAGCAATGGCTGTTATCACGAGACGAACCTTTGGATTCTTTTTTGCAAGGCATGCCAAAATTTTCGCCATATTTCCACGTGTTCCACCAATAAAAGCCGCATCGGGCGAAGGCAAATCCTCTAGCGCTTGTGGCGCCTTGCCCTGCACAATTTCAAGGTTATAGCTGCGGAACTTCTCTCTGTTTTCTTTTAGCAGATGCACCGCACTTTCGTTGCATTCTACAGAATAAACCCGTGTGCACTGTCTTGCCATTTCCACCGATACAGAGCCTGTTCCACCACCTAAATCATACACAATATCTGTGCTTTTAAGTTGCAGTTTTGACAACGCGACGCTTCTCACCTCTTGCTTTGTCATCGGTGTCTCACCACGGCTAAAACACTCATCCTCTAGCCCATGCACACAGTTTTCTTCTACTGCAAAGTCATTGTCCACAATCACCACCGATAAAGGGTCAAACTCTTTTTTTCCCATTTCGGCAGCTGAGCCTGTTGTAATTTTTTCCTCAGGATACGAAAGTTTCTCTCCCACGTTTAGCAACACATCCGAAAGCCCTGCCCTTGTCAACTCCCTTCCAATATACGCTGGGCCATGCACGGCATCTGTTAAGAAAAAACAAACCTTGTTGCGCATCACAGCCGTTACAACATCACAATTTCGCCCATGCAAACTCATAAGTTTTATGTCTTGCCAAGGCCTTTGTAATTTGGCGCAAAAATACTGCACACTACTCACACCGGCTATGCACTCTACATCGTCTTTGTCAAGAAACTCCAACAATTTTTTTGCACCACTGTAAAAACCAATGTCACCGCTTAAAAGCACCGCCACCGTCTCATGCTGACTGCCGTGAATTTTCCCTGCTATATCCTCTGGCGCAATCGCCTCAATTTTTTTAGCCTTTGACTGCACACTGTCTAGCATCCGCTTTGCACCAAGCAAACAATTTGCCCTTTGAATCACGTCTTGCGCTTGCTGTGTGAAAGTGCCACCCATGCCAATTCCCACCAAATAAATTTTCACGCCAGTTCCTCCAACATCTGTTGCACTTCTTGCAGGCTCAATCCTTCTTCTTGCGGGCGGGTTATAAGCACCAGCTTTGCCCCCACCTCGGTTGCCGCTTGCCATTTCTCGGCAAAGCCGCCTTCTCTGCCACCGTCTTTACTCAGCAAAAACTTTATTTCAAACTGCTTTAGCAAAGCCACGTTAAGCTCTTTGCTAAATGGGCCTTGCATTGCAATGATTTGCGCCGGAGGGTAACCGAGGCTCAGGGCCCGTTTTATAGAATCTTCTGTTGGCAACACCCGCACAAACAGGCGTTTCTTATAATCGGGCACTGCCGTAAAAACATCCAGTTCTTTACTGCCTGTTGTAAGCAGCACCTTGCCTTGTGTGTTTTTTAAGTAATCGGCCGCTTTTTTTGCAGAAGATACACAAACACAATCTTGGTATTCGCTCTCTTGTCGCAGCAAACGAATGCACTGTGTGCCTGTGCTCTCACAACTGCTTTTGATATTGGCAGACAC
>CAYJJK010000034.1:15717-23908 GCA_964370445.1 uncultured Oscillospiraceae bacterium | reverse complement strand
CTCCCGGGCGAGCCAGGAAAACTTCCACGGATTTAATCCGCTCATCATCGCCGGCAACTTTGGCCAGTTCATCTTTGTTTACAAACAAAGTTCCGTTTTTCACTTCTGTTTTGTCTGCAAATTGTACATCTTTGATGAAAATGTTGCCAAGTTCCAAACGCATAGTATCCCTCCAGTTCTTATGTAATATTTGCCAGCCGGCTTTACGCCGGCCTTTTCAGCTTAAACAAGCTCGCTAAGTTTTGCTTCCACAGCAGCAATGCCGTCTGCTTCCAAAGCGGCTTTATCAAACACGCACACTTTTTCGCCACCTTTGTAGAAAACCAAAGTGGGAATACCCATCACTTTTTGAGAGATGGCCAAACGTTTGTTGCCGGCAGTGTCCAGTTTACAAAATTTAGCTTTTCCCTCGTTGCGCTCTGCAAATGCTTCTACTTCTGGCAGAAGCGCCATGCAAGGCTCACACTTAGGGCTCCAGAAATCCACAAACACCAATTCTTCTGCTTGAAGAACTTCGGCTTCAAAGTTTTCCTTTGTCAATTCAACCATTTGTTGTAGCTCCTTTCTTCTAAATCAATCTTATCACAGCAAAGAGCCAAACGGCTCATGGCTAACAAATAAATGTGGCCCATTCAACCTACAAAAGCAAAAACACTATTTTAAAAGGTTTTCCACAGCTTCAGTGGTAATGGCCTCAGCGCCTTCCAAACGGCCTACGGGCTCGCCATCTTTAAACAAAATCACAGTGGGCACAGCAGTTACATTGTAATTGCCCGAGGTTTTTTTGTTGCGATAGGTATCCAGTTTTGCAAGAGAAACTGCACCGTTTTTGCCCTCTACAATTTTTTCGAGGTTCGCAAGAATATCAAAGCAAGCTTCCACTTGGGGAGCCCAGAAAGCAAGAAGCACAGGCTCTTTTTTGTCCAGCACATTCTCACGGAAACTTTCCATCTCGTCAAGATATTTTTCGGCAGCCACGGCAGCAATAGCACCGTCGGCCGCGGCTGTTACCACCTGGCGAAGATATTTTACACGGGCATCACCCACACCATAAACACCGGGAACGTCTGTTTCCATAAGCTCATTGGTTACAATGTAGCCCTGCTCATTAAGCTCCACTTTGCCTTTAAGGAAATCTGTTTTAGGCACCGAGCCCACAAAGAAGAACACCCCGTTGGTTTCCATCTCTGTTAATTCGCCTGTTTTGATGTTTTTAACCACCACATTTTCCACAAGCTCATCGCCCACAATTTCTTCTAAGACAGAGTTCCAAACCCATTTGAGTTTTTGGTTTTTAAAAGCTTTTTCAGCGCTGGCACGGTTGCAATCCAAGGTGCCTTCGTCATGAATAACAATGATGGTTACGGTTTCTGCAAAACGGGTGAGGTACATGGCCTCTTCAATGGCAGCATCGCCGTTGCCCACCACCACTACGTCAAGCTCTTCAAAAAAATCTGCATCGCAGGTGGCGCAATAGGAAACGCCTTTGCCGCGCAGCTTGCCCTCACCTTTAATGTTAAGGCTACGGGGTTCTGCACCGGGGCTTAAAATAACGCTTTTGGCTTCATAGGTTTCGCCATCTTTTGTCATCACTTTTTTGATAGGGCCACTAAAGTCAACATCACTTACAGTGCCTTTTAGTACTTTTGTGCCAAAATGCTCGGCATGCTCTACAAAATTTTTCATGATACCGGGGCCGGTGGCCTCGCGAAAAGTGCCGGGGTAGTTCTCCATCTCCATTGTGCTTGCAGCTTGTCCACCGGGACGGCCTTTTTCAAGCACGGCGGTGTTTAAACGTGCACGGCTTCCATAAATGCCTGCAGCAAGGCCGCCGGGTCCGCCACCAATTACTAAAATGTCATACACTTCTGCCATATTGAACTCTTCCTTTCATCTCTTGGGTTAAATCCCCAAAGTCTGTTATTTGAATTTTATAGTAAGAAAGCAAATGCTTTATTTACCTTTTGTTATACTTTTTCGGCTGTTGTTAGCAATGAAATTCGGCCGGTAGCGCTTGCATGGCCGAATCCAGAAGATCTAAGTCTATCACCTGAAAATCCTCTATTGCTTGCCGGGGGTATTCTCGCTCTTTGTTGCCCAATTTCTTCAGCACTTCCACAGCGCCTTCAATCAGTTGCAAACTTTTCATATCCACTTCACCACGCCTTGTGGAGAGCACTAAGCTTTTATAAGGACTTTCATTTGGCTTCACGCTGCCACTAAGCGGGTGGTTAATCAGCACACTTCCCAAATGGATTTCATCTCGCGCCGCTGCAAAAATGCCCCCTACATCCACTTTTTTTTCACGTGTTAAAACCGCATATTTTTTTACTGCTAAGGGGTTGTTGCTGATGATGAAAAAATTGGCCATGCGGCGCAGTCTCCTTTGTTCAGTCTTTCGGGATTATTTGCAAAAAAAAGACACAACACATAATAATTGTGCCGTGTCCCTGTCAAAATCTTCCAAGGTTGGGTCCTGCTTGTGGTATTTTTGCCTGAGAGTTTCACAAAAATGGTTTGGCGAACCATTTTGCTTGCCCCTTCGGCGTCTTGATAGACTCTCCCACCGCAGTCATTCCCGCTATATTCTTTTTGTATTTAAACCGGTATTTTAGCCACCATCTTCTTGTATTTTCAAGGTAGCTATCCGATAAATTCTCCACCTACTCGTATTTACATGTTAATTCTATCACAATGGTTTTGCTTTGTAAACCATTCAATTTGAAATTTACGAAAATTTTTTTCTTACACTATTGTGCAAGATGTATAAAACATAAAAATTGCAACACACTTTTGCATGCCCACTGTGAATTTTCTGTAAACTTCTCATCTTTTTTACCTCTTGATTATTTATCTGCATGGGTTACAATAGTATTCAGAAATGTATCAAGAGAAGGAGCCCGCATATGCCCACAGATAAACACCTATTACGCAGCATACCCAAAATGGATGAGCTTTTGATTCTTGAAGGCATCCGTGACGCCATCAACACCATTGGCCACACATCCACTACAAGGGCAGCGCGAGAAACATTGGATGAATTGCGCGCACAAATTATGGATGGCACCTGCCGGGCTCTACCCTCGCTTGAAGAACTAAGCGGGCAAATTTTGCAACGCTTACAACGCGAACAAAAACCAAATTTGTGCAAGGTTATCAACGCCACAGGGGTTGCCTTACATACAAATCTTGGGCGTGCACCTTTGGCAAGCAGTGCTGTAGCAGCTGTTTGCCAAGTGGCAAGTGGCTATACCAATTTGGAATACCAGTTGCAAAGCGGCCAGCGAGGCAGCCGCTACAGCCATGTGCAAAAATTGCTGTGCGAATTAACCGGCGCAGAAGATGCCATGGTGGTAAACAACAATGCCAGCGCAGTGCTATTGCTTCTTTCTGCCCTAGCTGTGGGTAAAGAAGTTGTGGTTTCCCGCGGGGAACTTGTAGAAATAGGCGGTGCTTTTCGCGTGCCGGACATCATGGCTCTCAGCGGGGCTATTTTGCGTGAAGTGGGCACTACAAACCGCACCCGTCTTTCCGACTATCAAAACGCCATCGATGAAGAGTGCACCGGTGCCCTTTTAAAGGTACATACTAGCAACTTTAAAATCATAGGCTTTACCGAAGATACCTCCTTAGAAGAACTTGTTTGCCTAGGCAAAGAAAAAAAACTTCCTGTTTATTACGACCTTGGCGGTGGGTCACTTTTGCCACTGGAAGGCCTTGGCATTGAAGGCGAACCCAGTGTGCCAGCCTGTGTAAAAACAGGGGTTGATGTGCTGTGTTTTAGCGGCGACAAGCTGCTGGGTGGCCCACAAGCCGGAATTTTGGTGGGCAAAAAAGAGGCTATTTCTGCCCTGCGCCGCCACCAACTCACACGTGCTTTACGTATCGACAAAATGACCCTTGCCGCCTTGGAAGCCACCCTGCGGCTTTATCGTGAAGAAGGGCTTGCACAAAAAGAGGTGCCTACACAGCGCATGCTTCACGAAACAGAGCAGCAGCTTTGCAACAAAGCAAACCAATTGCTTCAAACCATTGCCCTGCCCGATGACGTTGCCACTGTGTGCAAAACACAAAGCCCTGTGGGCGGTGGCAGTGTGCCCACACAGCTTTTGCCTTCCTATGCGGTGCAGCTATGGCCCAAAAACACGAGCGTTACCCAGCTGGAAGCTGCTTTGCGCTGTTGCGAAACACCCATTATCGCACGCATTTTTAAAGACAGCCTTCTTTTAGACGTTCGCACCATATCTTCAGATGAATTTTCGCTTTTGGCCACCGGCCTTCGCCCACTATTTCAAGAGAAAGCTACCGCTATAGGAGAACAGGCATGAAACACATCGTCATCGGCACGGCAGGGCATGTAGATCACGGTAAAACCTTGCTGATTAAATCCTTAACCGGCATCAACACAGATCGTTTGAAAGAAGAGCAAAAGCGCGGCATCACCATCGACCTTGGCTTTGCGTTTTTCACTTTGCCAAGCGGTGAAAAAGTGGGCATCATTGATGTGCCCGGCCATGAAAAATTTGTAAAAAATATGCTAGCTGGCGCCGGTGGCATTGATCTTGCTTTGCTGGTTATTGCAGCAGATGACGGCGTGATGCCACAAACGCGCGAACACCTTGGTATTCTTTCTTTGCTCGGCATTGAGGAAGGTCTTATTGTCATCACCAAAACAGACCTCGTAGAAGAGGGCTGGGTAGAGCTCATTAGCGAGGATGTGCGCGCCGCTGTAAAGGGCAGTTTTTTAGAATCCTCCCCCATTTTGCCGGTTTCTGCCTACACCGGTGAAGGCATGCAAGACCTGCGTGAGAAAATCATTCAGCTTGCAGAAAAAACAAGCTCCAAAAACACCACAAAGCCCTTTCGAATTCCTGTGGATCGTGTGTTCACCGCTGAAGGACACGGCACCGTCATCACAGGTACCCTCATCGAAGGCCAGCTACACCTAAACGATGAAGTAGAGGTATATCCCACCGGGCTGCGCACTCGTGTGCGTAATTTACAAGTGCATGCAAACGATGTGAACACAGCCTTTGCAGGGCAGCGCGTTGCCGTCAATTTAGCGGGCGTGAAAAAAGAGGAGGTTTTGCGTGGCAACACACTGGCTGTGCCGGGATCTATGGAAAACAGCATGATGCTGGATGTGAAATTGAAAGCATTACCAGACAGCCAGCGCATTTTACGCAATGGCTCGCGCCTTCACTTTTACCATGGCACACGGGATATTTTAGCAAAACTTGTGCTATTGGGGCAAGACGAGCTTGCACCGGGGGGTGAAATCTATGCACAACTGCGCTTTACCGAAGATGTTTCGGCCAAAAAAGGAGACCGTTTTGTTGTGCGTTTTTACTCGCCCATTGAAACAGTGGGCGGAGGCACAATTCTAGACCCAAACCCTAAAAAGCATCGCAGAAACGATACCACTGTGCAAGACAGTTTGAAAATACGTGAGGAAGGCTCGGCCACAGATAACCTTTGCCAAGCCATTGAAGACAATTCTGCGCGCTTTCTTCCCTTAAAAGAGGTTCAAAAGCAGCTTGTTTTAGGTGATGATGTTTTTAAACAGGAACTAAACTTGTTGCTTTCTGAAAAGCGCGTGCGCATGGTGTCGGCCAAAACAGCTGTAGGCACAGGGTTTTGCCAACAACTTTTTGATAAATTACACCATTTGCTTGCGTGCTACCATAAAGAAAATCCACTGCAAGCGGGTATGCGACGCGATGAACTGCGCGGGAAGCTATTGCCCGGCTTAGAAAACTCTTTGGCAGACAATGTACTCGTCTTATTTGAAGAGGACGGCTTAATTCTTTTTAACGAACAAAAGGTGGCCCTTGCAGATTTTAAAATAGAATATAATGAAAAAGAGGCCAAAGCAGCCTTAGAAATAGAGAATTTCTTTTTGCACGGCGGTTTTTCTCCACCTTCTCTCGACGAAATTCTGGCGCACTATCCAAAAGACAAAAACACAGCAAAACGCGTTTTCGATGCTTTGCTAGACAGTAAAACCCTTATTTTGGTTAGCCCCCAGGTGTTTTTTCACCACGAAACTGTACAAAAGGCTAAAGAGGGAACCAAAGCCTTTATCGAGCAACATGGTTCTATTACACTTGCGCAATTTCGTGACTTATTTAATACCTCGCGAAAATTTGCTTTGCCATTGTTAGAATATTTCGATCGCCAACATTTTACCCGCATGCAAAATGAGGCTCGCACTCTTCTGTAAGTTGTGAAAAAATAAACATTAATTTATGCTGCACCGTATTTTACAGTTTTGTTATGGCCATTTTCTGCCGGTTTTCTCCCTTGCATTTTATCTGCAGCTGTGCTAAACTAAGCTGTATGCTTTCACAGTTCAGCTTTGCCTTGATACGGGAGTAGATGGGTGCTGGTGTGCCCTCTGGTCTTCAAAACCAGTAAGAGTAGCTAACCCTGCTTAGGTGGGTTCGATTCCCACATACTCCCGCCAAAAAGCCCTCATTCTCATAAGAGATGAGGGCTTTTCTTTTTTAGGTTCTGCGCCATATACGGGGATAAAACAACACCAGCATGGGGAACAATTCAAGCCTGCCCGCCAACATATCAAAACTTAAAAGCAGCTTCCCAAAATCACTAAATCCCGAAAAATTTCCAGTGGGTCCCACTGCGCCAAGCCCCGGGCCTATGTTGTTCATACAGGCAATAACGGCTGTTACGGTTGTGGTAACATCAAATCCATCTAGTGATAAAAGCAGCACGGATAACCCCATTAAAAGCATGTAGACCACAAAATACACACAAACACCACTTAAAATAGAAACAGTAAGTGGTTTTTTTTCCATTTTCACGGCAATAACCGCTCTTGGGTTTAACGTATGACGCACCTCTTTGAGTGCCTGTTTAAATAAGATAACCACCCTAGAAACTTTAAGGCCACCACCCGTAGAGCCTGCGCAGGCCCCAACAAACATCAGCAGCACCAAAATAATCTGTGAAAAAACTGGCCACGTGTTAAAATCTGCCGTGCCAAAACCCGTTGTTGTGATGATAGAGGCCACTTGGAACAATGTGATTCTAAACGTTTCTTCAAAATTGCCGTACATGGGGTAGATGTTGATCAGTATCAATACAATCGCACCACCGGCAATGGCCAAATAGTATCTAAGTTCTTCACTTTTAAAAAACTGGGTAAACTTTCTGATCAGCAAAAAATAAAACAAGTTGAAATTGACGCCAAATAGCAACATGAATACACTGATGATATATTCCACGGCAGGGCTATGATACCCCCCTATGCTTGTGTTTAAAACAGAAAACCCACCGGTTCCGGCTGTGGCAAAAGCATTCACCGCGCTGTCGAAAAGAGGCTGCCCTGCAATTAAAAGGCAAATCATTTCCAATATGGTAAGGCCCAAATAGATGGCATACAACAATCTTGCACTAAACTGCATCTTGCTTACAAGTTTGCCCACTTTTGGCCCCGGCACTTCTGCCCTCATCAGGTGCATTTCCGTGCCTTGGGTGCTGGGCAAAACCGCAAGCACAAACACCAAAACACCCATACCACCAATCCAATGGGTAAAGCTTCGCCAAAACAACAAGCTTTTGGGTAACGATTCAATATCTGTTAAAATGCTACTTCCCGTTGTGGTAAATCCAGACACCGTCTCAAAAAAAGCATCCACAAACGAGGGGATGGCCCCACTGATGATAAAGGGAAGACACCCTAAAAGCGACAGCAAAATCCAGCTGAATGCCACAATGGCATACCCTTCCCTTGCACGCATTTGCGCCTTTGGTTTTAGAAATAACTGTGTGGGAATAGAAATTGCCATAATAATGGCAATTGGGATAAGGTACACATATACGATTTTTTCACCGTAGGCCAAAGAAACAAACATGGGTAGCCCCATCAATATCGCCATCGTCAGCATAATTTTGCCAAGCGTTTTTGCAACGATCGGATAATTCATATCATTATTCCTTTTTTAGCCATGGTTTAGGATATCCTCTATATTTCTGATGTGTTGGTTGGTTGTAACAACAACCACATTATCATTCATTTGAATGGTATTGCCGCCACCGGGAATAACCGCCACATTGGCGCGCACAATCCCTGCAATGATGGCATCTTTTCGTATGTCTAGGTCTTTAAGCGGCACGCCCATCAAACTTGTTTTTTTGTTCATAAAAAACTCAAGTGCTTCAGCACGTC
>CAYJJK010000034.1:373-15707 GCA_964370445.1 uncultured Oscillospiraceae bacterium | reverse complement strand
CGGGTGATGATGCTGGTGCCATGTGAATTTTGTTTTGCCCTTACATACTGCAAAATGGTACTTACCGTAGTTAACTTGGTGGACACAATGCTGTCACTGCCAAAGTTTTCTGCCATGTCAATAAATTCACTGCGGTTGATTTTTGTAATCACTTTCCGTACATTTTTGCTTCCAGCATACATCGAGATAATCATGTTTAGCTCATCAATTCCCGTAAGGGATATACAGGCGTCCACCGTTTCTATTCCCTCATCCAACAAAAGCTCTTGCTTTGTGCCGTCTCCATAAACAATAGACGCTTTGGGTAAACTTTCGGCCAGAGAAACACAGACGTTTTCATTGTTCTCAATGATTTTCACGTGCATGCCGCTATCGCTTAATTGCTGCGCTAAATAGTAGGCAATTCTGCCTCCACCTATAATCATAACGGTTTTTATCGGGTCTTTCAAGATACCAAGCCGTTTGAAAAATTTATTTAAGTCGCTGTGTGATGCGGTTAGGTATATTTTATCTCCCTCTTCCAACACCGCATTCCCGTTTGGGATCACCACATCTGCATCTCTTTGTATGGCGCAAACCAGCACTTGCACACCAAAAACTTTTTGCAAATGGGTTAGTGGCACCCCTGCAAGTTTACTTTCTTTGTTTATTTTTAGCTCTACCAAATCCAAGCGGTTTTTAGAGAAACTCTCAATTTTGATGGCAGATGGAAAACGCAACATCCTTGAAATTTCAATAGCGGTTTGAAAATCCGGGTTTACTATCATTGAAAACCCAAGCTCTCTTCTCATAAAAGGAATTTGGTTTACATAGTTTGGGTTTCGAACCCTTGCAATGCAGTGTTTTGCACCCATTTTCTTGGCCGTCATGCAACATAATAAATTAATTTCGTCCGAGGCCGCAGTTGCAATCACAAGAGATGCTTTTTCCACTTCAGCTTCCACCAAAACAGAATAAATGGCGCCATCGCCACAAACACCCTGCACATCCCTCGCGTTCATCAGCTCGTCTAGAACATCTTCTTTTTTTTCTATCACTGTCACGTCATGGTCTTCTTTACATAGGTAGGCCGCGATGGTGGCCCCTACTTTCCCTGCCCCTACAATGATAATAATCATAAACCAATTTCCTTTATGTTATTTTGGGCTCAGTATAAAACAAAAAACCCTTTTTTTCAATACATTTCCCACTTTGTGTGCCAATAAATACAAAACAAGTTTGTATTTACAAAATGCAACTTGGCTGTTCTCTTTGTTTTTTTTTAATTTTTTGCTATAATAACGAAGAGAGAATACACTTTCGGGAGGAAACCATGGAAGCGTTGCAATATCCATTTGATGCGGCCGCTGTATTGCAAAAAAAACGGGCACTTAAAAAGGAACTGCTAAAACAACCAAATCTATTAGAAAAAAAGATTGCAATTGTAAGCGGAACCACTGTGGGCGAAGTAAAAAACGTACTAGAGCTTTTTTTGCTAAACGCTGGTATTTGCCCCACCTTTTTTGAAGGCGACTATGGCCTGTTTTACGAAAATGTTGTGTTTGATAGCGGAGAGCTTGCCGCTTTTAAACCGGATGTTTTATACATACACACCAGCAGCCGAAATTTGAAGCATTGGCCTTTGCCGCAAGATAGCGAAGAAGAGGCAAAACAAAAATGCGAAACCGAATATCGTCGTTTTGAGGCGGTGTGGCAAGCTGCAGAAAAACTGGGCTGTCCTGTGGTGCAAAACAATTTCGAGTTGCCACGCTGGCGCAATTTTGGCAATATGGATGCCTGGGATGTGCACGGACGTGTGTGGCATGTGCGGCAGCTGAATGAAAAACTGGCACAGTATGCTGCTGGGCATCCTTCACTTTACCTACACGACTTAAACTATCTGTCTTCCCTATACGGGCTGGAAAGCTGGAGTGATGATGCGGCGTGGTATGCCTATAAATACGCCTGTGCCGTTGCACATATTCCCCATTTGTGCCATAGCCTTGCAACACTTCTCAAAAGCCTTTTTGGCCTCACCAAAAAAGCGATTGCTGTAGATTTAGACAACACACTTTGGGGTGGTGTCATTGGTGAAGTGGGGGCCGAGGGTGTGGAGCTTGGCGATGAGACCCCGCAAGGCATGGCCTTTGCCGAATTTCAACATTATTTGAAAATGCTAGCTGGGCGTGGCGTTTTGTTAAACGTAGCTTCTAAAAACGAAGAAGCGGCTGCACTGAGTGGGTTTGAGCGTGACGACAGCCCTTTAAAACGCAAGGACTTTGTCTGTTTTGAGGCCAACTGGGGGCCAAAAAGCGAAAGCATTGCTAAGATGGCAAAAGAAATCAATATTTTAACAGATAGTTTTGTCTTTTTAGATGACAACCCAGCTGAGCGTGAGCTAATTAAAAGAGAACTTGCAGGGGTGGCTGTACCGGAAATAGGCGAGGTGGAGCGCTCGATTCACACGGTGGATAGATGTGGCTACTTTGAAGTGACAGCGCTATCGGAAGACGATAAAAAACGCGGCGAAATGTATCGCCAAAATGCACAGCGTCAGCAAGATGAAACCAGCTTTGGCAATTATGAAGATTACCTGCTTAGCCTTGCTATGCAAGCGGAAATAGGATCTGTAACAGAGGAGAGGCTGGAGCGTGTGAGCCAGCTCATCAACAAAACAAACCAATTCAACCTCACCACACACCGCTATACAACAGCCGAAATAGAAAGCCATATGCGTGCACCGAGCAGCTTGCTGCTTTGTGGCCGTTTAACAGACCGCTTTGGAGACAACGGCATCACCTCTGTGATTTTGGCCGAAAAAGATAACGAAAGCGCCACCATTGAGCTTTGGGTGATGAGCTGCCGTGTATTTAAACGCCATTTAGAATATGCTATGTTTGACACGCTCGTCAAAGAAGCAAGTGCCAAAGGCATTAAAACACTAAATGCAAGCTGGCTTAAATCTCCAAAAAATATGTTGGTGAAAGAATTTTATGATTCGCTTGGTTTTGAACTTTTGGAAGAAAGCGAAACCCACCGCCATTATTGCTATCACATTCCAAAAGAGTATGGCAAAAAAAATACAGTAATCGAACTCATTTAAAACACACCTTAAAAAGGAGAACACAAAATGGATAGAACACAAATGATGGAAGAAATTCAAGAAATTTTTCGCGATAATTTTGATGATGACAGCATTGAACTGAGCAACTCCACCAACGCTGCCGACATTGAGGACTGGGATAGCCTAGAACAAATCAACCTTCTAACGGCCATCGAAAAAAAATATGGCCTAAAATTTCAGCTAAACGATGTGAGAAACCTACAAAACGTGGGCGATTTGCTGGATTTATTAGAGCGTCTTAGAGGCTAAACGCATGAACAGGTATACATTTGAAGAATTGGAAGTGGGCATGGAGGCGTCGTTTTCTATGCAAGTAAGTGAAACCAGCATGGATTTGTTTTGCACACTTACCGGAGACATTTCTCCCATACATATGGAAGATGCCCACGCCAAACAACGTGGGCACAAAGGACGCGTTGTTTATGGCATGCTTTCGGCCAGCTTATTCTCCACCTTGGCCGGAGTTTACCTGCCCGGGGAAAGCTGCCTGCTGCACAGTGTTGAAGCAAAATTTGCAAAGCCCGTATACATTGGCGACACCTTAACCGTTACCGGAAAAATATCTGAAATCAACGAAACCTTTCGCACCATCGTTATCAAGGCGTCTATTGTAAACCAACACGGGCAACGCGTAACACGTGGGCTGATACAAGCAGGTGTAGAAACACCAACAGAAGGGGAACCCTAATGAACACCTATTTAATCACCGGCGCAACAAGCGACGTGGGCAGAGATTTATTAAAACGCCTATTAGAAAAAGAGCCCGACAGCACCTTTTTAGGGCAGGGTTGTGGCGATTTAGAAAAACTGGCACCACTGTGCACACAATACAAAGGGCGCATTCGCACTTTCGATGTGGACTTAACACAAGCGCAAGCAGTAGAACAGTTTTTACTCACTTTGGACATGCTGGATGCAGTGCCCAGCCATATCATTCACCTTCCGGCTTTGCGTGCCATCAACACAAAGTTTAAAAATTTTGATGAGGCACGGTTTGCCCTGGATTTTCAGGTGCAAATTGGTAGCATTTTATCCATTACAAAGCGATTTTTGCCCAAAATGGCCAAACAAAAACGTGGGCGTGTTCTCTTTATGCTAACAAGCTATGTAATCGGTGTTCCACCCAAGTTTATGTCTGCTTATGTAACGGTGAAAGAGGCTATGAAAGGCCTTGCCAAAAGCCTTGCTGTAGAGTATGCCGCAAGTGACATCACCGTAAACTGTGTGGCGCCCGCCATGATGGAAACAAGCTTTTTGGCTGAAACGCCGGACCTTGTGGTGCAAGCAAGTGCCGAGGCAAACCCCATGGGCCGCAATGCCCGTGTGGATGACGTGACCCCTGCGATGGAATTTTTACTCTCCGAAGAGGCCGCTTTTATCACCGGGGTTGTTCTTCCCATCACCGGAGGCAGTTCGATTTTATAGCGAAGGAGATACAGTTTGGGCGAATTGCAGTTTCGTTTGGCACAAAAATCCGATAAATCAGCTATTTTAGATTTTATACACACGCATTGGGACTCTGCGGATCCTTTTTTAGACAACCCTGTTTTTTTTGCCTACTATTTTGAAGGCCAAGGCAATTGCCTACACTTTGCCCTAGCCGAAGAAGAGGGCGAGCTTGCCGCCTTGGCAGGCTATATTCCGGCCAGCCAAGGCAAGCACCCGGATGTCTGGATTTCCTTTTGGCTGGCAGACAAAACAAAACGCGGGGCAGGCCTTGAGCTCATGGCAAAAATTATGCAGCTGGTGGGTTGTCGCAGCATAAGCTGTAACAACATCCGCCCAAAAACCCGCGTGTTTTACGAGTTTTTAGGGTTTAGCACAGGGCGTATGGGTCATTTTTATCGTTTGGCCCAAAAGGAATGCTATCAACTTGCACGCGTGCAAAACACAACAGTTCTACCGGTGTCTGGCTCGCTCACTTTGCGTCTTTTGCCAAGCATAAATGCCCTTAAGACCAGCGGTTTTATAATCCCCAAGGCAAACCCTTATAAAGATTTTTGGCATATAGAACGCCGTTATTTTCATTATCCCGGCCAAAGCTATCAGGTGTATGCTGCCGAAGACGCCTGTTCTTCAAATGCGCCACAGGCCCTTCTCATTACAAGAACCATTTCAGCAGAAAACACCTTTGTACTTCGCATTGTAGACTATATTGGAAGCCCTCATCTTTTGCCACAACTTGGCATAGCCATCGACACACTGATGCAAGCTTGCCACGCAGAATATGCAGATTTTTATTGCGCGGGCATTGAAGCAGATCTGCTGCGCAAAACAGGGTTTACAGAGCGTTTAGAAGAGGATACCGAAAATATCGTTCCCAATTATTTGCAGCCCCCTTTGTTTCAAAATACGGACTATTACTATTTTACAAGCGATGCTGCACAATACTGCATTTTTAAGGCAGATGGCGACCAGGATCGACCACGGTAAAGCAGGGTTCTTTTAACACTAGCTTTTAGCTACTGCGTTTTAGCAAAAAATAACAAAACTCAAACCATATAAAGCCCCATGCATTGTTTTACACAATGCGTGGGGCTTTTAAAACGCTTTTTTCAGTTATCTTAAGTTTGCAGCACTTCTTTTATAATGTCAATTCCCGCTTGCAACTCCTCTTTGCTGATGATAAGCGGCGGCAATAAACGAACACGGTTTTTTGCCAACAAAACAAGAAGCCCTCTGTCTTGGCAGGCCTTTCGCAGCGCTTCAGCTGTGAGGGGTTCTTTTACACTAAACCCCCACATCAAACCTGCACCCTGTACATCAAATACGTTGGGCAAATTACTCAAAGCATCTTTTAAGTATGCACCTTTATTGGCAACCTCTTCTAAGAATACATCATCCAAGCGATCTACCACCACGCCGGCACCGGCCGCAACCACCGGGTTCATGCCAAAGGTAGTGCCGTGGTCTCCCTTGCCAAGCGAAGACGCCGTTTTTTGGTTGAAAAGTATAGCACCAATCGGTAGACCGCCGCCAAGACCTTTGGCCAAGGTGACCATGTCCGGTGTAAGGCCAAATAAATCGCTGGCAAGAAATGTACCCACACGCCCTACACCGGTTTGTATTTCATCGGCGATAATCAAAACATCTTGCTTGGAACAAGCTTCATTCACCGTCTGTAAAAATTCTGTGGCAAATGGCAACACCCCACCCTCGCCCTGGATAGGCTCAATCATAATGGCGCAAACATCACCTTTTGCAAGCTCTTGCTGCAGCGCATCTTTGTCGTTTGCCGGCAAATACAAAAACCCCGGAACCATCGGAATGAATTTGCTTTGAAGGCCCTCTTGGCCGGTGGCAGATAAAGCACCATAAGTGCGTCCATGAAAAGAGTTTTGAATACTGAGCACACGGCTTCGCCCTTGGCCATATTTTTGCAAAGAGTAATTGCGCGCGGCTTTGATAGCACCCTCGTTTGCCTCGGTGCCACTGTTGGCAAAAAACACCTTATGCGCACCACTGCGCTTGCAAAGTTTTTCTGCCAGCACAAAACCGGGTTCACTTCCATAAAGGTTCGAAACATGCTGTAAACGAGAAGCCTGCCCCGAGACGGCGCTTGCCCATTCTTCATCACACCAGCCAAGGCTGTTCACCCCTATACCGGCACCAAAATCTAGGTAACGTTTTCCGTCACTGTCTGTTGCATAGCAACCCTTGCCCTCAACAAGACAGGGTAAAAACCGCCCATAGGTAGGCAAAACATATGTTTCATCCAGCTGTATAAGTTTTTTAGTGTCCATAAAATCTCCTATTTCAAATCTTTTGCTGCATACAATAAGGTTCCGTTGCCGCGTTTTGAGAACAGCTCCAACAAGATGGAATGCGGTACACGCCCGTCCACAATCACTGCCTCTCCAACGCCCTGTGTAAGGCTATCTACACAACATTCAATTTTAGGAATCATGCCGCCGGAGATAATCCCTCTCTCGATCAAAGAGGACACCTCCCCCACTTCTACATTAGTAATTAGCGTAGAAGGGTCATCTTTATCCATCAAAAGGCCTGCCACATCCGTCATATTCACCAGTTTGCTGGCTCCCAAGGCAATGGCAATTTTTGAGGCAGCTGTGTCTGCGTTGACATTATAGGCCGTCCCAAATTCATCCACACCAATGGTGGCCACCACCGGTATAAAGCCAGAATCTAATGCAAAGCGCAACATCGTGGTACGCACTTTGGTTATTTCTCCCACATAGCCAAGATCTTTTTCAGGGCTTATGGGCTCTAGCTTTTTGCAAGAAAGTGTGGCACCATCAATGCCGCAAAGGCCAATCCCCTGCCCTTTTAGCATCGCCACAAGGTCTTTATTTACCTTGCCGGCCAGCACCTGCTGCACCACTTCCATACTCTCTTTGTCTGTAACACGCAGCCCGTCAATAAACTCACTTTTTTTGCCAATACGCTTAAGCCCGCTTGAAATATCCGGCCCACCACCATGCACCAGCACCACATGGATGCCCAGCAAATTAAGCAAAAACAAGTCGCTCATCACTGCATCTTTTAATTCGGCGCTTGTCATGGCGTTTCCGCCGTATTTTACAACAATCGTTTTACCTTTATACTTTTGTATGTAGGGCATAGCCTCTTGCATCACATCGGCCATCACGTTAATTCTGGGTTGTTCCATAAAAATTGTCCCTCTTATATTTTAGGTTAAGTGCGGTAGTCTCCGTTGATTTTTACGTAGTCATAGCTAAGGTCACACCCATAAGCCACACCACTTCCGTTGCCGTTATGCATATCGATAAGAATTTGAATATTGCTTTCTGCAAGCACCTTAGAAGCATGCTCTTCGCTAAATGGATGGTGAATAGAATTTTCGCAAACCAGTACCTCACCAACATCACTTTTTAATACCAGCGATATGTCGTCTACAGAAAAATCCCCCGGCGTGTAGCCAATGGCACACAAAACACGCCCCCAGTTGGCATCCTCGCCAAACATGGCCGTTTTGCAAAGATCACTTGCCACCACACTTTTGGCAATTTTGCGTGCCAGCTCTGCTGAAGGCGCATTTTCCACATGACATTCAAGCAATTTTGTGGCTCCTTCGCCATCAGCGGCCAATGCGCGGCACATATTTTCGCATATTTTATGTAGCACTTCACAAAACAGTTCATACTGTTCGTTTTGTTCACAAATACACGTATTTTGGGCAAGTCCACTGGCCAAAATGGCCATAGTATCGTTGGTGGAGGTGTCTCCATCTACATAGAGCTGATTGAAACTCATTACGGTCTCATTGCTTAATGCCTTCTGCAACAACTCTGAAGAAATAGCAATATCCGTTGTTATAAACACCAACATTGTGGCCATGTTTGGGTTAATCATACCACTGCCTTTGCCAATGGCACCAATGTGGCATATTTTACCGCCCAGCTCAAACTCATAGGCAAACTCTTTGCGTTTTGTGTCTGTTGTCATAATGGCATCTGCAGCATCGCTACCACCGTTTTCACTCAAGGCAGCTGCAAGCTTTGGGATGCCACTTTCAAAAGGAGCCATGGGGAGCTCTTGGCCAATAACCCCCGTAGAGGCGATGACAAAATCTTCCGGTTTTAAGTTCGTGGCCGCCGCAGCAAGGTTACAACAAGCTTTGGCAATCTCTAGCCCACCGGGACTACATGTGTTGGCATTTCCGCTGTTACACAAAATACCTTGTGCCTGCCCATCTTTTATGTTGTGTTGCGTCAGTAAAATAGGCGCACCTTTCACCTTGTTTTGTGTATACACAGCGGCCGCTGTGCACGGCACCTCACAAGTAATCATCATCATATCTTTTTTTTCGGTATTACGGCGAATGCCGCAATGTGCACCGGCCGCTTTAAACCCGTAGCTGGCACATAGGCCACCCGGAACTTTTTTAAATTTCATAACAGGATCCTTTCCAAAACCAAATTTGGTATTTTAATGTTGGGATATGCCCTAGGGCAAAGTACTTGCAAAAAGGGCAGCTTTTACTATGTAAAATAATCGTCTTTACTTAAAATTCACGTGATGCACAAATGTAAAAATCACAGCACAAGCCCCTGTGTTTCCTCTAGCCCCAGCATCAGGTTCATGCATTGCACAGCCGCGCCGGATGCCCCCTTACCAAGGTTATCAAAACGGGCAGATAACAAAATTTGCGCATCACTGCCACAAACAAAAATCTCCATCGAATCTCGCCCTGCCATTGTGGACGCACTCAATGTGCCATCCGATGGGCTTTCATCTGCCTCACGTATTGAAATAAGCTGTTCACCTTGGTAATACTGGGCATATAGAGAACGAAGTGCTTGTGCACTGTTGTGTGGATGTGACAATGCTTGCATCGGCAACGTGACGCTGACAAGCATGCCGCTATAATAATCGTCTACAATCGGGCAAAATAGTGGAGGTGCCGAAAGGTTTGCAATGGCCTGCATTTCCGGCAGATGCTTATGCTGTAACCCAAGACCATAAAGCCTTGGGGCGTTGTAATCACTTGGTTTTTCTTCACTTTCATACACTTTTATCATGGGCTTGCCACCCCCGGAATAACCGGTGATCGAAAAACAGTGCAATGCTGTTTCAAGCGAAAGCGCACCTTGCTCAAGAAGTGGCGTACACAGCGCCAAAAAACCTGTTGCGTGGCAACCGGGCACAGCCACACGTGTGGCGCTTGCAATTTTACTGCGGCGCTTAGAAAGCTCCGGAAAACCATACTGCCAGCTGCTCAATGTGCGGTGCGCCGTGCTGGCATCACATATTTTGGCATCACGCGGTGCCAACGCCACAATTTCCTTTGCGGCACTATCCGGCAAGCAAAGCAAGGAAACATCTGCTTTTTGAATCATAGAAAGCCGCGCAGGCACATCTTTTCTTTGCTCCTCCGGCAATAAAAGCAGTTCAATCTCACTGCGTTTTGCAAGGCGCTCTTGAATGCGCAACCCGGTGGTGCCCTCTGCACCATCGATAAATACTTTATGTGTTCTCATATATTCAACCCTTCGAATAAAAATAGGTAACTTATGAATATTATACAATGTTTTAGGGGATTAATCAAGGATAAAATGAATATTTATTTAAAATAGGGTGCCTATTTTCATTTTGCAGAAAAAGGGGCTGTTGCACGCAAAACAAAGGCCTTTCAAAGCGCTGGCCTATCTTTAATTTTTTTACATCAACGTTATCATCTTTCTAAAAACAGCCCTACAAGTCAGCGATTTGTGCAATGTCAAGCGGGTTTGTCAAACACAATTGGGCAATCGATGTATATATTGTATATTCAACCTTGAAACAACAATTGGTTTCTGCTATAATAACTAAAGTACCTTTGCACAGTAGTTGGCTTGTTCCTCACACATGGCACAACACCGCTACCGGGCAAATGGCGAATTTAAAACATTGAGGAGAACAAAATGCAAAACAAACAAGACATTATGAAAGAGTATGCCGTGCACGAAGGTGACACCGGTTCCCCGGAAGTGCAAGTAGCCTTGCTTACAGCACGCATCAACCATTTAACGGCCCACAGCAAACAAAACCCAAAAGATCACCACTCAAACCGTGGCCTTTTGAAAATGGTTGGCCAACGTCGTAACCTACTGAAGTATTTGCAAAAGAAAGATGTAGCGCGGTACCGCAGCCTCATCGCTCGCCTAGGTTTACGTAAATAGAACAGGAAAACTCCTGAAAGTGGCGCGTCGGTTTGGCACGCACTTTCAGGTTTTTTATACACACAAATGCGACGAAGAAACTTAGCAATGAACGGAACCTTTTGACGATACATACCTTAAAAGGTTGCCTTGATTGCTAAACTTCTTCGCTTGCCAGATGTAAAAGGCCATATGATGGCCCAAAGCAGAAACGGAGGAAAAAGAATTGAGTGAAATGCAAAACCCAATGAGCCAAAAGGCAAACTTCCCGAATTACCGTGTTTTCAAAACAGAGGTAGCCGGGCGTCCACTAGAAGTAGAAGTTGGCAAAATGGGCGGTCTGTCAAACGGCAGTTGTTTTATCCGCTATGGCGAAACTTGTTTATTTTGTAACGCCACCATGAGCAGCCGCCCCAGAGAAGGCATAGACTTCTTCCCGCTGAGCGTTGATTTTGAAGAGAAAATGTATGCTGTAGGGCGCATCCCCGGCTCTTTTATGAGAAGGGAAGGTCGCCCTGGAGATAAAGCCATTTTAACCAGCCGTGTAATCGACCGTCAAATTCGTCCGCTATTTCCAAAAGATATGCGTAACGATGTGGCTGTTGTGATGACGGTGATGAGCGTAGAGCAAGACTGCAGCCCTGAAGTAGCAGGTATGATTGGCACTTCGATTGCGCTTTCCATTTCTGATATCCCGTGGAATGGGCCTTTGGCCGGTGTAATGATGGGCCTTGTAGACGGCCAGCTGATTGTAAACCCCAATGAGGAACAGCGCGAAAGCGGAGATCTTGCTTTAACGGTGGCTGCATCCGAAGAAAAAATTGTGATGATTGAGGCCGGTGCAAACGAAGTAGATGAAACCACGATGTTGGATGCCATCAAGCTGGCACATGCCGAAATTAAAAAAATCATTACCTTTATCAATGAGATTGTAGTTGCTATTGGTAAAGAAAAAGTAGCATTCCCCTCTATGGAGCTGGATGCCGACTTGCTTGCCGAGGTAAAAAACACCTACCTAGATCGCTTTAAACAAGCGATGGATACCGATGATAAAAATATCCGCGACGAGCGCTTAACCCCCATTCAAAACGAACTGATAGAGCGCTACTCTGCCGATTTTGGCAGCGCAGTAGTGGACGAGCTGATGTACAAAATGCAAAAGCTTGTGGTGCGCCGCTGGCTGTTAGATGATGGCAAGCGCGTAGATGGGCGTGGCATCGACGAAATTCGTCCTTTGGGCGCAGAGGTAGGGCTATTGCCAAGGGCACACGGTAGTGGTTTGTTTACACGTGGACAAACCCAGGCGCTTACGGTGGCAACACTTTCCACAATGCGCGATGCCCAAATTATCGACGACATTTCTACCGAAGAGCACAAACGATACATGCACCACTACAACTTCCCGCCCTACTCTGTGGGCGAAGCCAGAGCACCGCGTAGCCCGGGCCGCCGCGAAATTGGCCATGGTGCCCTTGCAGAGCGTGCACTTTTACCCATGCTACCAAGTGTGCAAGACTTCCCTTATTCTATGCGCTTGGTGTCTGAAGTATTGTCTTCCAACGGATCTACCAGCCAAGCAGCCATCTGCGGTTCTACATTGGCCCTAATGGATGCCGGTGTACCCATTAAAGAGCCTGTTGCCGGCATTTCCTGCGGCCTCATCACAGAAGGCGAGCGTTGGATGACCATGCTGGACATCCAAGGTGTGGAAGATTTTCACGGGGACATGGATTTTAAAGTAGGTGGCACGCGCAACGGCATCACCGCTATCCAAATGGACATCAAGGTTGACGGTTTGAGCTATGAAATTGTGGAAGAAGCCTTTGAAAAATGCCGCAAAGCGCGCCTTTACATTTTGGAAGATATCATGAAACCCGCCATTGCTGCGCCGCGCGAAGAACTTTCGGACTATGCACCGAAAATGCTAAGCATTGTGATTGATGTGGATAAAATCCGTGATGTTATTGGCAAGGGCGGCAAGGTAATTCAAGAAATTTCCTCAAGCAACAACGCCAAAATTGATGTGGAAGATGATGGGCATATTTACATTTCGGCCATCAATATCGACGATGCCAAACGTGCATTACACACCATCAAAACCATTGTAGAAGACCCTGAGGTGGGCGCCATCTATAAGGGCAAGGTAACACGCCTTATGAACTTTGGTGCTTTTGTTGAAATTGCACCCGGCAAAGAGGGCCTTGTTCACATTTCAAAACTAGACAACAAGCGCGTAGAGCGCGTAGAAGACGTTGTGGCAGTAGGCGATGAACTGCTGGTTAAAGTGACAGAAATCGATCAGCAAGGACGCTTAAACTTATCGCGTAAAGATGCCCTAGCAGACTTAGCAGCAAAGCACGGAGAACAATAAGCCCAGTGTGATGATAAAACTGGATGTACCCTAAAAATTGCATAAAAACACCTCTTGCTTTGCAAGAGGTGTTTTTACTTTTTGTAACTAACATACTTAAAGTTCGTTCTGCGCTAATGCGCGGCCTGCATGGCTCATTGCAAATATAAAGAAACGATTTTGCCCGCCCTTTATGGCCCTATCTTTTAAACAGGCCACACTGCCAATTTTCTGCAAAAGCTGTTGTAGGTGATCGACACCATCTAATATTTAACAGGGCAAAACAACCAAGTTACTGGCTTTACTTATTTTGATCCTCTTCACGTATTTGCACTCTGCGGATTTTTCCACTGATGGTTTTGGGAAGCTCTTCCACAAATTCTATAATCCTTGGGTATTTATAAGGGGCAGTTACACTTTTGACATGCTCTTGCAATTCCTTTTTTAGTTCTTCGCTGGCGCTATAGCCTTTCGCAAGCACTACTGTTGCCTTCACATTATAGCCACGATCCGGATCAGGTACACCGGTAACAGCGGTTTCTAACACGGCCGCATGCTCAATAAGGGCACTTTCCACCTCAAATGGCCCAATGCGATAACCAGAGCTTTTGATGATGTCGTCATTGCGCCCGCGGAACCAAACATAGCCATCTTCATCTTTCCAGGCAGTATCTCCTGTGTGATAAATGCCATTGTACAACACACTCTGCGTAAGTGCCGGGTCTTTATAATAGCCTGTAAACAAACCAAGAGGACGATTTTTAATGTCGGGCACCGGCATACAAATCTCGCCTTCTTCGCCCACTTCACATTCTTTGTCATACTCATCGTAAATGGCACAACAAGTTAATGGCATAGCAAGGCCCATACTGCCCGGCTTTGGCTCACACCAAGGATTTGTGGCAAACAATACTGTACATTCCGTTTGCCCATAGCCCTCGCGCAATTTTAGGCCGGTAACCTCCAACCATTTTTCATACACCTCTGGGTTAAGCGGCTCGCCCGCCACTGAAGATTTTTTCAAAGAACTTAGGTCATACTGTGCCAAATCTTCCTTGATTAAAAAACGGTAAATTGTGGGCGGTGCACAAAAAGATGTGATTTTATATTGATCGATCAAACGCAAAAAATCGCTTGGCTTAAAACGTGTTTCATAATCATACACAAACACTGCCGCCTCGCAAATCCATTGGCCATACAATTTGCCCCAGCTGGTTTTTGCCCAGCCGGTATCCGCCACTGTAAGATGCAAATCATTCTCATCCAGATCATGCCAAAAGCGGGCAGTTGTAATGTGGCAAAGGGGATAAAAAAAGTCATGCGCTACAATTTTGGGCTGGCCTGTTGTGCCTGATGTGAAATAGGCCAGCATAATGTCTTCACTGTTGGCGGCGTCTTCACCAGTTGGACGCTCAAACTGCTCGGGGGCATTTTCTACGGCTGCATTAAAATCCAGATATCCATTGCGCTCACCGCACAAAACAGCTTTCACTTTCACTTTGCCGCCGGTTTTCTCCACGGCTTCGTCAATGGTTTTACATAACTCTGCATCATTTACCGACAAAATCATGTCAATATCTGCTTTTTCAATGCGATACACTAAATCTTTTACGCTTAGCATATGTGTGGCCGGAATTAAGATAGCTCCAATTTTATGCATGGCAATGGTAAAATACCAATATTCCACACGTCGTTTCAGCATCACAATGGCTGTATCACCTTTTTTTATACCCAAAGAATGCAAGGTGTTGGCCATTTTGTCGCTCATGCGTTTCACTTCGGCAAAAGAAACAATTTTCTCTTCGCCCAAATCATTGCACCAAACAATGGCAGTTTTATCCGGTTGCTCGGCCGCAAGTTTGTCTACAACATCATAGCCAAAGTTAAATTGTTCGGGCATAGCCACTTTGAAATTCTCAAAAAAATCCTCATAGGATGTAAAATCTGTTTTGCAGTATTGATGAATCAGTGCCACTTTATTCCCTCCCCGTAATGGTTACTAATAATTTTGCTTCCTTTTCGCCTATAGCTTTCATCCCATGCGGGTAGGTAGAATCGTAATAAATCGTGTCGCCTTCGTTTAAAACTGTGCTGTATTTTGACACAGTGACACATACAGAGCCTTCAAGAACATACAAAAATTCATGTCCGCCGTGGCTCATCATATGCACCGGTTCATTTTGTGCATCCCGTGTTACCGTGATGAGGTAAGGATCTAGCACACGCATCGCAAACTTCTACGCTAGGGAATGATAGTCA
>CAYJJK010000034.1:0-363 GCA_964370445.1 uncultured Oscillospiraceae bacterium | reverse complement strand
AATATACCGAAAGCTTTTCGCTTTCCCCCGTAAGCAGTTCCGTGATACTCACATCAAAGCAGGAGGATATTTCATGCAAGATACTCACTGGAATCTCCACACTGCCCTCCTCATACTGCACCAAAAGCGCAGGGGTAATGCCCAGTTTGTTTGAAAATTCTTCTTGTGTTTGATTTTGTATATCGCGCACACCTTTGATGCGCTCGCCAATTTCTTGATTTAAGTTTGACATGACTTTCTCCTCCTTTTCCTTGTATTATGTTTTATCCGGCCAATTAAGCCTCAAACCCCATATTTAGCGCTTTAAAATTGAGCTCTAAAAGTTTTTGTTTGCTTTCGGGCACAATTTTACGCATCATCTCA
>CAYJJK010000033.1:0-25244 GCA_964370445.1 uncultured Oscillospiraceae bacterium | reverse complement strand
AGAAAAAAAGACCAGCAATCATACCCAAAAGGGGTACAAAAACAACAAACAAAAAAAAGTTACAAAAACATCTGAAAAATCGTCTCCTCAAAAGCCAGTTGCGCAAAAACCAGCTTCCCATGGTGCGCCCGCACCAAGTTCGCAGCTTTCGGCAACTGCGTCTGCCGCAAAAAATATCGTTACACGGCGGCCGGTGTGGAGCGGATCTGCCACACCTTCAGAAAATGGCGGCGATAAAACACAAGGAGGAGATGGGCAGATGAGCAAAAACAATCGTCGCAATAATCGTAGCCGTAACCGGCAAAACCGACAAAACAAGCCAATTGAAAAAGTGGAAAAAGAAGCACCACCAAAAGTGCCGGAAATCCAAACAGATAAAAATGGTCTTTTTCATTTTAGTGAAGAAGAGCTTTCACAAGACAATTCTATCCGCCTTATCAGCGATACATCCCCGGGCGAAACCAAATTTGCCAGTTTTGAGGATTATCTGAAGGCTAGAAAAGAATGAGCAAAAACAGCACCCCTGCAGCCTTGCGCCCCGTGCTTGGCAATGCAGTTGCCGTGATGTTTTTTGGCTTCCTTTTTGTTTTATTCACGTTGCCGTTTATGGGGCTTGACCTTCTCATTGATGCGGTGGGTTGGGTTTTGATTTTTAATGGCGTGCGCGTGCTTGAGCGCCCAAATGGCGGTGCCGGAAAAACAGCTATCGTATGCCTTATCCTTTGTGTCATCAGCGGCTTGCAATTGTTTCTTTTGGGCACAGCATATACTGTTTTTTCTTACCTCTATGGTTTTTTTCAGGTAATTTTCTTTGTTTTTTCGGCCATTTTATTATATCGTGTTTTTACAGCTTTGGCCGAAAAAAGAAACGCACTTTTCTGCGCCTTGGGTTTTGGCCTTGCAGGCCTTTGCACTTGTATTTCATCGCTTTCTTTTCTCTGGTCTTCCCACGCTCCCGTCCTTGGGCTTATCAGCCTTTTGGGCAAGCTGTTATTTGTGGGTATGTTGCTTCGGTTTTGTTTTACACTGCGTAATAAATAATTTATTTATACAAAATATTGCATGGTGAGGTGGAAGAGATGGCTGCAGTTAAAGCTCGAGATTCTATTTGGTCTGTTGGGGTTATGGACGAAAAACTTCGTGTTTTCGATATTATTATGGAAACCAAGCGCGGCACTACCTATAATTCCTATCTTGTTCGCGGAAACGACAAAACGGTTTTGATAGAATGCGTTAAAAACAAATTTTATGATGAATGGCTTAATAACATCCGCGAGGTTTGCAGCCCGTCTGAAATTGATTATATTGTGCTCAATCACACAGAGCCGGATCATTCCGGTTGTCTGTCTCGTATTTTAAAGCTGGCGTCAAACGCCGAAGTACTTGCCAGCAACACCGCCATCACTTTTCTTGGCGAAATTTTAAACCAGCCTTTCAACGGCCGTGCGGTTGGCGAAAAAGATGAAATAGATCTTGGTGGCATGCATCTTCAATTTTTTTCAGCGCCCATGTTGCATTGGCCCGACACACAATTTACCTACATCCCCGAACAAAAAGCACTGTTCACCTGCGACATGTTTGGTTGCCACCATGCTGATCCTCTTTTGTTTAACGACCTTATCAAAGATGCCGAAACCTTTGCAGATGCCTATCGGTATTATTTCGACAACATCATGGGGCCCTACAAATACCCTCATGTTGGCCGTGCTTTAGATAAGATACAAGACCTTCCGCTAGAGTTTATTGGCACCGGTCATGGCCCTATTTTGCGTACAAATATTCACCATTATCTCAATTTATATCGCAAATGGAGCACCCCTGAAGAAAATTCTGAAAAATCGGTGGCTCTTGTATATGTTAGTGCCTATGGATACACACGAGAGGTGGCCATGGCCATCCAGCAAAGTTTACTTGAAAATGGTGTGGCTCATGTAGAAACATTTGACCTTGTGGAAGATGGCATGGCTGCCGCTCAAAGTGCGTTGGCCTCGTCCGATGCTATTTTACTGGGCAGCCCCACTATGTTAGGTGATGCCTTACCGCCCATCTATGAATCCATTTTATGCCTAAATCCTGTGTGCCAACGCGGGAAACTTGGAGGTGTTTTTGGCTGCTATGCCTGGAGCGGCGAGGCTGTGCCCAATTTAACGGCGCGCCTTGAACAATTGCACATGACTATCCCTGTAGAAGGCCTGCGCGTGCGTTTAAAGCCTAGCGCAGAAAATTTGCAGCAAGCACGTGATTTTGCTAAATCTTTTGCTGCCGCTTTGTTAAAATAATACAGTATGGATTTTTTATTAAAGCGAGTTTGCACACAATACTAATACGATCAATCATTTTGGATGTTTGCATAAAACAAGACAAATTATGTGTTGTTTTATACCGACAGTATAAAATTAGGAGGTTTGACAGATGAAAAAATGGCGTTGTATTGTATGTGGAGAAGTGTTTGAAGGAGATGTTCACCCAGAGCCTTGCCCTGTATGTGGTGCCTCCGGAGACGACAGTTTTGAGGAAGTGGCCGAGTAAAAACTGCCACTTAAAAAACAGCCCGCTGCAAGTGGGGTTTTCCTCTTGCGGCGGGGTTTTTTATCTTAGCAACACCTCGGGTTTTTCATCGGTATTTCCAAAAATTACCCGATGAAAAATTATGACACTTGCTTGTTTTGCAATTGCCTTTGTCTCTTAAAACAAGCATAAGATTTTAACAAGTGACCGAATGAAGGAGCTGCATGGAAAAAAGTTTACACACAACACATGGTATGGTGCACTATGGGCTGGAACGTAAAAAAGTGCGCAACCTCAATTTGCGTATACGGCGTGACGGTAGCATCTATGTAAGCGCACCTTTGCGCATGCCCAGCAAAGATATCGAGCTTTTTTTGCAAAGCAAGTCTCGTTGGATTTTTGAAAAGCAGCAGGAAATGCAAAACCTTAAACCTATTTTGCCTTGTATTTATACAAAAGAGCAGTGTTTGGTTCGTTTTGCGGAGATCAGTGACCAAATATTTCCCCTGTTTGCACAGCATTTAACAGAGAAACCCCTTCTTTCGGTGCGAGACATGAAAAGCCGCTGGGGAAGCTGCCATCCACGCAAACGAAAAATCACCTTAAGCACCCGCCTTGCAGAGCAACCGTACCCCCTAATTGAGTATGTGATTTTACATGAATATGTCCATTTTTTGCACCCAAACCACGGGCCCGGCTTTCATGCAGAAATGGCGAAGCTAATGCCAGACTATCGTGAACGTAGAAAACAATTAAGAGGGTAATACCCTATATCCGGGGTTTGGCACACCCTTTGAAAACACCGCATTTTGGAGAGGAAAAGCGCACATGACCGGCAATAAGTACACACGATTACTTTCTAACACGGCTTTGTTTGCCATCAGCACATTTTCCAGCAAAATCCTAAGCTTTTTATTAACACGGCTGTACACCAGCTACCTTACCACCGAAAGTTATGGCATTGTGGATTTGGTTGTAGCCAGCTCAAATTTGCTTATTCCGCTTGTAAGCTTGGGTATTTCCAATGCTGTTATCCGCTTTGGCCTTGAAAAAGGCATCGATAAGCGGGATGTTTTTTCCGGTGGACTTTTGGCCATCGGCATGGGTTTTTCTGTGCTTATTTTATGTTTTCCGCTTATTTCACAAGTCAGTGTGCTAGACGGAAATGTAGTATTGATGTATGTCTATGTGTTAATCTCCTGCCTGCGCACGCTCTGCTGCCAGTTTGTTCGTGCAAAACTTTACACACGCCTATATGCCATTGACGGCCTGTTGTCTACAGCATATACCGTGGGCTTTAATGTGCTTTTTTTAGTGGCTTTGCAAATGGGTGGCACGGGCTACTTGCTTTCTATCATTTGCGCCGACGCTTTAAGTGTTTTATTCTTGTTTTTCGTGGCACACCTTTGGAAATACCTGCGCTTTAAACAATTAAATTTGGGCCTGCTTAAAACCATGCTGCGCTATTCTTTGCCCCTTGTGCCTGCCCTTATGTTTTGGTGGGTTACCAATGCCAGCGACCGATATTTTATCTCTTATTTATGGGGTGCTGAAGAAAATGGCTTATATGCCGCAGCTTACAAAATCCCAACCATTGTTTCCATTATGGCCACTATTTTTACAGAAGCTTGGCAACTATCTGCTGTTACAGACGGACAAGGCCTAGATAGAGATCAGTTCTTTTCGCGTGTATTTGAGGCAGTTTCCGGTGTTTCCTTTGTTGTGGCCGCTTTTTTACTGTTTGGTTGTCAGTGGATTATGCAGCTTTTAGTGGCCCCAGAATATTATATTGCCTGGCGGTATGTGCCTCTTTTGGTTATTTCCTCTGTATTTTCCAGCTTTGTTGCCTTTTTAAACAGCATCTATATGGTAGAGAAAAAATCGGTGCTCTCTTTAATTACCATTTGCATTGGTGCAATTGCCAACATCGCCCTAAATGCTTTGCTCATTCCGCGCTTTGGCCCAAATGGCGCTGCTTTGGCCACACTTCTTTGTTATGCTTTGGTGTTTGTCATTCGCGTATTCAACACGCGGCATCTTATCCGCGTTAAATTCCGTTTCGGTTTGATTGTTCTCAACCTTCTTTTGCTTTTAGGTATGACCGCCATTTTATTGTATGAACTGCCCTATTCATGGCTTTGGAATGCCATCTTATTGGTTTTGGTTTTTCTGCTTAATTTACAAATGCTCTCCAAGGGAATCCGGCAGATTTTGCAAAAAAGAAGAGGAATTAAAGAATAAAACGAAAAATATAGTCACTTTTAGTTTTCATTCTTGCCAAAACAGCTATGAATCGCGTATAATTAAATAATCAGAAGTACCTGTATCATGAGGCAGGTCTTGCATACTTAAAAATCGAATCCTGCCGTGAAATGGCAGAGGGGAGGGCTTTACTTTGGCTGGTGCAGTATTGCTAAGAAAATCCGATTACGAGGCCACCACCACACGGGATACAACGCCCGGGCAAATTCCGGCCACCTTGCGTGAGGTGTATGAGCTTATCTATGTGGTGGAAGGTGGCGCCGATTACTGGGTGGAAGATCAGTATTTTCGTTTGCGTGCCGGTGATATTTTATTAATGCCGGCCGGTGCTATGGTAAGCGCTTCTTTAAAACAAAAAGGTTGCCCGTTTTGGCGCTATAGCATATGGATGTCGCGCCGATATTTTACCTTTCTTCAGCTACAGGATGATGATGCCGATTTTTCCTTTGCTAAAGTGCAACAACAGCACACTTTTTTGCTTCATCTCCCCGAAGAAGAACGTGAAGAGCTAGAAACAGTGTTTGAGCGCATTGTATTAGAGTGTCAAAACAACCAACTGAACGCAGAACTTTCTACAAAGGCCTTAATTGGTGTGTTAATAGCCCAAATTAACCGCATGGTATCTCAAAACGACGGCTATCTGCAAGCGGGTATAGCACATCGTCTCACACCAATCCTTTCTTATATCCATGCCAATTGCGCACAGGCGTTAACGGTAGAAAGCCTTGCAGAACAATTTGATTTTAGTCCTTCTCATTTGGCACACAGCTTTAAAAAGCAAACCGGTACCTCATTATATCATTATATTGTAAAACGACGCCTACAAATTGGGCGCGAAGCCATGATGGACGGCGTTCCCGTGAAAGAAGCTTATCAACAATGTGGCTTTGGAGATTATGCAGGTTTTTATCGTGCCTTTATTAAAGAATATGGCTTATCTCCTCAACAGTATAAGAAAAAATATAGATAGCCATATGCCTGTTGTTGTGTGTTCTCTTTGACGTTTTACGAATTATGTTGCACAGAAAGTTGAGAGATATCATGCAACCCACTTTAAAATCTGTTTGTTCTCGGCTTGGTTTTGCACTGTTTATTTTTTTGCTTGCGTGGAATTTGGCGGCTATACTATTCACTACACTATTGGTGCAATTTATACCAAATTTATACGAAAGCAATTGGGGCCTTTTATTGGTTAACGATTTGTCTTTGTATGCCGTAGGTGCTCCCATATTTTTGCTCATCATAGCACGCCTGCCAAATCATACCTTTGAACAAAACACTGCAAATCTTTTGCCTTTTTGGAAGTATGCGGTTGTGCTGTTATTTTGTTTTGGCATTATGTATGGCGTTGGCTTTTTAACCGAATTTTTCTTCCTTTTTTTAGAGCGTGTATTTTCGTTTGAATATACAAACAGTTTAGAAACCCTGGTAAATGTTTCTGACTGGCCGGCATTGCTTATTTTTGGGGTTGCTGTGCCTGCTGTGGGTGAAGAATTTATATTTCGATATATGTTATATCGAAAATTATCCGGCTATGGCGACAAGGTATATATTCTATTTAGCGCTTTATGCTTTGGTATTTTCCACATCAACCCAAGCCAAATTCTTTATGCTTTTTTGTTGGGCCTTGTTTTGGCGGGTGTTTATGTGCACACAAAACGTTTGTGGGTGCCTATTTCTTTGCATTTTTTACTTAATTCTTTAGGGCTTTTAATCATTCCGAATCTTGTTGGCTTAAACGAGACCATTGCCTATATTTTTTCTGGTTTTATGTTTATTTTATTTCCCATTTCCATCATCTTTTTAATTACATTTTATCGAAAATTACCAAAGGTTCACCCCTTGGAAGACGCAAATGGAATCACCCTTTTCACAGGGAAGCGCTCCTTTGTTTTATCCTGTATTTTTAATTTAGGTATGCTTCTTTATTTAGGCACAGTTTGCCTTTTACTAACCATAAACCTATGGGCAACATAGCCCATAAACGCACATAACGGAGAGGATATCAATACATATGCTATACAGCGAGTTAAACGTTTCGCCCGAAATTCGTAGAGCAGTTGAGAAAATGGGATTTATAGAGTTGACCGAAATCCAAGAAATGGCCATAGCGCCTATGATGGATGGCAAGGACATCACGGCCAAAGCCCCTACCGGAACAGGCAAAACCTGTGCCTTTGGCATTCCACTTTTGTGTGATATAAACCGCCACAGCAATAAGATTCAATCTTTGATTTTAGCACCCACGCGGGAGCTGGCGCAGCAAATTACAGAAGATTTGCGTGATTTGGCACACTTTATACCAGAACTGCGCATAGCCTGCCTTTATGGTGGCCAGGCCATCACAAAGCAAATGGAGCAACTTAAAAAAGGGCCGCAACTTGTGGTGGCAACACCCGGGCGCCTAATGGACCATATGAAGCGTCGTAGCGTTAATTTGGCTGGGGGAACACGCGTGGTGTTGGACGAAGCGGACGAGATGCTGGACATGGGCTTTTATAAAGATGTGGTGAAAATTTTAGAATCCTTAAAAAACCGAAAGCAACTTTGCATGTTTTCGGCCACAATCAGCCGCGAGGTGATGGATATCGGCTGGCTTTATCAGCGAGACCCTGAGGACCTCACCGTTCAGCCGGTGCAGGATTCAATGCCCAAAATTACGCAATATGCCCTAGAAACAACCGGGCGCAACAAACTGCCCGACCTTGCCACACTGATTGTGAACGGCAAATACGAGCGTGTAATGGTATTTTGCAACACAAAATATACCACCGGCATGTTGGCAAACCAAATGGCTCGTTTGCATTTTGATGTTGATTGTTTACACGGTGACCTTTCCCAAGCAGAGCGTAATCAGATTATGGGACGTTTTCGCGAAGGAAAACTGCACATATTAATTTCTACCGATGTTGCAGCGCGTGGTATCGATGTAGAGGATGTGGATGCTGTATTTAATTATGATGTTCCCACTTCCAATGAATTTTACACACACCGTATCGGTCGCACGGGACGCGCGAAGCGCGAAGGCGTTGCCTATATTTTTTACCTGCCCGACGAGAAAAAGCGTTTGAAAGAATTATTGCGCTTAACACGCAGCAATGCCTCCTATATCACCTTAGATGCAGATGGCAATCTAATTATGCAGTAATTTTAAACCAAAACAAGAAAAAGACCGAGTTTTCCTCGGTCTTTTTCTTGTTTTCCGCTTTTTCCTATGTGTATCTTGCCTTTTACTTTACAGGAAGAATCCAATTTTTGTCATCAGCAAGCTTTCCATATTGAATGCCTGTAAGTTGATTGTATAGTTTCTCTGTCACTTTTCCCATATTTCCGTTGCCAATTTGCACATCTTCGCCCTTGTAGCCAATGGCTTTTACCGGGCTTACCACTGCGGCTGTGCCAGTGCCAAACACTTCGGTCAATTTTCCGTTTTTAGCAGCTTCAATCAGGGTGTCAATTGTAATTTTCTCCTCACGAACCGTATAGCCCCAGTCTCGCATCAGTTCAATACAACTCATACGAGTGATGCCCGGCAGGATAGTACCATCCGTGGGTGCAGTCCAAATTTCACCATCCAACACAAAAAATACATTCATGCTGCCCACTTCTTCCACATAGCGACGCTCTACACCGTCCAGCCACAACACCTGGCTATAGCCAAGTTCATGGGCTCTCATTTGGCCGGCAAGGCTAGATGCATAGTTGCCTCCACACTTAATAAAACCTGTGCCACCCGGTGCAGACCGAGTGAAATTGTCTTCTACAAAAATTTTCACCGGATTCACGCCCTCGGCATAATAGGGGCCGGAAGGAGAGCAGATAATAAAGAAAAGATATTGATCGCTTGGTTTTACACCCAAAACAGGCTCTGTTGCAATGGTGCAAGGACGAATATAAAGGCTGGTATTTTCTTCGGTTGGCACCCAATCTGCATCGGTGGCCACCAATTCTTTTACCGCTTGCACAAAAATATCTTCTGGAATTTCCGGAATACACAAGCGGCGGTGTGTGCTGTTTAAGCGCTGAGCATTTTTTTCGGGCCGAAACAACTGCACCTCACCGTCTGCACGACGATAGGCTTTCAAGCCTTCAAAACACTCTTGTGCATAATGAAAAACAAGGCTAGCCGGGTCCATTTGAAATGCTTCATATGGCACAATTCGTGCATCATGCCACCCCTTTGTTTTGTCGTAATTCATCAAAAACATATGGTCTGTTACTACACGGCCAAACCCCAATTTTGATTCATCCTGTGGTTTTGCTTTTGGATTTTCTGTTCTTTTTAGTTGAATTTCCATTTATTTTCCTCCTGCTTACTATAAAAAGTCTTATCTTATATCATAGTCGCATTGTCTGTTCTTTGCAAGCTTTTGTTTTTATTGGCTATTTATTTATATTAAATTTTAATAATAAAGTTAAAATTACTTTTATATTAAACCTTATAATAACAATAAAAATGGCGTATTTTCATTAAAATGTATTGAAGTGCCATACATTAAAACATAAATTAAATTTGAGTAAATTGTTTTAATTTTATTTTTAATATATTAAATGCCATTTTCACTAATAACCCCCTTGGCTTTGATTGCCAAGGGGGAATAACCTTATTTTTCTTGCTTTATGATTGAGGACCATATAAATCGGCCAAACGAGTAAGATAGGCGTAGCGATCTTTACTCTCTGCTACAGCTTTTGCAAACAGGTCTTCAGCACGCTCTGGGAAGCTCAACTTCAAGCGGGTATAGCGCGTTTCACTGGTGATAAACTCAAGATAATCTCCGGTGGGCGCTTTGCTATCCATGGTGAAGGGGTTTTTGCCCTCTGCCTTTTTGCGTGGATCAAAACGGAAGTTGTGCCAGTAGCCGGCCTGCACTGCTTTTTTCATCTCAGCTTGGCAGTTTACCATGCCACCTTTGATGCCATGCATCTCACAGGGGCTGTAGCCGATAATCAAGGACGGGCCCGGATAGCTTTCGGCTTCCACAATGGCTTTAATGGTTTGGTTTTGGTCTGCGCCCATAGCAATTTGTGCCACGTATACATAACCATATGCCATAGCCATTTCGGCAAGGCTCTTTTTGCCAATGGTTTTACCTGCCGCTGCAAACTGTGCCACCTGGCCAATTTGGCTTGCTTTACTTGCCTGGCCACCGGTATTGCTGTATACCTCGGTGTCAAAAACAAATACGTTTACATCTTCGCCAGAAGCCAATACATGGTCAAGCCCCCCGTAACCGATATCATAGGCCCAACCGTCACCACCGAAAATCCAGATGCTCTTTTTGGAGAGATATTCTTTTTCGGCCAAGATTTTACGCGCTAGGTCACAAGCAGGGCAGCTTTTGCCAGAATTTGTGGCTGCCTCTAAGGCTGCAATGTAAGCTTTGGACGCTTCTGCATTGACTTTACCATCATTTACACTATCCAGCCATGCTTGTGCTGCAGCTTTCAGTTCTGCCACAGCCTCTAATGCCAGCAAATCACCGGTGCGGCGTTTCAGGCGTGAGCGAATGGCACGTTGGCCAAGATACATACCATAGCCATTTTCTGCGTTATCCTCAAACAGGCTATTTGCCCAAGTGGGGCCGTGGCCACTGTTTTTATGGGTGGTGTAGGGGCTGGTGGCCGCAGGGCCGCCCCAGATGGAAGAGCAACCGGTGGCGTTTGAAATATACATACGCTCGCCATACAGCTGGGTAACCAAACGTGCATAGGCCGTTTCTGCACAACCTGCACAAGAGCCCGAGAACTCAAGCAAAGGCTGGTTAAACTGGCTGCCTTTTACGCTTGTTTCACTCATCATGCCGTCTTTTTTATCAACATTTTCTACACAATAATCAAACACTTCTTGCTTTTGCATTTGGCTTTCGCGAGATTTCATCACCAAAGCTTTTCCGGGTGCCGGGCACACCGCTTCACAAACGCCGCAACCCATGCAATCCAGCGGGCTTACGGTTTGAATGAATTTCAAATCTTCCACGCCTTTGCCCTTCATGGCAGCGCAACGTGTTTGTTTTGGTGCATTTTTTACATCGCTTTCGTTAAGAGCAAACGGACGAATGGTAGCATGTGGGCAGACATAGGCACACTGGTTGCACTGAATGCATTTGTCTTCTTGCCACTCGGGCACGTCCACAGCCACACCGCGTTTTTCATAGGCGGACGCACCTTGCTCAAAAGTGCCGTCTGCATAGTCTACAAAAACAGAAACCGGGATATTGTCTCCATCGCAAAGGTTTACCGGCTCCATGATGTTGCTTACCATGCCAACCAATTTCTTCTCGCCTTTGGCTTTGGTTTGGGCGTTTGTGCCACTTGCATTTTTCCAGCTGTCGGGCACATCCACTTTTACAATGGCATCCACGCCGGCATCAATGGCTTTATAGTTTGCCTCCACCACAGCGTCGCCTTTGGCAGAATAGCTCTTTTTGGCGGCATTTTTCATGTAATTTACGGCATCGTCGATGGCAATTACATTTGCCAGCTTAAAGAAAGCACTTTGCAAAATGGTGTTGGTGCGTTTGCCCATACCAATTTCACGCGCTTTATCAATGGCATTTACAATGTATACTTCGATGTTGTTGTCTGCAATATATTTTTTGTCATCTCCGGAAAGATGCTCGGCCAATTCTTCAGCACTCCATTGGGTGTTGACCAAATATTTGCCACCGGGTTTAATGTCGCGCACCATGTGGATGCCCTTATCAATATAGCTGGGGTTGTGGCAAGCTACAAAATCGGCTTTGCTTACAAAATATGGTGCCTTGATGCGTTTGTCGCCAAAGCGCAAGTGGCTGATGGTGATACCACCGGTTTTTTTACTGTCGTATTGGAAATAGGCCTGCACATATTTGTCTGTGTGGTCGCCGATGATTTTGATGCTGTTTTTGTTGGCGCCCACGGTGCCGTCGCCACCAAGGCCGAAGAATTTGCAGGAAACCGTGCCCACCGGTGTGGTATCGGCACACTCTTTGGCTTCCGGCAAAGAAAGGTTGGTCACATCGTCTACGATGCCCACGGTGAAGCCGTTTTTCGGCTCTGCTTCAGCCAAATTGTTGTAAATGGCAAAAATGGAAGCCGGGGGAACGTCTTTGGAAGAAAGACCATAACGACCACCCACAATTTTAGCGCTTGTTTTACCGTTAAGAGCGGTGAGAACATCCATATATAAAGGTTCGCCCAAAGCGCCTGGCTCTTTGGTGCGATCAAGCACGGCAATGGTTTTAGCCGTTTTAGGCATAATGTCCACAAGATGTTTTGCGCTAAATGGGCGATAAAGACGAACTTTTAT
Source organism: uncultured Oscillospiraceae bacterium (assembly GCA_964370445.1). GTDB lineage: Bacteria > Bacillota > Clostridia > Oscillospirales > Ruminococcaceae > JAAYCI01. The sequence goes on along the minus strand of CAYJJK010000033.1, from coordinate 13,183 downwards.
GAGGCCTACTTTTTCACCTTTGGCAAGCAGGTAATCAATCACCTCTTCGGTCACATCACATACAGAACCCATGGCCACAATCACACGCTCTGCATCGGGTGCGCCATAGTAATTGAACAGGCCGTAATCGGTGCCAAGTTTCTTGTTCACTTCGCCCATATAGTTTTCTACAATGCCGGGCACTGCTTCGTAATAGCGGTTAGAGGCTTCGCGGTTTTGGAAATAAATATCCGGGTTTTGGTGGCTACCGCGCATGGTGGGGTGCTCCGGATTTAAAGCTCTTGCACGGAAACCGGCCAAAGCTTCTTCGTCCATCATATCTGTCAGCTCGTCAAAATCCCATACTTCAATTTTTTGCACTTCGTGGCTGGTGCGGAAACCATCGAAGAAATTGAGGAAAGGCACACGGCTTTTTAGGGCTGCTAAGTGTGCTACAGGTGTTAAGTCCATAATTTCTTGCGGGTTTGACTCTGCCAGCATGGCATAGCCGGTTTGACGACATGCGTATACGTCACTGTGGTCGCCAAAAATAGAAAGGGCATGGGTTGCCAGTGTTCTAGCCGAGCAGTTGATAACACTGGGAAGCAACTCGCCTGCCATTTTATACATATTGGGAATCATCAAAAGCAAACCTTGGCTTGCTGTATAGGTGGTGGTAAGGGCGCCTGCATTTAATGAGCCATGCACAGCACCTGCGGCACCGCCTTCACTTTGTAGCTCAATAACAGCCACTTCATCTCCAAACATGTTTTTCATTCCACCGGCAGACCAAGTATCTGTCATTTCGGCCATGGGGGAGGATGGGGTAATGGGGTAGATGGCCGCCACCTCGGTAAACGCATAACTTGCGTGTGCGGCAGCTGTATTTCCATCCATCGATTTTTTGGCTCTTGGCATGTTCTTTCCTCCAATTTTCAATAATATCGTCGCTGCTTAAGACAATTGATCTTAAACAGTTGTTAAACTGTTACTTTATTGTAACACTACGCTCCACGGTACACAAGAAGTCCATCATAATCTTCACTTATTTCACAACTTTCTCGTTATTTTTTTGCCTTTTTTATTTCTTTTAACGCAAATCTTTGTTCTTTGTACTGTTCTTCAGCCTTTTGTCCTTGATAATTTTTAAATATAATAAAGAATTTTTTTCTAATATTATACTTTATTTGACAAATTCATGGTTTATTGCCCATAATAAAAAGTAATATCGAGCTCAATAATTTTATTTATAAAGGATACCATCATGAGTGAATTTTTTGAAAAAAAGCAAAGTTCTAAAGAAATTTTTTCTGGTAAGGTATTTACTGTCACCCTAGATGAAGTTACATTGCAAGATGGAAAGCCTGCTTTTAGAGAGGTGGTGCACCACAATGGTGGCGCTGGTATTGTGGCATTGCGTCAAGATGGACACATCGCTATGGTGCGCCAATATCGATATGCTGTGGGACGCGAAATGCTGGAAATTCCGGCCGGAAAGGTAGAACCGGGCGAACCACCTTTAGAAACAGCCCGCCGCGAATTGCGTGAAGAAGCGGGTTTGGTTGCAGACTATTTGGAACCTTTTGGGTCCATATTGCCCACCTGCGCCTATTGCACCGAAACCATACATATCTTTTTGGCAACCGGCCTCCACCCGGCAGAGCAAGCCTTGGACGAAGGTGAGTTTTTGTCTGTTTTCTGGATGGATTTACAAGAGGCCTTTACTCGTGTTATTCAAGGTGATATTACAGATGCAAAAACGGTATCCGGCGTTTTACGTGCACATGCTTTGCTGCAATCTAAAACCATTTTAATTTAATAATATTAATTAATATTTATTATTTATTAATATTTTATTTGTATAAAGGGCGAAAAACAAAGATTTTCTTTGCTTTTCGCCCTTTTCTATTTATTCACTTTTTTTATCGTCCTCATTGGCCTCTTCTTGCTCATTCAATGCTTCTAACATCTCTTCCTTCACTGCTTCTTCAAGCTTTTCTAGCGTTTCTTCCAGTTCCTCTACTTCTTCTTCTGCCTCTTTCGCCAAACTCTCTACTGTATCGGCTTCTACACCGGCGCTTTGCACAAAGAAAGCAGCCAATACGAGCAACAACATACGAACCAACATACCAACCAATTGATACATGGTGCTACCCGTTGTTAAAAGGGACGGGAAAAGCACAGACAGAGTTGAATCTATAGCAATAACCTGCGTGGCATAAGTAATCAATTGAAAAATTACAACCAATCCGGTTGCCACGGTTATTCCACGTTGTTTTTCTTTGCTCAGCGCTTTTGCACCGGCCAAAAGCCACACCGCCATGGCCCCTGCAGCTGTCATTAGCACCACTTGGCAAATTAATGCTATTGGTAAATCTGTGATGGCAGCACTGGATAGAATATAACGCAAAACCAACATCTCATAAACAGATAATACCCCGTACAGTGCGCCTGCTATCCATCTCATTTTTTTACTCATAATCTCTCCATTCCAGTATATACTCTTTAATTTGAAGACGTTTGGCCTTATTTTCTTCATCCTACGTTGAAGCGGCTCATCGTTTTTCACATTTTAAAAGTATAGCAAATTTTCTCTCTTTTGTCTTTAAAAACTTGTGTTTTTTATGTGAAACATTTTTTAATCTTTTTTTGGATTTTTTTATTTTATTATAATGCTAAGCTACGAATAATTTTTGATATACATATATATTATATTTTATCCCTTGCAAAACAAAAATGATAAAATATATACGATTTAATACTAAACAAATACGATTTAAAACAAATTTGTTCTAAGGTTTTTTGGGCAATTGCCCCCTAAAATCACTTTGCTTTGTATTCTAAATTTTCTCTTTTTATTCCTCTGTCTCCTCTTCCACTTCTTCTTCTACAATTTCCATTTCCTCTTGTGCTTCTTCTGCTTCTATTTTTGCAATTTCTTCGGCGCTCAGCTCTTCGCCTTCTTCTTCCTCTGGCTTTGCTGTTTCCTCTTCATCATTTTTTGGGCTACGGGCAATGGTGGCAACCATATCTCCCTCTAAAAGGCGCATCACACGCACACCGCTACCATAACGGCTTTGAAGATTAATGTCTTCGCCATGCATTCGAATGATGATACCATGATAAGAAATAAGCATGATATCGTCTTCTTCTGTAACAGATTTCACAGCGGCCACATAATCACTGCGATAGTTTAGCAGGCCTTTACCGCCTCGTTTTTGCAATCGATAATCTGTTAACCTTGTTCTGCGGCCTTTGCCGCCTTCGCTTACTGTTATCAGGGTGGCACCCTCTTTTATAATGGACACACCCACAACATGATCTTCTTCTTTTAAACGAATGGCACGCACCCCACGTGAAGTTCTGCCCAAAACACGTGCATCGTTTTCATCAATGCGGATGGCATAACCGCCACGGGTGGCCACAATAAGCTCGTTTTCTCCTGTTGTGATGCGAGCCCAGGCCAAGGCATCATCATTTTCCAAGCGTATGCCAATCAAGCCATTTTTTCGGATATTGCGATAAGCCGATAGGGGAGAGCGCTTAATATAACCTTTTTTGGTTACCATAGTAAGGAAGCCTTCTCCATCGTGATCTCTGGGCACACGCAACATATTTTTCACTTGCTCGCCATTTTGTAATTGCAAAAGGTTTACTATGTTTAGCCCCTTGCTTATGCGGCTTCCCTGATATACCTGAAACCCGCGCACACGAAACACACGGCCTAAATCGGTGGCAAAAATGATGTCGTCGTGGGTAGATGCTACGAACATTTCCTCTACAAAATCTTCAGTTTTATGAGAAAGTGCTGTTACACCACGCCCACCGCGTTTTTGGTTTTGATATTCTTTTGCGGGGATGCGCTTAACATAACCTGCATGGGTAAGGGTGTAAACACAAACCTCTTCCGGAATTAAATCCTCTATATCCACTTCACCGGAAACCATGGCAATTTCTGTGCGGCGGTCATCACCAAATTTTTCGCGGATGACCGTAAGCTCCTCTTTTATAACAGAGCGCACTTTGCCTTCATCGGCAAGCAATTCTTCATATGATTTAATCTTTTCCATTAACTCTTGGAACTCGTTTTCAATTTTTTCAATTTCAAGGCCTGCCAATTGACCAAGGCGGAAAGCCACAATGGCGGCAGCTTGCAAATCGTCAAAATCAAAATGCTCCATCACCGCGAGTTTAGCTTCTGAAATGCCACCTTTTGTTCTGCGAATGGTGGCAATTACCTCATCCACCACATCAATAGCCCGGCGCAAGCCTTCTAAAATGTGGGCACGATCTTTTGCCTTTTTTAAATCAAAAATAGTGCGGCGTCGTATCACTTCACTTTGAAAATCGATATACTTTGTAAGCATATCTTTTAATGTCATCACTTTTGGCTCGCCTTTGTCCAAGGCCAACATGATAACACCCACGGTGTCTTGCAATTGTGTCATGTGGTATAGCTTGTTCAGCACCACTTCAGGGTTCATATCCCGGCGCACTTCAACCACAACCCGCATGCCTTCACGGTTTGTTTCATCATTGATATCGGTAATTCCTTCAATACGTTTTTCTTTTACAAGGCGGTCAATATCTTGTTGTAGTTTTGCCTTATTCACCATATAGGGAATTTCTGTGATGATGATTTGATGTTTGCCGTTCTTGAGTTCCTCAATTTCTGCACGGCCACGCAGCATTATCTTACCTCTGCCTGTGGCATAAGCTGCACGGATGCCACTGTATCCCATGATGATGCCTCCGGTGGGGAAGTCTGGCCCTTTGATACACTCCATCAGCTCCGAAAGCTCTGCCTCTGGGTTGTCAATCAAAAGGGTAACACCATCTATTACTTCGCATAGATTGTGTGGGGGAATATTTGTGGCCATGCCCACGGCAATACCTGTAGAACCATTTACAAGCAGGTTTGGGTATCGTGCCGGCAACACGCTGGGTTCTAATTTTGATTCATCAAAGTTTGGCACAAAATCTACAGTATCTTTATCGATATTTGTCATCATTTGTACGGCAAGTCGGCTCATTCGTGCTTCTGTATAACGATAAGCTGCGGGCGGGTCACCATCGACACTACCAAAGTTACCTTGGCCCTCTACCAACATATATCTCAAAGAAAAATCTTGCGCCATACGTACCATGGCATAATAAACCGAGCCATCACCATGTGGGTGATAACTGCCCAGCACACTGCCCACTGTATCGGCTGATTTTTTAAATGGATGGCTTGGGTCGTTTCCTCTTTCGTGCATGGTATATAAAATACGCCTATGCACCGGTTTTAGGCCGTCTCGAACATCCGGTAGGGCACGAGAAACAATAACGCTCATCGAATAGGCGAGGAAACTGTCTTTCATTTCTTTTTCAATATCACGCACAATGAGCGTTGCGTTTGGATATTCTTCGATATGTGCTTTTCTGTCTTGTTCCATAAATCCTCCAAAGCCATTTAAAACATTTATTCTGTTTTAATATTCCCTTTTATGTGCCCATCAATTTGCTTTATTTATTTCTTATTTTTTTAAAATTATAATGCACTTAAAAAATACATAAACAAGTGAAATTTATAATTAAATTAAATGCTTAGTAAATTTAAATTAAATTGTAATTTAAACATCCAGATTTTTTACATATTTTGCATTATCTTCAATAAATTCGCGCCGTGGCTCCACTTTATCACCCATTAAAATGCTAAAAGTTTCATCGGCTTTTTCTGCATCTTCTACCGAAATTTGTACAATCATTCGGTTTTCGGGGTTCATGGTGGTTTCCCAAAGTTGATCTGGGTTCATTTCACCAAGGCCTTTATAACGGCTAATTTTGGGCTCTACCATTTCTTTGGATAAGGCAACCATTTCTTCATCTGTATAGGCGTAGCGAATGTCTTTCCCTTTTTGCAATTTAAATAGGGGAGGCTGCGCAACGTATACATGGCCTGCATCTAACAAGGGGCGCATAAAACGGAAAAAGAATGTAAGCAGCAAAGTGCAAATATGGCTACCATCTACATCGGCATCCGCCATAATAAACACTTTTCCATAGCGAAGGCGAGACAAATCAAATTCGTCCCCAATCCCGCAGCCCAAAGCAAGCACAATCGGCATCATTTTCTCGTTGCCGTATACTCTGTCTAGCCTTGCTTTTTCTACATTCAACATTTTTCCCCAAAGGGGTAAAATAGCTTGGATATTCGAATCACGTCCAAGCTTTGCACTTCCTCCCGCAGAGTCACCCTCCACGATATAAACCTCTGTTTTTTCTGGGTTGCGCTCTCGGCAGTCGGCCAATTTTCCGGGCATACGTCCTGTGTCCATCACAGTTTTACGGCGCACAAGCTCCCTTGCTTTTTTTGCAGCCTCTCTCGCTCTTGCTGCTGCAAGAGCTTTATCGTAAATGGTTTTTGTTTGCGCTGGGTTTTCTTCAAAATATTCTTTTAATTTATTATAGGTCATACTTTCCACAATACCACGCATTTCGGTATTGCCAAGCTTCGCTTTTGTTTGACCTTCAAATTGTGCTTCACTTAATTTAACAGAAATGATTGCTGTTATACCTTCACGTACATCATTTCCTTGTAAATTTTCCTCTTTTTCCTTAATATACCCACGTTCGCGTCCAAAATCATTAAATGCCCTGGTGATGGCTGTTTTAAATCCTTGCTCATGTGTGCCGCCATCTGGTGTATGTATATTGTTGGCAAAACTAAGAAGTAGCTCATTATAGCTGTCATTATATTGCAAGGCCACCTCTGCCACCGAATCACCCACTTCAGTGCAAAAATGAATAACAGGCTCATGCAAAACACTTAGCTTTCTACGTGTATGAATATGCTCTACAAATTGACGAATACCACCCTCATACATCATGGTTTTATTTTTTTCTTGCCCGGGCCTTTCATCAATCAATGTAATACATACACCCGCGTTTAAGAAAGCCTGTTCTCTTAAACGAGTAAGCAGGGTATCATAATCATAGCAAGTTTCTTCAAAAATTTCGCCATCCGGCTTCCAAGTAACTGTAGTTCCCTTTAGCTCTGTGGTTCCAACAATTTCCAGTGGTGCTTTTTCATTGCCACGTTCAAAGCTTTGCTCATAAATACTTCCATTTGTGTGTACTTGTACAGTAAGCCATTCGCTTAGTGCATTTACAACACTGGCACCAACACCATGCAAACCACCGGCCACCTTATAGCCAGAATTTTCACCACCAAATTTTCCGCCGGCATGAAGCACAGTAAACACAACGGTTACAGCAGGTTTTCCCACTTTTGGTTGAATACCAACCGGGATGCCGCGCCCATTGTCAATCACTTCCATAATATTATTTTCTTTTATTTTTACCTGAATATGGTCACAATGGCCAGCCAGCGCCTCATCAATCGCATTGTCTACAATTTCATAAACGCAATGGTGCAATCCTTTTGGGCCTGTTGAGCCAATATACATGCCCGGCCGCTTACGAACTGCTTCAAGACCTTCTAAAACTTGGATTTGACTGCCGTCGTATTCATTGTTTACCGTTTGATTTGCCATGTTCTTCCTTTCATCGCCGTTTCTATAATTTATTTATAGATTATTTTGTCTTTTTTTTATGGTGGATGCCGTATTTTGACAAATATAAATATTAAATTTATTTGTGTTTTTTTTACAATTGATAACAAAACTTTTTGGCAGTTCAAAAGAGGTATTTATCACTTGACCTTTTTGTTCTGCATTTTTTAAAAAATCACGTGTTTTTGCAGAAATTGTACTTGTATCTAGGTCAAAAATTCCCACAACATCATCGGCATTCACTACGGTTTCTTGCCCTAAATGCAAATACATTTTCTTTCTCCGTTTTATTTTATTGTATTTTTCCCTCTTTTATTACAATAATTTTTCCACCTGTTTTTTTTATAATTGTTGGCTCACATGTGGTTAAAAAATTTTGTTTTCCATTCATCTTCGACAATAAAAAAGTCTGTCTTTTTTCATCTAATTCACTTAAAACATCATCCAAAAGCATCACCGGATGTTCACCGCTAATCTCATTTGCTCTTTGCGCTTCTGCTAGTTTTAAGCTAAGAACTGCACTGCGCTGTTGCCCTTGGCTTCCATATACTTTTATATTTTCACCATTTATTGTGGTTTCAAAATCTTCTCTTTGTGGCCCACAGGTAGAAAACCCTGTTTTTATATCTTTTATTCTTGATTTTTTTAGTAATTCTTTTATATCTCCATTTCCGGTGCAAGGTAAAAATTTAATTTTTAATTTTTCTCTATTTCCAGATAAATTTTGGTAAAATTCTTCTGTATATTGGCCAACATATGATACATAATCTGCACGCCGTTTGCTAATTTCTGCCCCACTTACGCTTAATTCTTCATCAAAAATATCCAGTAAATCCATAGAATTTGATGTTTCATTTATTCTTTTTAATAGGGCATTTTTTTGTGTTATTGCACGTATAAATCGGCGTAAAATACCAATATATCCAGGATATAATTGACATAAAGCAGCATCTAAAAAACGTCTTCTTCCCTCTGGGCTACCCTTTACCAAGCTCAAGTGATTTGGGGCAAATACAACGGCAGTGAAGTTGCCTGCTATGGCAGTAGCTCTTCCATAATCCACCCCATTTATTTCAGCATAACGACCTTTTTTAAAAGATGTGAGGCCGTGAATAAAAATCTCTATATTTTCTTTTTTTTGGTTTTTTTCTATATTTCCCAGTATTTTTGCTTTATTTTCACCACGCAATACAAGCTCTATGTCTTTACCTGCACGAAAACTTTTTGAACCAGTTAACAAAAAAATAGACTCTAATAAATTTGTTTTTCCCTGTCCGTTTTCTCCAGTAATCACATTGAGTTCTGCATCTGGTTCAAAAAAATCCTTTTGAAAATTACGAAAATGTTGAATTTCAACCGATGAGACTCTCAAAGAAGCGCTCCTATCAAATTATATTGATTTTTTGCATGCGGTATATAAAGTGTTTTGATATAAAACACAATCGCCATCTCTTAGTTTTTTTCCACGCTGATAACATACTTCATCATTTACTTTTACAAAACCATCTTGAATGATGATTTTTGCTTCACCACCGGTGCTGCATGCACAAGATAGTTTTAAAAAAGCATCTAATTTAATAAAATCCGTGTGAAAGTTTACGTTTATTTTATTAGTCATTTTTAAATCTCACAGGTAACACTAAAAATAAGAAATCATCACCCTCTGTGGGCATAATTTTTACCGGAGAAAGATGTCCTGATAATTCTAGTTTTACTTCATCGCAACCAGAATATCGTAATGCATCTAATAAATATCGATAATTAAAACCAATTTCAACAGGATCTCCTTGAATATCAGCCTCAATTTTATCACTTACTTTTCCAATTACCGTTTGGCATCTAATTTGAATGTCTTCATCAAAGGTAACTCTGAGAGGGTTTTTAAGGCGCTCTGTGATAATTACGCTGCACCTTTCTATCGCTCTTTCAAATTTTGCTACATCTACATTTACATTGGTTTTAGAGCCTTCCGGTATCACATCTTTATAATTTAAAAAACTATCTTCAATTAGGCGGCTGATAAGGGTATATTTTGTATTTGAAAATACAATGTAACGATCATTTGCGTCTACTGTAATTGTTTGCCCTGCGTCTCCCATCAATTTTGCCACTTCATTGGCTGTTTTTGCCGGCACCACCACATCAATCTCTTTATCTGTTATAACAGGATGTTGACTTAAAGCAAAACGAAACCCATCTATAGCCACAATTTTTAAATATCCAGGACTAATTGAAAAAAGCTCTCCCGTTTGTGCCGGTTTTTTATCATCTGTAGAAACAGCATAAATGGTGGTACTAATCATAGAAGCAAGTTCTGCTGCATCTATTTCAAAAGCTCTATCTGCACCGGGGTTTGGCAATTCCGGAAAATCTGTGGCGCTCATTCCCATTAAATCATATTCCGTAATCCCACTTTTCACAGTTGTAGACATGTTTTCTTCGCTATCTATACTCACTTCTTCGCCATCTAAGCTTTTTATCATATCAAACAACAATTTTGCCGGTAATACAATTTCTCCGGCCACTTTAACATTGGCTTCTATGCTGGTGGTAATGGCCATCTCTAAATCGTAACCAGTAAGTGTTAAAGAAAACCCATCTGCTTTTAATAAGATACCTTGCAATACAGGCACAGCTGAAGTAGGTGTTACCGCTTTTGAAACACCGGCCACAGCATCTGTTAATAATTTTTTATCACAAACAATGTTCATGTGGGTCTCCTCCATTTTTAAAATAAACATTTAAAAATAACTTTAACTTTAGTATTAGTAGTAGGGGGTGTTAATATGTTAATATGTGTGCTAAACTGGCTAAGTAAGCATTTTTACAAATTTAATTTTATTTTAACAAGTTGTGAATAAATTGTTGAATTAAACATAGCAAAAATGAAGTGTTAATAGAGAGAATAACTTTTTGTTAACTGTTTATAAATTGTTTAAAACACAAATGTAAAATTAGCTTTATTCAAAAAACTTTATATGTTTTGTTTTGTGTTTTAGTGGCACATAAAATGATTATGATTTTACATTGTTGATAATATCTTCTACTGTTTCTCTAAAGCGCGTATCCGCTTCAAGGCGGCTTTCTATGGTGTTGCATGCGTATACAACAGTAGAATGGTCCCTATTGCCAAATTCTACACCAATAAGCTCCATACTACTGCCGGTAATTTCTCTAACACAATACATAGAAACCATACGGGCAATTGAAATATTGGCTGTTCTTTTTCTGCTTTTAATATCTTCTACTGATACATTGTAGGTGCGTGCAACCTCAGAGGTTATTTTCTCTATGGTAACCGGGATGGGCTGAGATTCACTTAAAATGTCTTTAATGGCATTTTGTGCTGCACTTAAAACAGGGGGAATTCCCTCTAATAGATAATATGCATTTAATTTTTTTACAGCACCTTCTAGTTGGCGAATATTATTTTTAAGTTGATTTGCAATAAACTCTGCAACTTCATTGGGTAAATTTAAATTTAAAAGAGAAGCTTTTCTTAAAATAATGGCAACCCGGGTTTCAAAATCTGGCGGTTGAATGTCGGCTGTAAGGCCCCATTCAAAACGGGTGCGTAAACGGTCATCTAAACTGCGAATTTCTTTTGGTGGACGATCACTGGCCAACACAATTTGTTTGCCTTCATTATACAAAGTGTTAAATGTATGAAAAAATTCCTCTTGTGTAGATTCTTTGCCTCCTATAAATTGAACATCGTCTACCAAAAGAACATCTGCATTTCTGTATTTTTCATGAAATTCATTCATTTTCTTTTCTTTAATAGCCATGATGATTTCATTTGTAAAGCGGTCTCCATCTACATAAAATATTTTATAATCCGGGAATTTTTTTTCTATTTCACAATTGATGGCAAATAGTAGATGCGTTTTTCCCAGTCCCGATGTGCCATAAATAAAAAGTGGGTTCCAAGAATGGCTGGGGTTTGTGGCCACACTAAAAGCTGCAGCATGTGCAAATTTATTATTTTGGCCCACAATAAAATTATCAAAATTATAATCATAACTGCCGCCATTTAAAATGGGCACTACTTCCGTATTTTCCTCTTTAATTTCAAAGGAAATATTAACCTCAAAGCCAAATAGAGACAAAAAAGCTTCTTTAAACATGGGCACGTAACGTTCTTCTAAAACACCTTTTACAAAATCACTGCGCACGCCAATAAGAGCAACACCGTTTTCAAAAGAAATCGGTGTTAAGTCAGCAAAAAATAAATTATATGTTGCAGGGGCAACTCTTTCTTTACAAAAATCTTTCGCCACTTGAAAAATATCCAAAAATGAGTCCAAAATATTCACACTTCCCGAAAAATAAAATATAAAATACACTGTTTTTATTGTAGTTACAATATACTTATTGTTTTTTAGTATACCATAAATAAGCCTGTTTGGCAACCAAAAGCCCTGCTGTAAAGTGTTTGCTTGTTTAATAAAAATATATCTTATCATCGGTATATTATATTGTGTTTTTAAAAATAGCTATTGACAAATAGGCTCGTTATCAAGTATAATCTAAATTCGCAAGGTTTAATGATTGCAGGATTAAAAAAAGTATAGTGAGATTGCCCATTTTTGGGTTTAGGATATGGAGGGATATAGAATGAAACGGACTTTTCAACCAAAAAAACGTCAACGTAGCCGTGAGCATGGTTTCTTGTCTAGAATGCGCACAAGAAGCGGCCGTAATGTTATCAAAAGCCGTCGTCGTAAAGGGCGTGCAAAATTAACAAACACCTAAATACCTGCAGTGCTAATATCTTTTTAAATTATGTTAGATTTTGAATGATTATATTTTTAATTTTTAATATTGCTATGTTAAAAATTTGTTTATAATCCAAAAGCATTTTAAAGGGTAATTAGCAAACGTTTGGTATAATAAGGAAATCCCTTAGTCGGCAATTTGCCGATGCCTCACCAGAGACGTGAAGAGGCCACGCAATTTTTTGTGTGGTCTCTTTTTATTTTGGAGGTTTTATGCAATATGAAAGCATAAATAAAAATAGAGAATTTGCCCGTATTTATAAAAAGGGAAAATGCATTGTGCACAGTGAATGTGTTTTATATTATAAAAAAAATAATTATAATAAAATACGAGTGGGTATTACTGCAAGTAAAAAAATAGGAAATGCAGTGAAAAGAAACCGGGCAAGGCGTGTGCTTCGCTATGCATTACAGGAAGTTTTGCCACAATGTACCGATTTTTACGATTTTGTTCTTGTTGCCAGGGGTAAAACAGTGTATTTAAAAAGTACAAAACTTGAAAAAACTTTGTACCAGATTTTATACAAGGAAGGCCTTTTGCAGGTGCAAGAAAAATGAAAAAAATATTTATTTTTTTAATAAAAGGGTATAAAAGGTGGATTTCACCTTTATTAGGAAATAATTGCCGTTTTTCTCCTTCTTGTTCAGAATATGGAATGGAGAGCATAGAAATTCATTGATGCTTAAAAGGCTTATTGCTTTCTACTTGGAGGATATTACGATGCAACCCTTTTGGAAAGGTGGGATATGATCCTCCTCCGTTGAGGGGAACTTGGAAGAATCCAAAACAAAAATTAAGAAAAAATTAGAATGGGAAGGTTTTTTTATGATTGAATTTTTCGGGTTTTTAGCATTGCCTTTATCTTATGT